>NZ_JAJJPG010000001.1:0-53708 GCF_032907665.1 Intrasporangium sp.
GGTGGATCACGACGAGCGAAGCCGCCCAGCGCCTCGGCGTGAAGCGGGCGACTCTCTACGCGTACGTCAGCAGGGGGCTGATCCGGAGCGTCCGACGACCGGGCCAGCAGGAGAGCCTCTTCGCACGCGCCGAGGTGGATGCCCTCGCATCGACGACCCGCCCATCGGGCGGTGCGCAGCCACTGCTCCGGTTCCGGGGTGTCGCGACGGCAGTGACCAGCCATGCCGGCGGCGAGCTCTCCTATCGCGGCGTCGCCCTCGCGCAGCTCGTGAGTGACGCCCGCTTCGCGACGGCGGCGGCACTCGTGCTCGGCTGCTCGCCCGCCGACCTCGAGGGCCCACGGCTCGGCCCCCCGTCGCTCGGGCCCGTACTCCGGGCCCTCCCGATCGAGCGCCGGCTGCCGGTCGCCATGCAACTGCTCGCCGCAGGCAACCCCCTTGCGGTCGACGTGCGTCCGGCGACCGTCAGGCGCACTGCCGCGCTCTCGGTCCTCGAGGCCGTCCTCGCCCTCGACGAGGGATCATCGGTGGCGGCAGAGGGCGCCTCGTCGCCGACGGCAGACCGCAGGGCGGACCTCGACGACCTCCCGGTCCTCGTGCTGCGCGCCCTGCGCGGCGGGCCGACGCCCCGCGCCGACACCGACATCGTCCGGGTCCTTCTCATCTCGCTCCTCGACCACGGGCTCACCGCGTCCACCGTCGCCGCGCGGGTGGCCGCGTCGACCCGAGCCGGCGTGCACGACTGCCTCTGCGCCGCGTATGCCGCGATGGCCGGGCCCCTGCACGGTGCCGCCCCGATCGCTGCCCGGGCACTGCTGGACGACCCTGCGCCGGCCTCGGACGCGGTGGCCGCTGCACTGCGCAGGCACGGGGACGTCCCCGGTTTCGGCCACTTCCTCTACCCCTCCGGGGATCCCCGGGCCGAGATCGTGCTCGACGCCGTGTGGCGTCGCCGGGGAACGGGTCGCCTCCGCCGCCGGTTCGAGGCGCTCGCCGACGTGGTCGAGAGCCACTCGGGGGCCCGGCCCAACATCGACCTCGCCAGCGCCGTCGCCCTCAGCGCGCTCCGTCTGCCTGCCGAAGCCGGGGAGGTCGTCTTCCAGGTGGCGCGTTCCTTCGGTGTCGTGGCCCACGTGCTCGAGGAGTACGCCGAGACCCCGCTGCGCTGGCGCGGCCAGGAGTCCAGCGGCTGAGCCGGCAACGACCACCGCCCTGTCCCGTCGCCAGGCAGAGGGACGGCCCGGATCGCCTGAGAGCTCACCACCCCGAAACCGCACCAGCGACGGGGAGCGAGCCCAGCGGCATACGGCATCAGCCGTGACCGTCAGGGCACCTGCCCGAAGACGTGGCGACGCACCCACGCGTGCATCGCGATGGCGGCGGCCGCGCCTGCGTTGATCGAGCGAGTCGACCCGAACTGCTCGATGTGCAGCACGACGTCGCACTCCGCGCGCATCCCCGCCGACAGGCCGGGACCCTCCTGGCCGAAGACGAGCACGCACCGGCGTGGCAGGTCATAGGTCTCGATCGGCAGGGATCCGGGCAGGTTGTCGACCCCGACGATGGCCAGTTCCTCCCCGCGCGCCCAGGCGGCGAGCGACCCGGGGTCAGGATGGTGGTGCTCGTGCTGGTAGCGGTCGGTCACCATCGCACCGCGCCGGTTCCAGCGGCGCCGACCGACGATGTGGAAAGCCTTGGCGTTCATCGCGTTGGCCGTGCGGATGACCGAGCCGATGTTGAAGTCGTGACCCCAGTTCTCGACAGCGACGTGGAAGTCGTGGCGCCGAGTGTCGAGATCGGCCACGATCGCCTCCAGCCGCCAGTAGCGGTAGGCGTCGACGACGTTGCGGCGGTCCCCGTGCTCGAGCAGCTCCGGGTCCCAGTGGTCGCCCGACGGCCACGCCCCCTCCCACGGGCCCACGCCGACGCCCCCCGCGCCGAGGTCGCGGCCGCCCTGCTCGTCCTTCGTCACGGCGTCAGGCTAGTGGGCGCTCCCGGCCCGGCCCGCCCGATTCTGCCGGGGCGCCCCCGGCCCTTACCCTTGACCGCATGCATGCCGTCGCCGCGCTGGGCCCAGACTGGATGGACCCCGCCTACCTGCTCGCCCAGTACGGCGAGGCCTTCTTCTGGATCTCCCTCGCGATCGTCTTCGTCGAGTGCGGCCTGCTGTTCCCCATCCTGCCGGGCGACTCCCTCCTCTTCGCCGTGGGCCTGTTCATCGCGACGGGCCAGGTCGACATCAACCTCGGGGTCGCCATCGTCGCCCTGTGCATCGCCGCGTTCGCCGGCAACGTCACCGGCTACGAGATCGGCCGGGCGATCGGCACGCCGCTCTACGAGCGCGACGGGCGCATCCTCAAGAAGAAGTACTTCGACCAGACGACCGCCTTCTTCGACAAGCACGGCAACAAGGCCCTCGTCATCGGCCGCTTCGTTCCGATCGTGCGCACCTTCATCACCGTGGTCGCCGGAGTGAGCCGGATGGACCGGCGGCGCTTCTTCACGTGGAGCGCGGTCGGTGCGGTGCTGTGGGCCGCGGGGCTGACCCTCGTCGGCTACTTCCTCGGCAGGTCGTTCCCGGGCCTGCAGGACAAGCTCGAGATCGCGATCCTGCTCATCATCGGGGTGTCGGTGCTGCCGATGGTCTTCGAGTACCTCAAGCACCGCCGCGAGACGACCGCCATCGTGCACGAGATCGGCGAGGCCGCGGAGGACATCATCGAGGAGATCACCGACGGCGACGACCGGGACCACGCCGGGCGTGACCGGGGGACCGGCCGCTGAGCCCACCCGCCGCTGGAGGGGCTGCGGTCGGGGAGACTGCCGTCAGTCGATGAGCTCCGCGGGCTGCGTCACGACGTCGACCATCGCGCCGTTGCGGAGCACCGTGACCTCGGTGCGCCGCCCGATCGCGTCCTCGAACATCAGCCGCTGGAGCGACTGGGCGTCGGTGACCGGAGTGCCGTCGACCGCGACGATGAGATCGCCCGGCCGGATGCCGCTCGCCGCGGCCGGGCTGCCGGAGACGACCTCGGCCACCCGGAGGGCCTGACGCCGCCCGGTCCGCTCGACCGACGCCTCGTCGAGTGGGGTGGGCACGCTGACGAGGCCGAGGTAGGCCCGGCGCACCCGACCGTCCTCTCGCAGGGCCCGGAGGATGCGGCGCGTCGTCGCGTTGACCGGCACCGCGAGGCCCACGCCGATTCCCGCGACCGCGGTGTTGATCCCGACGACGCGGCCCCGGGCGTCCGCGAGCGCCCCGCCGGAGTTGCCGGGGTTGAGCGCGGCATCGGTCTGGATGACGTCCTCGATGAGCCGGCTCGCGGTGCGGCCGCGGGCGGGCAGGGACCGGCCGAGCGCACTGACCACTCCTGCGGTGACGCTGCCCTCGAGACCGAGAGGGTTGCCCACGGCGACGACGAGCGAGCCGACGAGGAGCCGATCTGCGTCGCCGAACTCCGGCGCGACCGGGACGTCGACGCCGGTCCGGATGATCGCGAGGTCGGACAGCGGGTCGCGGCCCACCACGGCGAAGGGACCGGCCGTGCCGTCCCCGAAGGCGACCTCGCCCCGGCTCGCCTCCCCGACGACGTGGGCGTTGGTGATCAGGTGCCCCTCGTCGCTGAGAACGACTGCGGACCCGGCTCCACGGCGTGTGCGCACCGACGCGACGCGCGGGGTCAGGTGCGCGGCCACGCTCGTGACGATGCTGGAGTAGGCGTCCAGGGCCTCGTCATCGGTCATTCCCGTGAAACGGGACACGGTGGGATGCGATTCCCGCGACGGTCACCTGCGGACGATCACCAGTCGAGGGCGCCCTTGAAGCGGGTCCGGAGGTCGTCGGTGAGCTGGCGGTTGCGACCAGAGGCGATGGTGTGCAGCCAGATCTCGGACCACTCGTCCTCCTGTCCCCGCGTGAAGGCGAGGAGGCGCCCGTCTCGGGAGAAGACCGGGCCCGAGTCGCCCAGTCCGGGCTCCGCAGCGCTCGGGCCGGGCACGAGGTCGAGTGAACCCGTGGCCACGGAGAGGACCCCGACGCGGCTCGGGGACCCGTCGGTCCAGGTCGACACCGCGATGCGGTCGCCGCTGGGGGACCAGTCGGGCGTCGCGGCGCGGGTCACCGCCGGGGTGACGAAGGTGAGGCCCGCTCGGGGAACGGGCGTGCCGGACGAGCGGGCCATGCCGACCGCTGCCGCGGGGATGACCGCGATGGAGTACCGCGGGCTGGACCCGCCCTCCTCCGCGTAGCCCAGGGCGAGCCCGGCGCTGTGGTGCCAGGACAGGCTCCCGATGGTGCCGCCCACGCCGACATCGGTGATCCGGCTGACCGAGCGCGTGGCGGTGTCGACGCAGAAGACGTCTGCCCGGGCGGCGTCCGTCCCGGCGTCGACGACGTCGAGGAAGAGGATCGTCCCGGCGTCGAGCCACTCCGGGCTGTGCCCGGGCACGAGGTCCTGGATCACGGACCCACTGGCGCGGTCGATCACGACGATCCGCACGGGGTCGCCACTGTCGGTCCCGGTGTGGATCGCGAGCGAGGTGCGCGACGGCGACCAGGCCGGGTCGCGGTCGCTCTTCATCATCGGCAGGGAGCGGTCGTCGGTGATCCGCCGGACCGCACCGGTGAGGACCGACACCGTGAAGATGTCCTCCTGCGTGGTGGTCTCCCCGTCGACCGGCCCGCCGATGGGGATGGCATAGGAGAAGTAGGCGATCTCGCGGAAGAACCACGGCGGAACCTTCGGTGGCATCCCCGGGGGGCGCCTCACCTGGAGGTTCACTGGCGGCTTGAACCGGTCGAGTGGGATCCGGCTCGCGAGCTCGTCGATGCCCGGAACGGTGAATCGCCTTGCCATGACAGGCAGCCCCTTGGCCCGGGCGATGGATCAGTCGTTCGACGTGTGGCGGTCCACCGTCGGGTCAGGGGCCTGAGCCTGCGGGAGCCCGCTGGCGCTCTGGCTCTGGCCCGGCTGCGTCGTCGGCCCGGTCACCGAGCCCGGCTGGGTCGACGGTCCGCCGACGACGGGAGGTGTCGGGGCGTTTCCGAAGGTCCCCGGGGCCTGGTTGCCGAAGCTGACGTTGGGCACCTGGGCCTCGACCGCGGACGTCTCGAAGTACTCGGCGCGCTTGATGCCGGCCATGTTGGCGATGACGTTCGTCGGCAGCGACTCGACCTTCGTGTTGAGGTCCCGCACGAGCGCGTTGTAGTAGCGCCGCGAGCTGGCGATACGGTCCTCGGTGCTCGTCAGCTCGGTCTGCAGCGCCTGGAAGTTCTGGTTGGCCTTGAGGTCCGGGTAGGCCTCGCTCACGGCGATGAGCCGGCCGAGCGCCTGGCTCAGCATCCCCTCGGACTGGGCCGCCTGGGCCGGCGACTGGCCGCCCGCCATCGCGGCCGAGCGGGCCTGCATGACCTCCTCGAGCGTGCCGCGCTCATGTGTCGCGTAGCCCTTGACCGTCTCCACGAGGTTGGGGATGAGGTCGTGCCGGCGCTTGAGCTCGACGTCGATCTGGCGCCACCCCTCCTCCACCTTGTTGCGCAGGGCGATGAGGCCGTTGTATGCCGTGACACCCCAGATGGCGAGGATGACGACGAGTCCGAGCAGGATCCAGACGACGGTGGGCATGAGCGCTCCCCTGGTCAGTGGTCAGTGGTTCGATCCTAGTCCGGCCGGGCCGATGCAACGGGACCGAGGGCCTGTCGGTGCCCGGCCCTAGCCTCAGGCCATGGAGTCGTGCCGGTTCACCGCTGAGCTGTGGCGCTGGAAGGCGCAGGACGGCTGGTTCTTCGTGACCCTCCCCGAGGAGGCGTCGACGCTCGTCCGGGAGCGGCCGCGCCCGCCGCGGGGCTTCGGCTCGGTCCGCGTCCGGGTCCACGTCGAGGGTCCCGGTCCCGCGACCGTCTGGGACACGTCGGTCTTCCCGGACTCGGGGAGCGGCAGCTACGTGCTGCCCGTGAAGAGGAAGGTTCGGACCGCGCACGACCTCGAGGCGGGTGACCCGGTGGAGATCCGCCTGGAGGTGCTCGAGTGACCGCGGGCTCGGGGACGCGCGGTCCCGCTCGCAACCGGGTCAGCCCGCTCGGTGAGGTCATCGCCGCCCCAGGGCGAGGCGCGTGGATGGGCAACCGCGGCCGTCTCCACGAGGGACGGGACACGCGCGAGGTCGTGCGCAACCACCAGACCCGGGCGTGGATCACCTGCCGGCTGACGTTCCGGGATCGGCGCGCCGCCCAGTGGGAGCCGGGCCACTACACGCCGCTCTTCTTCCTCGACGAGGCGGTTGCCCTCGCCGCCGGTCACCGGCCCTGCGCCGAGTGCCGTCGCCCGGACTACACGCGGTTCCGCGGCCTCGTCGCCGCAGGCCTCGGCACCCCTCGCCTGCTCGCACCCGAGCTCGACCGGCTGCTCCACGAGGAGCGCTGGGACAGGCGCCACCGCACCCGGCGGCTGCACACCGCACGGTGGCAGGACCTGCCGGAGGGCAGCTTCGTGCTCGTCGATGCCGGGCCGGCCCTGGTGCGGACCGACCACCTCACGGTGTGGCGGCCGGACAACAGCTATGGCGAGCAGGTGTCCCGGCCCCGGTCCGGGACGGCGACCCTCGTGACTCCTCCGTCCACGGTGGAGGCACTGCGTCGGGGCTACCCGGTCCAGCTCGGCGACTCGTCAGGCCAGGCCGAGGTCCTCGAGTGAGTACGCGAAGCGGTAGTCGACCCCGGCCTCGCGGCGGATCCGCTCCCCCGCGCCCGTCGCACGGTCCGCGATCGTCGCCACGGCGACCGGTGTGGCTCCCGCGTCGCGCACCGCCTGGACGGCCTCGAGCGGCGAGTTGCCCGTCGTCGTCGTGTCCTCGACGACGAGCACGTTGCGGCCGTGGATCGACGGGCCCTCGATGCGCTGCTGGAGGCCGTGCGCCTTGCCCGCCTTGCGCACGACGAAGGCGTCGAGCCGCTCCCCCGCTGCCGCCGCGGCATGCAGCATCGCGGTGGCCACCGGGTCCGCACCGAGGGTGAGCCCGCCGACCGCGTCGTAGTCGAGGTCGCTGGCCAGGTCTCGCATGACGATCCCGACGAGCGGGGCCGCCTCCCCGTCGAGCGAGATCCGCCTCAGGTCGACGTAGTAGTCGGCCTCCCGGCCCGAGCTGAGCGTGACGCGCCCGTGGACGATGGCGCGCTCCCTGATGAGCTCGAGCAGTCGGGTGCGGGCGGTGGCGACGTCGGTCCGGGGCTGGGTCACAAGGCGTCATCGTATGCCGCTGGGCTCGCTCCCGGCGCCACGGTCCCGCCGCTCCTACCGACGTCGGCTGCGGCGGCGTGAGATCTGCCCTGCCTTGCGGATGAGCGGGCGCGGTGTGATGTCGAGCAGCCCGACGATCGCCTTGTACTGCAGGCCCGGCACGGAGACGACCCTGCCCTTGTCGACGTCGCGCAGGCAGTCCGCGACGAGGTCGGCGGGGTCGAGCCACATGAAGTCAGGTCCCCGCTTGGACAGCCCCGCCCGCTCCTGGATCTCGGTGTGGGTGAAACCCGGGCAGAGCGCAGTCACGGTGACACCGGAGCCCTCCAGCTCCGCCGCGAGGCCTTCGCTGAACGCCGTCACCCAGGCCTTGGCGGCCGAGTAGGACCCCGACGCGAGGAAGCCTGCCACGGACGAGACATTGATGATCCTGCCCCTGCCCCGCCCGCGCATGGCCCGGCCCGCGGCGTGGGAGAGGACGAGCACAGCTCGGACGAACACGTCGAGGGCCGCCTCCTCGTCTGCGACCTCGTTGCGCAGGAAGCTGCGGCGCAGCGCGAAGCCGGCGTTGTTCACGAGCACGTCGACGGGACGGTCTGCGTCGCCCAGCCGGTCCGCGACCGCCTGGAGAGCCAGCCGGTCGGAGAGGTCGGCGACGAGGACCTCGGACTCAGCGGCATACGTCGTCCTGAGCTCGGCAGCCACACCCTCGAGCCGCGCCCGGTCGCGCGCGACGAGGACGAGGTCGTGCCCCCGCTGGGCGAGCTGGGTGGCGAACTCACGGCCGATGCCGGCAGTGGCGCCGGTGACGAGCGCGACGGGGCGGGAGGTCATGAGGCTCACCCTAGGCGTGGCGCGGCGTCAGCCGGTGCTCTCCACCCGGCGGACGATCGCCGCCGCGCACTCGTCGGGGCGCGTCTCCGGCAACCAGTGCGTGGCGTCGAGCTCGACGAACTCGTAGGGGCCGGTCACGTGGTCCCTGGTCAGCTCTGCCGCGCGCCGCCCCAGGGCCGCGTCCCGCGAACCCCAGACGTAGGTGGCGGGCACCGTGACGCGGCGGGCCCGGACGTGTGAGGACCGCGTCGCGCGGTACCAGCTGATCGGCCCACGGAGCGCCGCGGGTGTCGCCAGGCGAGCGGCGTAGCGCTCGGCGTCCTCGAGCGGCAGGCCGGTCCCCACCATGAGGGAGCGGAACCCGGCCGCGACGACCCGCTCCGGGAGCGCGGGGACCTGGAAGAGGGCCATGTACCACGACCGGCGCAGCTGGCCCGGCGTCTTGAGGGCCCGCGACAGCGCCGCGGGGTGAGGCGTCGACAGCACCGTCACGGAGGCGACGCGGTGCGGGTGGTTGCCGGCGGTGAGCCAGGAGATGGCGCCTCCCCAGTCGTGCCCCACGAGGTGGACCTTCTCGTGCCCGGTGGCGTCGATGAGGGCGATGACGTCGCCCACGAGGTGCTCGAGCCGGTAGGCCGCCGTGCCCGGAGGGGTGGCCCCGCGGCTGTACCCCCGCTGGTCGGGCGCATAGGTCCGCATCCCAGCAGCATGGAGCCGCTCGCTGATGGGGTCCCAGCTCGTCCGGTCCGCGGGGAAGCCGTGGAGGAGGACCACCGGCGTGCCGTCCGCCGGGCCCCCGTCCGTGACGTCGAAGACGAGGCCGAGGTGGTGGACGGTCGTGAGCCGGTCGTTGAGCATGCTCCATGATCCCTGACACACGGGCCGGGGCGACCCGGGGCACCTCTGGTTAGGGTGGGGAACCGTGCGTATCGCCACCTGGAACGTCAACTCCATTCGCTCCCGGATCGACCGAGTAGCCGACTGGCTGGCCCGTTCCGACGTCGACGTGCTCGCCATGCAGGAGACCAAGGCACGCGAGGACCAGTTCCCCCACGACCGGTTCCGGGAACTCGGCTACGAGGTGGCCCACCACGGGCTGTCCCAGTGGAACGGCGTCGCCGTCGTGTCGCGCGTGGGAATCGAGGACGTGCAGGTCGGCTTCGACGGCATGCCCGGCTGGGGCGACCCCGTCGCCGCGGAGGCGCGAGCTATCGGCGCCACCTGTCGCGGCGTCCGCGTCTGGTCGCTCTACATCCCCAACGGCCGAACGCTCGAGGACCCCCACCTGCTCTACAAGATCGACTGGCTGCACGCCCTCGCCGACGCCGGGCGGGCCTGGCTGGCCGACGACCCGACTGCGCAGATCGCGCTGCTCGGTGACTGGAACATCGCGCCGCGAGACGAGGACGTGTGGAGCGTGGCGTACTACGAGGGACGCACCCACACCTCGCCGCAGGAAAGGGCCGCCTTCCAGGATGTCGTCGACGCGGGGTACTCCGACGTGGTCCGCCCCCATGCGCCCGGTCCCGGCGTCTACACGTACTGGGACTACACACAGCTGCGCTTCCAGAAGGGCCGCGGGATGCGGATCGACTTCGCGCTCTGCTCCCCGGCGCTGGCGGCCCGGGTCACCGGGGCCGCCATCGACCGCGAGGCCCGCAAGGGCAAGGGCGCGAGCGACCACGCGCCCGTCGTCGTCGAGATCGAGGACTGACCGGTGCGTCACGAGAGCCGCCGAATCACCACACCTGACGGCGTCGTCCTCGCCGTCTACGTGCACACGCCGGTCGGCGCCGGCCCGGAGACCCCCACGCTGGTGCTCGCACACGGCTGGACGCTGAGTCACCGCACGTGGACCCCCGTCGTCGAGGCGCTGGCCGACGATCCCGTGCGCATCGTCAGCTGGGACCAACGCGGGCACGGTGGCTCTCGGAAAGCCTTGGTGCGCAAAGAGGCCCGCACGATCTCGATCGACCACCTCGGACGTGACCTCGCGACCGTGGTCGACACCGTCGTCCCCGCCGAGTCGCCGCTCGTGCTCGGCGGGCACTCCATGGGCGGGATGACCGTCCTGTCGTATGCCGCCCAGTTCCCTTCCGTGGTCAAGGCACGCGTCCGCGGGGTTGCCCTCGTGTCCACCGCATCCCACGCGATCCCGATGGGCGCTCGCCCGGGTGAGACCCGCCTCATGCGGCTCCTCGCCCGCGGTCTTCCCGTCATCGGCGGCCCGGTGATCCGCCCGCGCTCCCAGCGGGCCTTCCTCTTCGGCGACGTCGCCGACCCGCGACATGTGAAGGACACGGTCTGGCAGGTGGCGCACACGCCGTTGACCACGATCGGCGCGTTCTACGGCGCGATCTCGCGGCTGGACGTCCGCACTGCGTTCGCCGCGCTCGAGGACGTCCCGGTGACCGTTCTCGTCGGCAGTCGCGACAAGCTGACGCCCCCTGCACTCTCGCACGCCATCGGCGAGGGGCTGCCCCACGCGACGCTCAAGGAGATCCCGGGCGCGGGGCACATGCTGACCTACGAGGCGACGGACACCGTGGTCGACGCCATCCGCAGCCTCCTCTGACGCTGCTGGATCCCGCCGCCGCCCCTCGGATCTGCCGCCCCGCCCCCACCCCAACCGATCAGGTTGTCGTCTGCGGGTCGAGGAGTGTGCACCTCTGGTCTGGCAGGGTCCAGGTCTGTGCGTGTCAGAGTCCGACGAACCGCGGCTCGTCGGGAACGTCGATCGCCACGCGACGACTGCCGAGGGTGAAGGCCACGAGGCCGCCGAGGAGCGCGGCAACCGCACCGCCGAGGAAGACAGTCTGGACCTGGACCACGCCGGCGGCCACAAGGGCCTCGGTGTCGAAAGGGTCCGGCAGCTGGCGAACCGCCTCGAAGTACCGGGTGAGCCCGATCGACGTGAGCAGCGCGAGACCGACGACCATCCCGATCATCCGGGCGACGACGACCAACGAGCTCGCGACACCGTGGGCGTGGCCGGGTGAGTCGGCGAGCGCGGCGTTGTTGACCGGCGCCAGGGCGAGCCCCAGCCCGAAGCCCACGACGACGAGTGCGGCAGTCGCCGGGACGGTGTCCTCGATGGACTCGAGGGTCCACCGCGACATGACGAGCATCCCCGCTGCGGCGAGGAGGAGGCCGACCCCGGCCACGACCCCGTCGCCCAGTCGGTGCAACGACCACCCGCCGAGGAGGGCGCCGACCGGCACGGCGAGGAGGAACCGGACGAGGACGAGCGCCGCGCCGGTCTCGTCGTAGCTGTCGGTCAGCCGGGCCAGCACCGGGACGTCGACGACCACGGCGACGAGGGCGGCGCCGACGAGCAGGCTGACGAGCAACGACCGGAGTCCGCGTGCGCCCACGACGCGCCGTGGGATCAGCGGGTCGGCTGCGCGGCGATGCCACCACAGGAGGGCGACGAGTGCAGCACCGCCGAGCGGCAGCAGGGCATAGCCCCACGGCCCGACGACCTCTGTCTCGGGGTCGGACGACGCGAACGTGAGCACGAGGCTGCCGAGGGCGACCGCGACGAGCAGGGCGCCGAGGAGGTCGACGCGACGGAGCACGGCCCACCACCGGGGGCCGGTGACGACCGCGAGGAGGGCGAGCAGCCCCAACGCCGTGACCCCGATCGGCGTGAGCAGGAGCGAGTTTCCCACGAACGGCACGAACGGCAGGCCCAGCGTGACATCCGTGACGAGGGCGTCCGGGGCGGCGAGGGCCAGCCAGCCGAGGCCGAGCCCGAGCACGGCGAGCACCCACGCCAGCACTCGAGTGGCCCCACCCTCCACACCCGCCCTGTGCACAGCCGGGCCACTCGACCCCGCCCCCACTCGAGTGGCCCCACCCTCCACACCCGCCCTGTGCACAGCCGGGCCACTCGAGTGGGCGGGTTGCGGGAGGGCTGGGAGCGAGCGTGACCCGAGGACGTGCACAGCGGCATACAGGACAAGTCCGGCGACGACGTTGGCCCAGAAGATCGCCCGCCACCCCGACCAGGCGAGGATCACCGCACCGAGCACCGGGCCGAGGACCGACCCGAGCTCCTGGACGGCGCCCACGACGCCGAGCGGTGTGCCACGGCGATGCGGCGGCCACAGGTCCGCGACGAGGGCCAGCGTCGCCGGCACCAGTCCGCCGCCGCCGACACCCTGGAGGACCCGCCCGCCGACGAGGACGCCGAGATCCGTCGCCAGTGCCGTGACCGCCGAGCCGACGACGAAGACGACGAGGCAGCCGAGCAGCACGCGCCGCCGGTCGAGCAGGTCGGAGAGCCGTCCGATGAGCGGCAGCACGGCGATGTAGCCGAGGAGGAAGCCGGAGATGATCGGCGTCGCCCGCTGCAGGGCGTCGACGCCGATCCCGACCCCGGCCATCATGTCGGTGAGGGCGAGGACGACGACATAGGTGTCGGCCGCCGCGAGGGCGACACCGGCAGCGGCCGTCGCGAGCAGCGCGTGCCGGCGGGGGGCGGGCACCGTGATCAGCTCGCTCAGGGCTTCGTGATCGTGACGGGCGTGCCGTACTGGTCCAGGGTGAGCGTGTAGGTCGAGGTCGAGCCCGCGCCGAAGAAGGGTCCCGTGACCGCGACCTGTCGCAGCTCATCGTCGTCGGTGAGGCCGTAGGTCGCCTGGAAGGACCCGTTGCGGTCACCGATGAGGAAGAGGTCGACGACGTTCGGGCCGGGGATGGTGCCCTTGATCGTCGTCAGGACCTCGGCGCCGTTGCGGATCTTGTCGCCGGCAGCCGGGCTCTCGGTCGCCGTGAGGAGTGACGAGAGGCCGCGATCAGTCGAGAAGAGGGTGGCCGGGTCGGGGACACCGAAGGCCTTCGGGTCGATCTTGTTCATCCCCGGGATGAGCGGCAGCTTGGCCCACACCTCGCCCTCGACCGAGACGATCTCCACGTCGGCGGGGATCCCGGAGAAGGTCCCCTTGAGGGTGCCCTTGAAGGCGGGCGGGTGCGCACCCCAGCCCTCCCCAGACGTGACGCCGCTCGCGCCCTTGGGCACGTCGGAGCTGGCCAGCTCGAGGTGGACGGTCGGCGCCTCGTCAACCTTCGCCTTGGCGGCCGCGAGCCGCTGCGCCGGGGACGGCTCGGTCGGACCCGGAGTGCTGTCGTCATCGCTCGTGCACGCGGCCAGTCCCGTCGCACAGAGCGCGGAGAGGACGGCGGCGGCGAGCTTCACCGGGATTCGCATGGGCGTCAGGCTAACGGAGTCCTTTTGGTCGACCGTCGAGCAGCACGAGCGGACTGGGTAGGGCTAGGGTCGACAGCAGGCAGCACACGAGCGACCCGCTCGCGACGAAGGAGTTGACATGGTCCTGCTCGGCATCATCCTCTTGCTCCTCGGTGCCGGTCTCGGCGCAGCCGCCTTCCTCGGCGTGCGGGACGAGACGGGGACGGTCCAGCTCGAGGCTCTCGGGTTCAGCCGCGACTCGCAGCCCCTGGAGCTCGTGGGCATCGGCATCGGCGCCATGCTCCTCTTCGCCCTCGGCTGGGCCCTCGTCGCCGCGTCGGCGCGCCGTCGGGCCCGGGTCCGCCGCGACGAGCGCGAGGCCTCCCGCATCGCCGAGATCGAGCGGTCCGCCGAGTCCGACCGGCTCGAGCAGGAACGCCGCTTCGAGGAGGCCTCCCTGCGCGACGAGGACCTCCGGCGCCGCGAGAGCAACCTCGACACGTGGGCGCAGGAGCTCGACGCGAGAGAGCGAGAGGTCGCCCGACTCGAGGAGGCCTACCGCGAGAAGGTCAACCCGTCCGTCGCCGACGTCGTCGCCGGCCGGGCGGAGGGCAGCGTCACCGAGGGCACGGCGCACTGGTCGCACACGACACCGCGGGAGCGCGCCGACACCGATCCGCGCACGACCACCGACCGCACCGACGGCGACCCGACCACCTGACGGGCCGTGTCCCGACGAGTCACCGAGCACGCCGCCTACGTCTTCGACCTCGACGGCGTCGTCCGCGACTTCGCCCCCGGCGACCAGAACCCGGTCATCGAGGCGGCCCTGAGCCTCCCTCCGGGCACGGTCGCGGCCACCGCCTTCCGCCCCGACCTGCTCGAGCCGACGATCACCGGCCAGCAGACCTTCGACGAGTGGTATGCCGCCATCTGCCTCGCGATCGAGTCCGCCGTTCCCGAGCCGGACCGGGTCAAGGAGCACATGGAGAAGTGGCGGGCTCACCGCGGCTCCCCCATCGAGGAGACCGTCGAACGGCTGCGGACGCTGCGCGAGGACGGTCACCGCACCTACGTCTTCACCAACGGCACGGACTACATCCCGCAGGAGCTCGAGCTGCTCGGGCTGACACCCCTCTTCGACCGGGTGCTCAACAGTGCCGACCTCGGCATCGCCAAGCCCGATCCCGCTGCGTTCGCCGCCGCGCACAGGATCATCGAGAGCGACCTCGGCCGCCACGTCGGCCGCCACGACGTGTGGTTCACCGACGACCGACCTGACAACGTGGAGGCTGCCCGCCGGTTCGGTTGGGACGCAGAGCTGTTCACCCGGTGAGCCCAGCGACCCGGCGGGTCGGGGCGGCTGGGCCTCAGCCCAGCGGCATACGGGATGCCGTATGCCGCTGAGCTCGCTCCCCGTGAGAGGGGCACTCGGCGGTCAGCTGAGGACGAGCGCGTCCCCTGAGGGATCGACGCCGACGTGGACGGTCTGGCCGTCGCGGACCTCGCCCGCGAGCAGGGCCCGCGCGAGGCGGTCGCCGATCTCCCGCTGGACGAGGCGTCGCAACGGGCGTGCGCCATAGGCGGGGTCGTAGCCGCGCTCAGCCAGCCACGAGCGGGCGGCGTCCTTGACCTCCAACGTGATCCGCCGATCTGCCAAACGCGTCCCGAAAGAGCGCACCTGGAGGTCGACGATGTCGGCGAGCTCCGCCTGGGTCAGCGCGTCGAAGACGACGATCTCGTCGAGCCGGTTGAGGAACTCCGGCTTGAAGGCGGCGCGCACGATCCCGAGGACCTCCTCACGCTTCTGCTCCGGGCTGAGCAGCGGGTCGACGAGGTAGTGCGACCCGAGGTTCGAGGTCATCACGAGGATGACGTTGCGGAAGTCGACCGTCCGGCCCTGCCCGTCGGTGAGGCGCCCGTCGTCGAGCACCTGCAGGAGCACGTCGAAGGTCTCCGGGTGGGCCTTCTCGACCTCGTCGAGGAGGACGACCGAGTAGGGCCGGCGCCGGACCGCCTCGGTGAGCTGGCCGCCCTCTTCGTAGCCGACGTACCCCGGAGGCGCGCCGATGAGCCGGGCCACCGCATGCCGTTCGGAGTACTCCGACATGTCGATGCGGACCATGGCGCGCTCGTCGTCGAAGAGGAAGTCGGCCAGGCTCTTGGCGAGCTCGGTCTTGCCGACACCGGTCGGGCCGAGGAAGAGGAACGAACCCGTCGGCCGGTCGGGGTCGGACACGCCGGCCCGGGTGCGGCGCACGGCGTCGGACACCGCGCGCACGGCCTCGGTCTGGCCGATGAGCCGGGCCCCGATGTGCTGCTCCATGTGGAGCAGCTTCTCGGTCTCGCCCTCGAGGAGGCGCCCCGCAGGGATGCCGGTCCAGGCCGAGATGACGTCGGCGATGTCGTCCGCGCCGACCTCCTCCTTGACCATCGGCGCCTCCCCACCCGTGACGGCGGCCGCCTCACGCTCCTGGGCGGCGGCGAGCTCCTTCTCGAGCGTGGGGATGTCGCCGTAGAGGATCTTCGACGCGCCGGCGAGGTCGCCCTCGCGCTGGAGCCGGTCAGCCTGGGTGCGCAGGTCGTCGACTCGAGCCTTGAGCTCGCCGACCGCGTTGAGGCCGGACTTCTCCGCCTCCCACCGTGCGGTCAGCGCGGCGAGCTCCTCGGAGCGGTCGGCGAGGTCCTTGCGGAGGCGTTCGAGCCGCTCCCGCGACGCCTCGTCGTGCTCCTGCTCGAGCGCGAACTCCTCCATCTTGAGCCGGTCGACGGCGCGACGGAGCTCGTCGATCTCGACGGGCGAGCTGTCGATCTCCATGCGCAGGCGCGATGCCGCCTCGTCGACGAGGTCGATGGCCTTGTCGGGCAGCTTGCGCCCGGAGATGTAACGGTCGGACAGGGACGCGGCCGCGACGAGGGCGGCATCCGCGATGGTCACCTTGTGGTGTGCCTCGTAGCGCTCCTTGAGGCCGCGGAGGATGGCGATGGTGTCCTCGACCGAGGGCTCCCCGACGAAGACCTGCTGGAAGCGGCGCTCGAGGGCGGCGTCCTTCTCGATGTGCTTGCGGTACTCGTCGAGCGTCGTCGCGCCGACGAGTCGCAGCTCACCGCGGGCGAGCATCGGCTTGAGCATGTTGCCCGCGTCCATCGCCCCCTCGCCGCCGGCGCCCGCGCCGACGACGGTGTGGAGCTCGTCGATGAAGGTGACGATCTGTCCGTCGGACGCCTTGATCTCCTCGAGGACCGCCTTGAGCCGCTCCTCGAACTCGCCGCGGTACTTCGCGCCGGCGAGCATGGCACCGAGGTCGAGCGCGTAGAGCGTCTTGTCGCGCAGGCTCTCCGGGACGTCACCCTCGACGATCCGCTGGGCGAGCCCCTCGACGACGGCCGTCTTGCCGACGCCCGGCTCGCCGATGAGGACCGGGTTGTTCTTCGTGCGGCGGCTGAGCACCTGGACGACGCGACGGATCTCGGCGTCCCGGCCGATGACGGGGTCGAGCTTGCCCTCGCGGGCCTCGGCCGTCAGGTCGGTGCCGTACTTCGCGAGGGCCTCGTAGGTCCCCTCGGGGTTGTCGGACGTGACGTTGCGGCCGCCGCGCAGCTCCGGGATGGCCTGCTCGATCGCATCGGCGTCGAGCCCGAACTGGCCGCTCCGTGCGAGGGCGAGGAGCAGGTGGTCGGTGGAGACATAGGAGTCGCCCATCGCGGTCATGTACTGCTGCGCCTGCTGGACCGCGGCGAGCGCGGTGCGCGACAGCTGCGGCTGCTGGGCCCCGCCCGTGACCTGCGGCAGCGTCGCGATCGCCTTCTCGGCCGCGGACGTGGCGGCACCGACGGAGGACCCCGCTTTCTCGAGCAGTGCAGGAGTCGTCGTGCCGGCCTGGGCTGCCAACGCGAGCAGCAGGTGAGCCGGCTCGATGTTCGGGTTGTGCTTCGCCGCGGCGGTCGTCGCGGCTTGCGCGAAGGCCTCCTGAGCCTTGGTGGTCAGCTGCAGATCCATGCGTTCTCCTGGGCAGGACGGGGTTCATCGGTTCCAACCTCACCAAAGTTGAGTCTATTCCACTCAACTTGGCGCGTGCTGCGCTGTCGGCCGGTTCATCGGAGTGAGGTCACGTCTAGTCTGGGCGGGTGCCGTTGAAGAGGATCGTCAAGAGCATCGTTCGCCGCGCCTCCCTGACAGGCGCCGATCGGAGGCAGCCGGATGCGAACGGCGCGGCTCGTGGCCTCACGCAGTCACTCGCTGCCCTCAGCGAGGCGGGCGACCACCGTTCGGCTCTCGAACTGGCCGAGCAGAACCTCGAGGCCCACTCCGATGACCGCGCCTTCGTGCGCCAGGTGCGCATCAGCGCGGCGAAGGCCGGCGCGATCAGCCTGCAACGCCGAGCCACCCAGCTCGAGCTCGCAACCTGGCCGGACCCGAAGGTGGAGGCGCAGGCGCGCGCTCAACTCGGCCGCTGGCGTGAGACCGACGCGACGTGGACGCCGACGATCGATGTGCCGCTGTCCCCTGTCGAGCACCCTGTCCCCGGGCGAGTGCTCCACATGCTCAAGATCTCGATGCCGCATCGCCAGAGTGGCTACTCGATGCGAAGCCTCTACACCCTGGTCGGCCAGAGGGCTGCAGGACTCGACCCGCTCGCGGTCACGGCGTTGGACTTCCCCGCCGTCGTTGGCGTCACCGGAGCGCCGGCCGAGGAGGACGTCCGGGGCATCCGACACCTGCGCCTCCAGCGCGACGACGTCCCGAAGAACCAGCCCTGGGATGCCTATCTCGATGACTGGGCGACCGCGCTCGCGCCAGTCGTCTCCCGGGAGCAGCCGGAGATCGTCCACGTCCACTCGGGCTCCAGGGGCTATGAGGCCGCTCTCGTCGGGCTCGCCGTCGCCCAGGCCACCGGGCTGCCGCTGGTCTACGAGGTCCGAGGCTTCTTCGAGTCCCTGTGGACGTCCGACGCCTCTTGGGCCGAGCAGTCGGAGATGTTCCAGCGGCGGTTCGACACGGAGACGAGGTGCATGCTCGCCGCGGACGCCGTCGTCACTCTGAGCGAGTCGATGCGCTCCGAGATCGTGCGTCGCGGCGTACCGGCGGAGCGGGTTCACGTCGTGCCCAACGGCGTCGAGACCGACATCTTCGTTCCGACGCCCCGCGATCCTGAGCTCGTCGAGCGCCTCCGTCTGGGGGGACGTTACGTCTTCGGCTACGTCTCGAATCTGGATCATTACCGGGAGGGTCACGAACTGCTCGTCGAGGCGGCCCTTCACCTGCGCGACCGCGGCGTCCCGGCGACGGCGCTCATCGTGGGGGACGGGGCGCGGCGGGAGAGACTCGAGGCCCTGGTCGACGAGCTCGGTGCCCGCGACGTCGTCGTCTTCACTGGCAAGGTGCCGCACGACCGAGTGCTCGACCACTACGCGCTCTTCGACGTCTTCGTCATCCCCAGGGTCGACGAGCGAGCCGCCCGACTCGTGACCCCACTCAAACCCTTCGAGGCGATGGCAGCGGGCATCCCGCTCGTCACGTCTGACCTCGAGGCGCTCCGTGAGGTGACCGGCGACGGGCAGAGGGGGCGCTATTTCCGCACCGGGGACGCCACCTCCCTGGCCGACGTGCTCGCTGACCTGTACAAGGCCCCCGACGAGCGGTTGCGGCTTGCCGAGGCGGCGCGCCGTTGGGTGGTCGCAGAGCGACAGTGGTCGGCCAACGGCCAGCGCTACCGCGAGATCTACGACGCGGTGCGTGCGGCCCGGGGCACGACTCGGTCGTAGGCCTCGGCCACGGTCGCCGTGATCGCTGCCCAGTCTCGCTCGGCGACGACCCACGCTCGGGCCTGCTCACCGAGGCGCGCCCGCTGCGCCGGATCGGAGATCAACTCGCCGAGCACCCTGCGGAGGTCATCGGGATCGCCTTTCGCGAACGACCGGCCGGTCCGGCCGTCGGTGACGATCTCGGTCAGCGCCTCGACGTCGGATACGACGACCGCCTTGGCCATGGCCATCGCCTCGAATGGCTTGATCGGCGAGATCAGCTCACAGACCGGCACTGGCAGCCGCGGGAAGGGCGTGATGTCGAAGAGCGAGATGTAGCGCTCGACGACATCGTGGCCGACCCGGCCGGTGAACGTGACCACGTCCTCGATTCGCAGGTTCCGCGCGAGCGCTCGGAGTGCGCGGTCGCGGGCCCCGTCACCGACGAGGACGACGTGGAAGTCGTCGCGCTCGGCCTTGAGCCCGGCGACAGCGGTCAGCAGCAGCTCGAGCCCCTCGTAGCCGACGAACCCACCCGCATAGCCGATCACGATCTTGCCGGACAACCCGAGCGCGCGCTCGAGCTCGGCGTCCTTGGCCCGCGGTGCGAAGCGGTCTGCGTGCACGCCGTTGGGAACGACGACGATTCGTTCCTCCGGAACCCCCAGGCGCACCATCGCGTGACCGAGCGCCTCCGTGATCACGAAGACGGCGTCTGCCTCCTTGGCCACCGTCGCCTCGAGCAGGTCGAGGTACTGGGACCGCTGGGTCTGCCTGAAGTGCGGCAGGCGGGCCTCCTCGAGGAGCTGCTTGAGGCCACGCATCTCGTAGATGAAGGGGATGCCGAGGTGGCGTGCCGCCGTCAGTCCTGTGAGGCCGACGTCGTAGAGGCTTGAAGCGTGCAGGAGCGCGGGGCGATGGATCCGCGCCAACTCTTCGACCGCCTTGGCGCCATCAGCCACGTAGTCAGGCAGCGGGAAGCGTGGGTAGTCGCGGACACCGTCATGAAGGAGTCGGTGGTAGGGCACGCCGTCGACGACGTCCACCGGGGCCACGGTCCGCTCGTCGTCGGCCGACCACCACAGGTCGTAGGGAAAGCCGAGACGGGTGGCAGCCCGCACTGACCACCCACGGTCAGCCACTCCGGTGAGGATGCCGTGGGAGCGAGTGGCATAGCCTCCAGAGCGGATCGGAAGGGACTGCCCGAGAAGGGACAGGACTGACCGCGGCGCCGCATCGTAGGCAGGGGGCGCGTGCCGAGGCACGGGCCATCCGTCGCGCATCAGCCGGTCCTGCTCAGCACCCTCCGCGACGATGCCCTTCATCTGGTCCTTGGAGGGATCCTGGGCGAGGGCCCAGCGCGCAAGGGTGACAGCCTCCCCAGTCCAGCCGTCAGCGAAGGCCCGAGAGGCAGCTTGGTCCAGCTGATTCGCTGGAAGTCCCGCGTCGGCCAGGGGGCCCCCGTCGGGGCCGGCCCGGTCCTCGAGCAGGGCCACCAGGTCATGCCACGCCCGGCCACGCTGCAGACCCGTGACGGCAATCGCCAGTCCTCCGGGACGCTCCGTCGCGACTCGTCTGGCGGCGGCCAAGGCGGGGCTGTCGGTTCGCGACCCGGATCCCGACGGCCCTGCGCCGTCGCCCGCTCGCGCGGACTCCAGGATGTCCAGCTCGGCGATGACGTCATCGACGGGCATCGGGTCGAGAGAGCTGCCGGCGAGCCGGTCGCGAAACTCCCGAGCCACCTGCAGGGAGCTGAAGCGCAAGGCCCGGGCCACCTGCTGAATCTGCTTCGGCGAGGTCGGGGTGAGCCGCACCAGCTCGGCATCTGCGTGGCGTGCAGCGACATCGTCACGCAGCTTGACCGCGAGCTTTCGATACTGGAGAAGGATGTCGGTCGAGGCCGACCCGGCCTCGACACAGCGTCGGGCGTAGTCGAGCGCCTGCTCGTCGTCCTTCGCCGCCTTGCTGATCGAGATGGCGGCCTTCCACCCGTAGGTCAGGTCGGGCCGCTGTGCGATCAGCTGATCCGCCAACGCCAGTGCCGAGTCGGGGTGGTCCTTGCCACGGTCGATCGCCTGTTGCGCCTTGGCCTGCACGACGAATGGGCGGCGGCCGAACGGCCCGCGGGAGGGGGCCAGACGGGCCACCGGCCGGGCTGCCTTGCGCAGGGTACTTCTGAGGCGGCGCGTCAGGGAACTCATCGAAGGAACCTCATCATCAGCCGCGCTGCTCCTCAGTGGCCAGCAGGCTACGTCGGTCGGTCGGATCATCGACCAGCGGTGTCGGTCGGTGGTCGCGGGCGCCGGGCACCGTCACGCCGCAAAGCCTCTCGATGCGGTGGACAAAGCCTCCGCCGAGGTCCTGGTGACGCATGGCGCGTTCCTGGACAGCCCGGTATCGGGCGCGGTCTGCTGAGAGCTCGGCGACGAGCTCGGCGACCTCACCTCCCGGTGTGGCGACATAGAGCGCCCCGTCGCCGGCGAGCGGCCGGAACTCCTCGGTGACGATAGGGACGCATCCCGCGGCCATGGCCTCGAGGAGGGCATGGTCGGCGACATGGTCTCTCACACCCAGATAGACGAAGAAGTCGAGCCGGGACAGGAAGGTCCGGGTGGTCAGGTCGACGCCGTCGAACGACAGCCAGCCCACGGGATGGGTCGGCTTCCCGAGGAGACGGGCAGCAGCCGTCGTGCCGTGGAGGAGCCGGACATCGACTCCCTCGGCTGGATAGGCGACCAGCAGGTGCGCCGGGCTGCGCGGCCATCGTGAACCCTCGTCGGGCAGGTGGTGGCCGATCACGGGCTGCGGTCCGAGCAGACGTCGATCAGTGACGCGCAGTCCTGCCACGTCGACGGCGAAGGGCAGGACCTCCTCGTCCACGACAGCCTTGGGCGCCGAGGCACGGAGCTCTTCGAGAAGCGTCCGGTGACGGGCGGTCCACAACGGTGCTGTGTCGAACACCTGGCGCACCGCGCGGTCCGACTCCTCCACGTGCACGCCAGCCGCAGCGTCGTCGACGACCACAACGATCGTCCGCGGAACCAGGCCGACGTCCACGCGCGGCAGGTAGCTCAGCACGTCGGGGTCCACGACGAGCAGGACCCCGACATCTGAGGGGCGGTCGAGATGGGTCAGCTCGACGATGCCCGCGTTGATGAGGCGCTGGACCGGGCGGGCACGGGGCTGTCGCTTGCGCGGCAGGGGGAAGGGCGCCTCCGCGTGGGCGATCCCGACCCGGAGTCCGGCCGAAGCCAGCAGTCGCATCTCGTCGAGCAGTTCACGGTGAGGTCCGCGACCGGACCGCCAGTCGCCGAGCACGACGACGTCGAAGTGCCCGCGCGGAACCTCCGTGCCAGCCCGCCACGGTGACCACGTCGGGTCCGGCAGGGGGAAGGGTCGCGGCCCGTCACTCGTGACCCGGGGATCGGCAGACCCCATCTTGATCCGCTCGTGCCACTCGAGGTAGGCGTCTTGGTAGGACAGCCGAGTCCACCTGATCCAGCCGGGCACCGCATCGCTCCGCGACAGGGAGCCACCCCGCAATTGGGTGATGGCCATCGGGCCGAAGCCGTCCACGTCCCTGACGGATTTCGGACGGACCGCCTGCAACCGGCGGGGGTACTCCATGTCCGCGGACTTGCGAACCGCGTCGAAGTCCCCGATGAGGTCGTGGACCGGCAGGCGGCGGAAGAGGAGCGAGCTCGCGTTGGGACGCTGGGCAGGGTAGCCCGGCCATGTCAGGCTGAGGTCCGGGTAGGCGCGAATCGCAGGCGTGCGCGTGGCGAGGATCGAGGGATCGTCCAAGAGCGCACGCACCTGCACCTCGATCCGGCGGGGATGCGACCAGTCATCGCTGTCCTGGAAGGTCATGAACTCACCGCTGGCCTCACGGAAGGCAAGGTTGCGGGCCTGGTACGTCCCCCCGTTGGAGGGTGCCCGCAGCACGCGGACACGCGGATCGAGGCGTGCCACCTCGGCGAGTACCTCGTCATAGCTCGGCGGGGAGGCATCGTCGACCACGAGGAGCTCGAGGTTGGCCCAGGTCTGGTCGAGGATGGAACGCGCCGCTGCGAAGATGTCGCGGTCGGGCCGGAAGGCCGACATGACCACCGACACCATCCCACCCGCCTTCATCGCCTCGGCGTCCAGTCTGGGGGCGCTGGCGCGAAGCCGAGCGAATGGCGTCTCACCTGCACCCTCCAGGGTGACGGCTTCCACGCGCCCATCCACGAACGGTCGGCTCAACAGATCGAGCCAGCGCCGCTCGTCAAGCTCCTCGCCCTGCCAGAGGGCCGGATTGGCGAGGTCGCACTCGACCGCCCACCGCGTCTCAGCGGAGACCGTGCTCTCGTCCAGGGCGGCGAACGTGGCTTGTCGACGACCGGCTCGGAGCAGGCGCTGTGCGCGGACGTCCGCGACTTCGGTGGGCAGTCCGGCCTCGCGGCTCGTGATCGCGGCCAGCTCGAGGAGGTCCAGCGCCACGTCGGCCGGGACGTCTGGTGACAACGCCTCAACGTAGGCGAGCCAGGCGACCCAGACCGGGTCGAGCCCGAGATCGTGCGGCTTCAGCTCCCCGAGCACCGCCAGAAGGGAGCCGCGGTCCAGTGCACCGCGGGTGGCGGCCCGGGCCAGCACCTCGCGCGCACCGGCACTCCGCGTGCGCAGCGCGAAGGCTGCGAACGACGCACCCTCGGCGTGCGACAGGCGCTCCGCGTCTCGTGCCGCGAAACCCAGGTCCCGGACGGTGCGGCTCCTCGGCAGGAGGGCCGGCTCAGCCACGGTCCCCGAGAAGGTCGATCAGCTCCACGCGGGTTGCCTCCCCCGTGGCAACCACCCGGGACGCCACCTTCTCCACACGCTTCTCGAGGTCCCGCAACTGCTTGTCCACGCGTCGCAGATCCTGCCCGTGCGCGAGTCCCAGCAGGAGAAGAGAGAGCCCCGCCCCGTTGAGGACGGCAAGCAGGGCAAGCGCGATACCCCACCACTGGAGCAGCGCGGCCAGCGCAGCGAAGACGCCGAGCAGGGCGACGCCGAGCACGGCAAGACGCTTCCGGGATCGGATCATGTAGGTCCTCCTCTGCTCGCAATCAGGGCCTTCCAACCGTACGGGATGGAAGTGTTCAGGTCAGTTCGGGCTCGCGGCGTAGCCCGGTCGTCAGCTGCCGGACCGAGGCCCACGAGCGGGTTCCCCACGGAGATCGTCAGGAGCCCTTGGCCCCAAGGCTCGGCGAACGCGACGAGAGGATCCCCGCCTCGACGAAGAGCCTCTCGATGATGGGAGTCATCGACTCGACGTAGGTGCTCGTCACGTGGCTCCCCTGGCGGTAGACGAGGAGATTGCCGATGACGACGGGGCACTGTCCTTGGGGTGTCTCGGGACAGACCCACGTGTTGAGGTCCAGCCAGGTGCGTGAGCTGTCGAGCTCGACGGCGCGACGCAGTGAGTCCGTGCCCAGCCCATCGTTCGCGCCGAACGCACACTTGAGGAAGTCATCGGGGTTCTCCTCAACGCACTCGTAGCGCGTGCCCTTGCCACCCGGTTGTGGACTGTCGCTCAGTGCGATGATCTTCGTGCCGACGGCTTCGAGCCGCCGCCAATAGGAGTCATAGCCCTCCACGAAGGCCCGCTCCTCCGACGGGTCCTCGCGGCCACTGGTGCCTCTGCCCGCGGATGTGACGACGTAGTCCACCCGGTGCTCGCGCGAGGTGAGCCGGTCCATCACCTTGTCGTTGTAGGCGCGACAGTCAGGTTTCGGCTGCTCCGGATTCAGTCCACACGCACTCTTGAGGTAGAGCTCCAGTCGCCACCCGTGCGCCTTGGAGATCCGGTCCAGTGCATCGAACCACTGCCCAGCCTTCGAGTCGCCCGCGAGTGCGACCGTGACGTCGCCCTCGGGGTCGCCGTAGACACAGTCCAGCCGGAGTGACTCGTCGCCCTGCTGGATCTGGCAGTCGTCAGCGTAGTAGGCCGGAATGTCCTTGGGGGCAGCGGCGGGGACGGGGTAGACCATGCCACTGCGCGTGATCTCCGGGCCCAGCTGTGGTCTCGGCGTCCTTGCGTAGGTCTTCGAGGTGGTGCCCGGCTCCGGGAGCGCCGCCGCGCCGACCGCACTCGCCGGCCGGTCCGTCAGGCGGGGCGCCTGGGTCCACACCAGTCCGGCAGCGACGAGGGAGAGAGCCATCCCCGCCGCCCCCATCACGAGGGTCGGCCGGGAACGGCGAGCGAAGGTCGGACCGAACCGGATCGGGTCCTCGACGAGCTTCTTCGACAACCAGGCGAAACCGACTGAGGCGATCGCGAGACCGACCTTGTGCCAGCGTGTCAGGTCGACGACATAGCCCGACAGGATGATCAGTGGCCAGTGCCAGAGGTAGATCGAGTAGGACAGGCCACCGATCCAGACGAGCGGCCGAAGCCCGAGGAGGCGACCGACGAGGGTGCGCGAGTGGGCGACGCCTGCAGCGATGACCGCAGCGGTGCCCACGGTCGGCACCAACGCCGCCGAGCCCGGCCAGGGTGTGCTCGTGGTGATGACGAGGCCGGCTGCGGCGATGAGGGCGACACCAGCCATGGCCAGGGCGGAGGCGACCGGGACCGTCAGCCGCTTCAGCAGCGGGACGGCGCACGCCACCAGCGAGCCGATCCCCAGCTCCCAGGCCCTGGTCGTGGAGTAGAAGTAGGCGGTCTGCGGCGACGCATCGGTGTGGACCACGGAGAACGCGAACGAGGCCAGCACGATGGCGGCGATGGCCACGGTGATCGACCTGCGAACGCCCCAGCCACGTCGTCGGGCGAGCCAGGCCAGCGCGATCATCATGATCGGGATGACGACGTAGAACTGCTCCTCGACCGAGAGGGACCAGTAGTGCTGCACCGCAGACACGCCCTCGTCCTCGGCGAGGTAGTCCACCGAGCGGAACGCCAGGGCCCAGTTGACGACGTACAACGCCGCCGCCGCGATGTCGCTCGAAAGGGCTTCCCAGTGAGCGCTCGGCAGCACTCGCCAACCGGCGAGTGCTGTGAACACGAGCACCACCGTGGCGGCCGGCAGGAGACGGCGGGCTCGACGCGCATAGAACTTGGTCAGGGAGACGGTGCCGGACCGCTCCGCCTCGGTCAACAGACCGGCCGTGATGAGGAAGCCGGAGATGACGAAGAAGACGTCGACCCCGGCGAATCCGCCGGACAGCCGGTCGACACCCAGGTGATACACGAGGACGAAGAGGACAGCCACCGACCGCAGGCCCTCGATGTCGCCCCTCATCGGTGCCCGGGGGTCCTGGCTGGCAGAGCTCATGGGTCAGGGATTCCTCGGATGTTCTGGTCGTGTGGCCGGGGTCGGCTCGTGCTGTCGGGGGGCAGACGTCAATGGTGACACGTCCACCTGAGTGGTCAGGCCGCGACGGGCGCCTCGAGGGCCGGCGCGGGGCCGACTCGACGACGGTGCACAGCGACGCGGGCGGAGGATCGTGACCAATGGTCACACGGTCACGTGGGTGGTTGCATCTCCGTAGAACGCCAGTTCGGACCGGCGAGCCAACAGCTCCATGTCTGTGATCGGCCACGTGTGCCCATCCGTCGTCGCCGAGCGCATCGACACGAAGTTGAACCGATCGGCCGAGTAGACCTTGCCTCCGGCTCGCTGGATCTTCTCGAGAAAGGTGGTGTCGACGCGACGCGGGAGGTCCTCGAACCGCTCTTTAGCGGCCACCTCGCGCGGCACGAGGATGGTCCCACCTTGGACGAGCGACACATACCGGTGCTCCGCATCAGGGAAGCGCAGCAGGGTGGCGCCGGAAGCGGACAAATGGGCGTAGTGGGCCCACTTGCCCACCACCACGGCCTCCGTGTACTCGAAGGCACGCACGAGGTCCCGGAGGTAGTGAGCGGCGTAGACGTTGTCGTCGTCCATCTTGGCGACGTATCGACCGGATGCCGCCTCGACACCGAGGTTCATGCAGGCGCCGAGGGTGATCGATGCGTCCGCCGACCGGAGGACGGGGACGGGCATGCCCCGGTCGGCCGCGCGGCGTGCCACGTCCGCCGGGTCCGCCTCGAACCCGTGCGTCACCAGGACCAGCTCGACGTCACCGTGGGACTGCTCGGCGATGTAGTCGAGGACCGAGTCGAGTCGGTCCGGCCGCATCGTGGGCACGACGGCAGTGATCGACTGGTCGACGTCCGACGCCGGGTGCCCGACGCTCTCGAGGACCGCCGAGACGCGGTGACGGTAGAGGTGCTCGTCGAAGACGCGGCGGTGGGCACGGAGCCCGATCCGGTCGCGGTACTCCGCGTGTCGGAGGAGGACCGAGAGTGCGCTTCGCGCCTCCTCGGCATCGCGGGCGACGGTGATCGTGTCGCCGAAGAACGGCTCGATCGAGGCGGCCGGCCCGCTGAGCACGGGTGTCTGCGCAGCGGAGAGCTCGAAGAGCCGTCGGGCGCACATCGTCGGCGACGTGGTGACCGAGTTGACGTTGAGGAACACCTTGTACGAGGTGTACGCGGCGAGCATCCGCTCATACGGAAGGGAGCCCACCACCGAGGAGCGGTACTCCGGCGGGAACTGGTAGCGCTCATCCTCGAGCGCCATGCGGGAGTAGATGTGGAGCCCGTGCTCGAGCGCGGGACGGACGATCGTGTCCATCTGGGCCCGGCGCTGCTCGTGCTTGTCCGCGAAGTAGGTTCCGGCAAACGCGACATCGTGCTCCCGGCCACGGTCGCGCAGCACCGGGTTGTGGAGTCGGGGCTGGGCAGCGAAGGGAAGCAACCCCACGCGATCGTGACCGAGGTCGCGACGGTAGTCCGGGAGACGATCCGCATCGACGGTGAACACGTGGTCGAACCATCGTGCGGTCTCGATGAAGCGCTCGTAGTTCGGCGGGTCCTCCTTGTTCCAGAAGACGGTGGGCACCCCCTGCCCTCGGCACCACTCGACCAGCTCGAGCAGCTCGTCGCGAATCGGCTCCGTGCTCGTCATGGCCAGGCGCCACGCACCATCGTTGCCATTCCAGGCGGACTCGACGAAGAGCAGGTCCGGCAGGCGGGGTGACGTGAGCTGGTCACGCCAGGCATCGGGCAGGACGTCGACCTGGTCCCACTCGTATCGCAGGGCGAGCGAGGAGAAGGGGTCGAGGATCACGGCAGCCCGGATCTCAGGACGGACGATCGGGCCGGTGGGTAGCACGACATGGGGCAACGAGGTGCGCAGCCTGATCTTGGGTCGGAGCGCGGGGACTCGGCGGTGCAGCTCCTTGCGCAGCTTGCGCGGCAGGTCACCACGGGCCCGACTGTCACTCATTGCCTCACGAACGGCCTTTGTCGCCCGGTCCAGCTCGCGTCGCAGACCGGCGTTGCGTGAGGTCATGGCCACCAGTGTGACAGCAGCGCGGGCATGCTCGTGACGTGTGCCAAGATGCCCCTATGGCGCCCGCCGGTTCCGATTCGACCCCGCGAGGGCGCCATCACCGAGGCATCCAGGTCACCGCCATCCTCGCCCATCTGCCCGCCTACGCGGCGATCGTCTCGCGACACCTGCGCCGGGATCCGTGGAAGGCCGTCTCCGTCTCACTGCGAGCAGCACCGGAGCCGATTCGCACGCTCTTGCGGTCGCGGCGGGTGCGAGATCGACTTCCGCTTCTGGCGGTGGTCGCCGATGGAGCTGCTGGACGGCGCGACGAGGCGGCCACTGCACTTCAGGAGCTCATCGCCGAGGGGAACCCTCGGCAGCTCCGGGCCGCGGCGGCCGTCGGCGCCGCCTTGGACAGGTCTGACCTGGCCGCCGCAGCGGTCCAGCGCCTCCCCGAGGATGACCCGGCACGCTTGCGCCTTCGTGCGCTCACCGCCTGGTCCGACGGGCGCTTGCAGGAGGCGGTCTCCCTTGCCGAAAAGGCCCGGCACGGCCGCCGCGATCACCTCACCGAGGGATTCCGCGGAGAGGTCCAGGTCCTCGAGGCCCGTCTGGTGCACCGTCTTCCAGAGCGCGCCGCCCCGCCCGCCCCCCACCTGCCCCACGCGCGCCACGCGCGCCACGAGGAGGCGAACCAGTCGCGGGCGGTCTCGGCGACCGTCCTGCACATCGTGACCAACGCTCTCCCGGAGGTCCAGGCCGGCTACACCATCCGCACCCAGGGGATCGCGGCAGGGCAGCGCGCTGTCGGCCTCGACGCCCACGTCGTGACCCGCCTCGGCTTTCCTGTGGACATGGGTCGCACCGCACGGTCCATGGACTTCACGCACGACGGCGTTCCCAGTCACCGCCTGCTGCCCTTTCGGGGCATACCGGTGCGGGCCGACGACCGCCTCGCTGCAGGGGTGGACGAGCTGGTTCGACTTGCCCGCCGGATCGACGCCGACGTGCTCCATGCCCACAGCAGGCACGAGAACGGCCAGGTGGCACTCCTCGCCGGTGCCCGGCTCGACATCCCGGTGGTGTACGAGGCCCGCGGCTTCCTCGAGGAGACGTGGCGCAGCAGGGGCGGTCGACCCGAGACCGACTTCTACCGAATGTCGCGCGAGGCGGAGACCGCCTGCATGCGCGCCGCCGATGCCGTCGTGACGGGCTCGCAGTCCATGCGCGCCCACATCGTCGCGCGAGGCATCCCGACAGCCAAGGTCACGATCGTCGGCAACGCCGTCTCCGCCGACTATCTCGCCCCACCACCCGACGCCGGACCACTGCGCGCTCGGCTCGGCATCGACCCGGACGCCGTCGTCGTCGGGCTCGTCAGCACCCTCAACGACTATGAGGGCGTGGACGTCCTCCTCCAGGCCGCTGCGCTCGTGGAGGATCCACGCCTCGTCGTGCTCGTCGTGGGCGATGGCCCGGCTCGCCGGGACCTCGAGCGACTCGCCGCCGACGTCCTCCCTCCCGGACGAGCGACCTTCACCGGGCAGGTTCCCTACGCGTTCGCACGCGAGCACCACGCGGCCATGGACGTCTTCTGCGTTCCGCGACGACGGACCCCCGTGACGGCCCTCGTCCCGCCGCTCAAGCCGGTCGAGGCAATGGCCACCGCGCGTCCGGTCGTCGTGAGCGACCTGCCCCCACTTGTCGAACTGGTGGGAGCCGCATCACCGGCGCGAGGCCTCGTGGCTGCTCCCGACGACGCTGCTTCGTGGGCGGAAGCCCTGAAAGTGCTGCTGTATGATCCAGCGCTTAGAGCAACCATGGGCCAGGCCGCCAGGCGCTGGGTCAGTGACAACCGAACCTGGGATGCTGCCGCCCGCACGTACGCAGATCTCTATGCCCGGGTGCTGAACATCGCAGGGCCAGACCCGAGCGAGGACGAGGGAGCAACACGTGCCAGTTGACGTCGCCGTGATCGGCTTGGGGTACGTGGGCCTCCCACTCGCCCAGGAGGCCACGCGATCAGGGCTGAAGGTCACCGGCTACGACCTCAGCCACCAGGTCGTGGATGGGCTCAATGCCGGGCGGTCACACGTGGACGACCTGTCAGACGACCACATCTCGGAGATGCTGGAGGGCGGCTTCCGCGCGACGACCGATGCGGACGCGCTGCGCGAGGCGCAGACGATCGTCATCTGCGTGCCGACCCCGCTGTCCGATGAGGGTGGGCCAGACCTGGGTGCGGTCAAGGCAGCCGTCGCCACCATTGCTGAGCGGCTTCAGCCAGGCATGCTCGTGGTCCTGGAGTCGACGACCTACCCCGGGACCACGGACGAGGTGGTGCGGCCGCTGCTCGAGGCCGGCGGCCTCAAGGCCGGCACCGACTTCCACCTCGCGTTCTCGCCCGAGCGGATCGACCCGGGCAACAAGACCTTCGGGCCGCGCAACACGCCCAAGGTGGTCGGCGGCCTCACGCCCGCGTGCACCGACGCGGCGGCCAACTTCTACGGAAAGTTCGTCGACACGGTCGTGCGGGCCAAAGGCACGCGCGAGGCAGAGACGGCGAAGCTGCTCGAGAACACCTACCGCCACATCAACATCGCGCTCGTCAACGAGATGGCGCGCTTCTGCCATGACCTCGGGATCGACCTCTGGGATGTGATCCATGCCGCCAAGACGAAGCCCTTCGGCTTCCAGGCGTTCTACCCCGGTCCTGGCGTGGGTGGCCACTGCATCCCCATCGACCCGAACTACCTGTCGCACAACGTGCGGGCTCGTCTCGGCTACCCCTTCCGGTTCGTCGAGCTCGCTCAGGAGATCAACGCGACCATGCCTGGCTACGTCGTACGGCGCGTTCAGGACGCACTCAACGAAGACGCGAAGCCGCTCCGCGGATCGACCGTGCTGATCCTCGGCGTCACCTACAAGCCCGACATCGCCGACCAGCGTGAGAGCCCTGCGGTTCCGCTCGCCCGCCAGCTCGTGTCGCACGGAGCCACGGTGCTCTTCCACGACCCCCACGTGTCCGACTGGCGTGCCCTCGGCGGTGACGTCTCCAGGGTTGACGACCCCGTGGCGGCCGTGGCGGAAGCAGACCTGACGGTCTTGGTGCAGAACCACCGGGAGTACGACGTCGACGGCCTCGCCCGCGCTGCACAGCGGTTCTTCGACACCCGCGGTGTCGTGAGCGAAGGCGAGAGGATCCAACGCCTGTGACCCCGACGGAGCCCACTCCCATCGCGGGCTTCGAGCCCGCGGTCCTCTCGCCTGAGGAGGCGCGGGCGCTCGCCGAACGTCACGGGCTCATGGAGGTCGGGGTGCGCCCACCCCTGTGGGACTACGTTCTGCAGGTCTGGGCGAAGCGCAACTTCATCTGGACCCTCGCGTCCTCCCAGGCCTATGCCGCCCACCAGAAGTACCTGCTTGGGCAGGTCTGGTCAGTCCTCAACCCGCTTCTTCTCGTCGGTTCGTACTACGTCATCTTCGGGTTGCTCCTCAAGACGGACCGAGGGACCGAGAACTACGTCGGATTCCTGACGATCGGGATCTTTCTGTTCAGCTTCATCGCGTCTTCGATGACGACCGGAGCGAAGTCGATCACGAGCAACCTCGGGCTCGTGCGCTCGCTGCGCTTCCCACGAGCAGTCCTGCCGATCTCCGTGACCCTGACCCAGATGATCCATACGCTGCCGGCGCTGGGGGTGCTCGTCCTCCTCATGCTGGTCACCGGAGAGCCGATCCAAGTCAAGTGGCTCATGCTGCCACTCGCTGTCCTGCTCATGTTTCTCAGCATCCTCGGCATCTCGTTCTTCCTTGCGCGGATCGTCGAGATCTCTCGGGACATCGGCAACCTCATCCCGGTTGCAACGCGCCTGCTCCGTTACATCTCCGGCGTCTTCTTCAGCATCGAGGCCTACGCCGGGGGACACCCGGTCGTCTACGCGATCATGGCGTACCAGCCGATCTCGGCCCCGTTGACGATCACCCGCGAGGCCCTACTCGCGGAGTCGCCCATCCAGCTCACGAACTGGCTCGTGGCTGCCTTCTGGGCCGTGACGTTGCCGATCACCGGCTTCATCTTCTTCTGGCGTGCGGAGGCGAGGTACGGCCGTGCCTCCTGAGGCCACCATCTCGCAGACGCCAGAGCCGAAGCCGAGCGTCATCGTCTCCCACCTCGACATCGTCTACGAGGTCTATGGAGCAAAGCGCGGTCGTCCCGCGCCGCCGCCGGACGAGGACAACGGCCTTCGCATCGTCCAGCGCCTGCTCGGCGGCCAACCCGACAAGCTCGCGCATGTGCAGAAGGTCCACGCCGTCAAGGACGTCTCCTTCGTCGCCAACGTCGGCGAGTCCATCGGGATCATCGGGCGCAATGGATCGGGCAAGAGCACCCTCCTGCGCGCGATCGCCGGCCTCATCCCCCCCACCGGCGGCTCGGTGTGGCTGTCCGGCGAGCCCTCGCTTCTCGGCGTGAACGCCGTGCTCCTCGGCGATCTCACGGGCGAGAGAAACATCATGATCGGCGGCCAGGCACTGGGGCTCTCCCCGAAGCAGGTCCGCGCCCGCTTCGACGACATCGTCGAGTTCTCCGGCATCGGGGACTTCGTGTATCTCCCCATGAAGGCCTACTCGTCAGGCATGGGAGCACGTCTGAGGTTCGCGATCTCGACGGCCAAGACGCCCGACATCCTCATGGTCGACGAGGCACTCGCGACGGGTGACGCCGATTTCAAGGTCCGCAGCACCGACCGGATCTCACAGATCCGCGAAGAGGCTGGCACGGTATTCCTCGTCAGTCACTCGAACAACACGGTCAGGGACATGTGCAGCCGCGCACTCTGGATGGACAAGGGCCGCCTCATCGCCGATGGCCCGGCCGCGGACGTCGTCGCCGAGTATCAGAAGACCTTCCCGCAGAAGAGGAAGGCGAGTGCGCCCCCCAAGCCGGCTCCTCAGCCCCAAGCCACCGGGGCGGCCCCGTCCGCTCCCACTACCGGGACCACACCGGACTCCACTCCAACCCCCACGCCAAGCCCCACACCGGACTCCACCCCAAGACGTGCTTCGGACCCCACGCCGAGCCCCCCTCCGGACCCCACCGCGGCACCCGCGCCCGAGACGACGCCTGAGACGACGCCCGAGTCGGGGGCCACGCACACCCCGGCAGACCCCGCGCGATGACGACGCAGGCACCTGTTCTCGTCCTCACGGTCGTGCACCACCCCGATGACGCCCGCATCCGCTATCGCGAGATCGAGGCCCTGCTCGACGCGGGGCACCCAGTCACCTACGCCGCACCGTTCTCTGCGTACGGCGTCACCCCTGCGGCGCGGTCCGGCCTCACCACCATCGACCTGCCCCGGGCCGTGGGTCGTCGCCGTCTCGGTGCCCTGCGCGCGGCCCGGCGCCTGCTCGCCACGCTGTCCCCGCGCCACTCCGCCGTGCTCATCCATGACCCGGAGCTGTTGCTGGCCGCAGCCGGTCGCCACCTTCCCCAGCTCATCTGGGACGTCCACGAGGACACTGCCGCGGCCATCGAGGTCAAGGGATGGCTACCGCCCGTCCTCCGTCGCCCGGCCGCCGCCGCCGTCCGAGCCCTCGAACGCGCCGCGGAGCGTCGGCACGCCTTGCTCCTCGCTGAGCCCGGCTACCGCGAACGCTTCACAGGCAACCACCCGGTCATCCCCAACACGACCTCCGTTCCAGATGCCGTGCCTGCCCCCGGAAGGGACCGGGTCGTCTACCTCGGCTCAGTGACCGTGGCCCGAGGCGCGAGGGTCATGGCGGACGTGGGGCGCCTGGTCCGGGAGCGCACCAAGGGCGCGGTCACCGTCGACATCATCGGGCCACCCCGGGACGAGGAGAGCCGCCGCATCCTCGAGGCAGCGCAGTCGCGTGGTGACCTGCGCGTGCACGGATTCGTCGCCAACGAGACCGCGCTGGGCATGGTCTCGGGGTCGCTCGCCGGGCTCTCGCTGTTGCGGGACGAGCCCAACTACCGCCACTCGACCCCGACCAAGGTCTACGAGTACCTCGCTCACGGGGTGCCGGTCGTGACGACGCCCCTGCCGCTGGCTCAAGACCTGGTCGAGGCCTCAGGAGGCGGGATCGTCGTCCCGTTCGACGACGCAGAGGCAGCGGCCAGCGCCGTCGTCGACCTCTGGCAGGATCCCGAGCGCGCCGCTCGGCTGGGTGCCGCGGGACACGCCTACGCTCGCGTCCACCACGACTGGCGCTCGACGCGGGGCCCCTTCGTCGAGGCGGTTCGTTCGGTCATGGCCGGTGCAGCTGGGGTCGGCGCACCGGCAGCCCGCGGCCCCGGCACCTCGGCCGGAGGACCGCAACCAGGCGGGTACAGTTGACGAGCCTGTTTCCCACCACCTTCGGAGAGTAACTCGATGTTCCACGACGGAATCGCGGTTATCGGTCTCGGCTACATCGGCCTGCCGACCTGCGCCGCCCTGACGCGACAGGGCCTCACGCTCAAGGGCGTCGACGTCAACCAGCACACGGTCGACGAGATCAACGCCGGCCGCGTGCCGATCGTCGAGCCCGACCTCGACGAGGCCGTCGAGGAGGCCGTCACGAAGGGCCTGCTGAGCGCCAGCACTGAGACTCCCGAAGCCTCCGTCTACCTCATCGCGGTGCCCACCCCCTTCAAGGGGGACCATGAGCCTGACCTCTCCTACATCCGTGCGGCCACGGAGGGCATCGCCCCCAAGCTGCGGGGAGGGGAGGTCGTGATCCTCGAGTCCACGTCTCCCCCGGGGACCACGTTGCAGATCAGCCAGTGGCTCGCGGAGCTGCGGCCGGACCTCAGGCTGCCGCACGAGCACGCCGACCCCGACGTGCACCTCGCGCACTGCCCCGAGCGGGTGCTGCCGGGCCGCATCATGGTGGAGATCTTCACCAACGACCGGGTGGTGGGCGGCCTCACGCCGGCCTGCGCCGAGAGGGCCGCCGAGCTGTACCGCACCTTCGTCACGGGCGAGATCCTGCTGACCGACGCGACCACGGCCGAGATGGCCAAACTCACCGAGAACTCCTTCCGGGACGTCAACATCGCGTTCGCCAACGAACTCGCGGAGATCTGCGAGGAGCTCGGTCTGGACGTGTGGGAGGTCATCCGGCTGGCCAACCGTCACCCCCGGGTCAACATCCTCAACCCCGGCCCCGGCGTCGGCGGCCACTGCATCGCCGTCGACCCCTGGTTCATCGTCGCGGCCGCCCCGACCCAGGCGCGCCTGATCCGAACCGCCCGCGAGACCAACGATGCCCGGCCACAGACGGTTGTCGGGAAGGTCAAGGCCGCGATGCGCGAGCTCGGCAAGGGCCCGGACGGCGAGGGCGCGACGGTGGCGTGCCTCGGGCTGGCCTTCAAGGCTGACATCGACGACCTGCGTGAGTCGCCGGCGTTGCAGATCACCGAGCAGCTCGCCACGGAGCTCCCCGGCGCCACCGTCCTCGCCGTGGAACCGCACGTGACCTCCTTGCCCAAGTCCCTCGACGGTCGGGCCAACGTCACGCTCGCTGAGGTCTCTCACGCGGTGCGCGACGCCGACATCGTCCTCCTGCTCGTCGACCACCAGCCGTTCAAGCGACTGACGCTGGGTGACCTCGACGGCAAGAAGGTCATCGACACGCGCGGGATCTGGCGCTGAGCGCCGGCACCAGCTGACCCGAAAAGTGCCCCTGACGCTCGCCGGGGGCCCTTTGTCGTGAGGACACCACCGTCTGCCGTATGCCGCTGAGCGCCGTCGCGCTCGCCGGCCGACGACGAGTCCTTCCGTCCTCCAGCCGCTCAACTGGCGAAGTCGGGCTCCCGATCACCAATCCCGAGCATGGCAGCGATGGCGGCCACGCAGCGCTTGGCCGCCTTGCCGTCCCCGTAGGGATTGACGGCATTGGCCATCGCCTCGTAGGCATCGCGGTCGTCGAAGAGCTCTTGAACCGAGGACCGGATCGTCTCGGCGTCGGTGCCCACCAAGCGCACCGTCCCCGCGTCGACAGCCTCGGGGCGCTCCGTGGTGTCGCGCATGACGAGGACCGGCTTGCCGAGGCTCGGCGCCTCCTCCTGGACGCCCCCGGAGTCCGTGAGCACGACGTTGGAGGCGGCGAGGACGTGAGCGAACTGGTGGTACTCGAGCGGCTCGGTGAGCGTGACGTTCTCCAGGGGGCTGAGCATCGGCTCGATGACGTCGCGGACGATGGGGTTGCGGTGCATCGGCAGCAGGACGAGGACGTCCGGGTTGGCCACCGCCAGGTCACGGATGGCGCCCATCGACTCGGTCATGCGGTCGCCCCACGACTCCCGCCGGTGCGACGTGACGAGCAGAACCTTGCGCCCGGCCTTGGCGGCATCGACGATCTGGCCGACCCGCGGGTCGCTGAAGGTGACCGGCTGCGTCGTCGTCCACTGGAGCGCGTCGATGACGGTGTTGCCCGTGACGGGGATGGTGGCCTCGTCGATGCCCTCGCGCAGCAGATTGGCCTTGGACGTCGGGGTCGGGGCGAGGTGCAGCGACGTGAGGGGCGAGGTGAGGCGGCGGTTGACCTCCTCGGGGAACGGCGAGTAGATGTCGCCGGTGCGCAGACCGGCCTCGAGGTGCACGACGGGGATCTTCTCGTAGAACGCGGAGAGCGCGGCCGCGAGCACGGTGGTCGTGTCGCCCTGGACGACGACGACGTCCGGCCGCACGTCCTGGAGCAGGTGCGACGTGGCGAGGATGGTCTTGGACGTGATCTGGGCAAGGGTCGCCCCCGGCGTCATCAGGTCGAGATCGTGGGTCGGCTCGATCCCGAAGAGCGAGTTGACCTGGTCGAGCATCTCCCGGTGCTGCCCCGTGACGGCGACGATGGCCTCGATCTGCTCGTGGCGTCGGAGCTCGCCGACGAGTGGTGCCATCTTGATGGCCTCGGGCCTCGTGCCATAGATGGTCATGACGCGGTACATCCAGATGCCTCCCTTGTGCGGCGACCCCGGACAGCGTAGCGGCATGCCTGACCGCCGCCCGCGCCGCATAGACTCGCCGCCATGTCGATGGCGGACCGGTTGCGCCGGCGGGCCCGGCGAGCGTTGGCGGCGGTTGCGCGACGCCTGCCGTCGGACCGGGGTCCCCGGGTCCTGCGGGCTGTGAGTGCCCGGGCTCGGCTTGCTGACGCGCGCCACGCGTTGCGAGGCGCCCATGACCCGGTGGGCGCCCTTGCGGCCGCCGAGCAGCTGACCGAGGTGTCGAGCGTGGCGGCGGAGGCGTGGTCGCTGGTGGCCGAGGCCCGCGAAGGACTGGGTCGAGGCCGTGAGGCCCTCGAGGCCGCACGGAGAGCGACACAGTCGTCGGACCGAGTCGACCCGCTCCTCGTCCACCACCGTCTCGCCGGGAGGTACGGCGAGCCGGACGAGATCGCCGACGTGGAACGACGGCTCGTCGCGACGGCGCCCTCGGCCGCGGACAAGCTCGACAGCGTCCTCGACGCCCTGCGGACCGGTGACGAGGCCACTGTCACGGAACTCGACCGGCGGCTCCGCGACGGGGGTGCCCAGGGCTGGGAGTCGGGCGTGGCCCGGCTCAGGGCCGAGATCTCGATCGCCCGCGCCGCTCCCGACGCGGTCGAGGACGCCGTCGCCCAGGCGATGGAGGGGTTGGCCGACCCCCTTCCCGTCGTCGTCCGGGCCCTGTCCACGCGGCGTGATTGGGAGCGGCTCGTTCGGATCGCGGCCGGGGATCCGGGGCGGGGCATGTCGGCCGCCGCACTCGAGATCCGTCGGGCCGCCGCGGTGGCACTCAAGGCCGGCCGGGCCGGCGAGGCGGCCGCGCTGGCGCGGCGTTCCCTCGAACTGACCCCGGACGACCGCTTCGCCCGCGAGACGCTGACCCGTGCCGATGACCAGGTGGCGGTGGCGACCCGCGGGTGGCAGCCGCTTGCCCAGGGCCCGGGCTCTCCTGCCCACCAGGTTCGGCCCGGTGCCGTCCTTTCCGTGCTGGCCCAGTCGCTGCCGATCCGCACGGGTGGTTATGCGACGCGCAGCCACGGGATCCTCACCGGCCTGCTCGAGCGGGGCTGGGCGGTCGAGGGGGTGACGCGGCTCGGCTTTCCCTACGACCAGTGGCCCATCGGGGAGTCGCGGACGGTCCCTCCCCACGACACCATTGACGGCATCCGCTACCACCGGGTGCTCGAGCCGGGCCGGCGCGCCTATCCCCAGAACCCGTTGGACGACTACGTTCGGCGCTACGCGAACGCTCTCGAGGGTCACGCCAGGCGCCACCATGCGGCCCTCCTGCACGCCTCGAGCTTTCACGTCAACGGCCTCGCCGCGCGCGAGGTTTCGCTGCGCCTCGGCATTCCCTACATCTACGAGATGCGAGGACTCGAGGACCTGCTCCGGGTCTCCCGCGACGAGGCCTTCCGGGGCACTGACTCCGACCGGTTCCTCCGGGAGGTGGAGCTCGCGTCGTGCGCAGGGGCCGAGCGGGTGCTCGTCATCACCGAGGCCTTGAAACGCGAGATGGTCAGCCGGGGCGTGGCCGAGGAGAAGCTGGTCGTGCTGCCCAATGGGGTGCACACCTCGCAGTTCCAGCCGCGGGGTCGCGACCGGGCGCTCGAAGCCGACCTCGGGCTGCGGGGCAAGACCGTCATCGGCTACGCGGGTTCGCTCGTCGACTACGAGGGCCTCGACCTGCTCCTCGAGGCGGTCGCGGTCCTCACGGGTTCCCGTGAGGACCTGCGCGTCGTCATCGTCGGAGACGGGGCACACGCGAATGAGGTCCGGCGGACCTCGGCTCGGCTTCGCCTCGACGACGTCGTGACGTTCACGGGGCGGGTTCCGCACGAGAAAGTCGCCCGCTACCTGTCCCTCTTCGATGTGGTGCCCTTCCCCCGGCTGCCACTTCCTGTGTGCGAGATGATCTCGCCCATCAAGCCGTTCGAGTCGATGGCGGCTGGACTGCCGCCCGTCGTGTCGTCCGTGGCGGCCTTGACCGAGATCGTCGACCACGAGCGCACGGGTCTCGTCTTCGAGAAGGGCTCGGCGTCCTCGCTCGCGCAGACGTTGGCGAGGCTCCTGGATGACCCCGAGCTTCGCCGCCGCCTCGGCCACAACGCCCGCGAGTGGGTTCGCGCCGAGCGGGACTGGTCATCGCTCGTGGGAATCGTCGACGGCGTGTATCGGGAGATCCTCGGTGGTTCGCTGCGCGCTGGCTCGGTCCTCGATCAGGCGGGACGGTGAGGGCGCCAGAGGACGAGGGCCTGGGAGGCGAAGGTCCGCTGGGGGCGCTGCCCCGGACGGACCGCGACGACGTCACCGTGCGGACCGGCGGCGAAGACCCGCTCGCCGGGGCGTGAGCGGGCGAGCGCGGCCCTCGTCGCCGCCAGCTCGGCCGACAGCTCCTCGACACGCGACTGGAGCGCCGAGACGTGATTCTCGAGGTCGAGGATGCGTTGGATCCCCGCGAGCGAGACGCCTTCCTGGGACAGGCGCTGGATCTCACGGAGCATCGACACGTCGCGCCCGCTGTAGCGGCGCCCGCCACCTCGCGTGCGCGAAGGGGAGACCAGTCCCAGCCGGTCGTACTGTCGGAGGGTCTGGGCGTGCATCCCGGCGAGCTCGGCCGCGACGGAGATGACGAAGACCGGGGTGTCGTCGTCGTGCCCCATCGGGGTTCGCTGGTGCGTCCGTGCCACCGTCACCACCTTCCTTTCGCGCTCGGTTCGCGACCCGCGTCAGAGCCTGGCCCGCTGGAAGAGGTCCGCTCGTGGGTCATGGGCGCCCTCCGCGGCCGCCATCTTCTCGATCGCCTCGCGCGCCTCGTCGGTCAGCCGCTGCGGCACGACGACCTGCACCCGGGCGAGCAGGTCACCTGCCTTGTCGCCGCGCTTGACGCCGCGGCCCCGGACGCGGAGCACGCGGCCGCTCGGCGTCCCGGCGGCGATCCTGACCTTGACCGACCCCCCGTCGAGGGTCGGCACCGGCACGGTCGCGCCGAGGGCGGCTTCGGCGAACGTCACCGGGAGGTCGACCGTGAGGTTGTCGCCGTCACGGCCGAAGACGGGGTGCTGGTCGACCGAGACGGTGAGGATCAGGTCGCCGGCCGGGGCGCCGGGGTCGCCCTTGCGTCCCTTGCCGCGCAGCTTGATCTTCTGGCCGTCCTTGACGCCTGGCGGGATCCGCGCCGTGATGCGACCGAGTTCCGGCGAGGTCAGGGTGACGGTCGAGCCCTCGACGGCCTCCCGGAAGCCGATCCGCGTCGACGCCGCGACGTCGGCCCCGGCACGCGGTCCGCCCGTCGACCCGAAGCCACCGGGATAGCCGGCGCCTGCACCGCCGGGGAAGCCCGCCCCGCCGCCGAACATCTGGCCGAGGATGTCCTCGATGTTGGGCTGGGCGCCGCCGGTGGTGAACCGCACCCGCTCCCCACCTCCGCCGAAGTTCGCGAAGATGTCCTCGAAGCCGCCACCTCCGGGGGCGAAGCGAGCGCCGCCGTGGGACATGGCCCGGATCGCGTCGTACTCCTTGCGCTGCTCAGGGTCGGACAGGACGGCATACGCCTCACCGATCTCCTTGAAGCGCTCCTCGGCCTTGGCATCCCCGACGTTGTGGTCGGGGTGCAGGTCGCGGGCGAGCTTGCGGTAGGCCTTCTTGATCGTCGCGGCGTCTGCGTCCTGGGGCACGCCGAGGATCGCGTAGAAGTCCTTCTCGAACCAGTCCTGACTAGCCATGGCGCACCTCCGTCTCTCTCATCCTGCCCGTCACGTGAGCGTCAGGACGGGTCCGCCACGGACACGCGGGCGGCCCGGACGAGCCGGTCACCGATCCGGTAGCCGGGTTGGATGACCTGCACGACGGTCGTCGCGGTCGCGCTCTCGGGAAGCTCGGCCTCGACGTGCATGAGGGCCTCGTGGATGTTCGGGTCGAACTCCTCGCCCGCGGCACCGAGCCGCTCGACGCCGAACTTGCCGAGGGTCGCCTCGAGCTTGTCCGCAATCGCCGCGAAGGGACCGTCGTCGAGGGCCCCCGCCTCGCGGGCCGAGTGGATGTCGTCGAGCACCGGCAGGAGCGACTCGACGACGCCGCCCACGGCCGAGTGCCGGATGACCTCGCGGTCCCGGTCGACGCGCTTCTTGTAGTTGACGTATTCGGCCTGCAGCCGCTGGAGGTCGGCGAGCAGCGTGGCAGCCATCGTCTCCTCCTCTGCGAGGGCATCGCCCTCCGACTCGCCCTCCGACTCGCCCTCCGACTCGCCCCCCGACGCGCCCATCGATTGAGCGCGCGCGTTGCCTGCGGACTGCCCGGTCGGTTCCTCGTCCGGCTCCGGTGCGTGGTCGTACTCGTCCTCGCCGCCGGGCTCGGCCGACGCGCCCGCTCCGCCCTCGACGTACGTGTGCTTGGGTGCCCCGCCCCGGGGCGGGGTGCCGGCGGCGTCGCCGCCGGCACCCTTCGCACCCTGACCGGCGTCGGCCCGCGCGGGGCCGCCGCCCTCGGGGGTCACACCCTCGGGGTTGGTCGTGGTCACTTCGCGTCCTTCACGTCCTCGGCGGTGTCGTCGTCGATGACCTCCGCGTCGACGACGTCGTCCTCAGGCGCACCCGATGCCGAGGCACCCGGGCCGGCCGAGTCCCCGTCGGCACCAGCGGAACCGGCGCTCGCAGCGGAAGCCGACTCAGCGGCATACACCGCCTGGCCCATGGCCTGGGACTTCTCATTGAGCGCGTCGATCTTGGCCTCGATGTCGTCGACGCTCGCCTCGGAGCCCTCGGCGATGGCGGCCTTGAGGTCGGCGAGGGCCTCCTCGACCGGCGTCTTGACGTCGGCCGGGACCTTCTCGCCGGACTCCTTGAGGAAGGTCTCGGTCGAGAAGACGAGCTGCTCGGCCCGGTTGTGCACCTCGGCCTGCTCGCGACGCTTCCGGTCCTCCTCGGCGTGTGCCTCGGCGTCCTTGACCATGCGGTCGATCTCCTCCTTGGACAGCGCCGAGCCACCGGTGATCGTCATCTTCTGCTCCTTGCCGGTGCCCTGGTCCTTGGCGGAGACGTTGACGATGCCGTTGGCGTCGATGTCGAAGGTGACCTCGATCTTCGGCACACCGCGAGGAGCCGGCGCGATGCCGGTCAGCTCGAAGGTGCCGAGCGACTTGTTGTGCTGGGCGATCTCGCGCTCACCCTGGAAGACCTGGATGAGGACGGAAGGCTGGTTGTCGTCGGCCGTCGTGAAGATCTCCGAGCGCTTGGTCGGGATGGCCGTGTTGCGCTCGATGAGCTTGGTGAACAGGCCACCCTTGGTCTCGATGCCGAGCGAGAGCGGAGTGACATCGATGAGCAGGACGTCCTTGCGCTCGCCCTTGAGGACGCCTGCCTGCAGGGACGCGCCGACCGCCACGACCTCGTCGGGGTTGACGCCCTTGTTGGGCTCCTGGTCCGCGAGCTCCTTGACGAGGTTGGTCACGGCGGGCATGCGGGTCGAGCCACCGACGAGGACGACGTGGTCGATGTCGGACACCTTGATGCCGGCGTCCTCGATGACGCGGTGGAAGGGGGCCTTCGTCCGCTCGAGGAGGTGCTTGGTCATCTGCTCGAACTGGGCCCGGGTGAGGCTCTCGTCGAGGTGGATCGGGCCCTCGGGCGTCATCGAGATGTACTGCGCCGAGATGTTCGTCGACGTGGCCGTCGAGAGCTCCTTCTTGGCGCGCTCGGCCTCGTCGCGGAGACGCTGCATCGCGATCTTGTCCTTCGAGAGGTCCTGACCCGTCTTGTTCTTCACCTGCGTGATGAGGTGCTGGACGATGACCTCGTCCCAGTCGTCACCACCGAGGTGGTTGTCGCCGTTGGTGGCGCGGACCTGGATCGTCGCGAAGCCGTCCTCGGCGTCCTTGCCGACCTCGAGGAGGGACACGTCGAAGGTGCCGCCACCGAGGTCGAAGACGAGGATGAGCTCGTCCTCCTTGCCCTTGTCGAGGCCGTAGGCGAGGGCCGCCGCGGTGGGCTCGTTGACGATGCGCAGGACGTTGAGGCCGGCGATCTCACCGGCCTCCTTGGTGGCCTGGCGCTGGTGGTCCTCGAAGTACGCGGGGACGGTGATGACGGCGTCCGTCACCGTCTCGCCGAGATAGGACTCGGCGTCGCGCTTGAGCTTCTGGAGGATGCGCGCGCTGATCTCCTGCGCCGTGTAGCTCTTGCCGTCGATCTCGGGCGACGTCCAGTCGGTGCCCATGTGACGCTTGACCGACCGGATCGTCCGGTCGACGTTGGTGACGGCCTGACGCTTGGCGACCTCGCCGACGAGCACCTCGCCGCTCTTGCTGAACGCGACGACCGACGGTGTGGTGCGGCCGCCCTCAGCGTTCGCGATGATGGTCGGCTCGCCGCCCTCGAGGACGGCGACGGCCGAGTTGGTGGTACCGAGGTCGATTCCGACCGCACGTGCCATGAGTGATCTCCTTGGGTTTCCAGTCGTGGCCGTATGCTGCTGGGCTCGCTCCCAGGGGAAGGCTCAGTCGCGCTCGGGCCGGGTTGGTCGTTCTTCCCGCTCAATCTGCGGGTCGCGGCATGCTCTTGTCAAAACCGCGCTCGCAAATCTTGCGTCTACTGGACTCAACTTTACCCCGCTCCGGTTTGTTCCAGGATCCGCGCACCGGCTGGCACCTGCGTCGTCGCCCCTGTCGGGCGGAATCATCACCTATCGGGCCCTGGCGCGAAAGGCGGCGGGATCCCGGTGCACGGGGCACCACATATCGGACGCCGGCCCGAAAGACGGCGGTCGACCAGCGGGCGGCACCACGAAAGGACGTGCCCCCGGCCTCGCGGCTCGGGGGCACGTCCACGTGTCGGGTGCTCAGGAGCTGCCCAGACGCTGGCGGAGCAGGGTCTTGCCCAGCTCGGCGCCCTTGCGGCTGTCAGCCTGCGCCTTCGCGAACAGCTCGGCAACCTCGGTGTCGCCGTCGCGTTGCGCGTCTGCCTGGTACTGCTCCATCCGCAGGGCATTGTCGAGGCAGCTCTGCACGAACCAGATCAGGTTGTAGTCCTTGTCCCTGGTCCCGGTGATGGTGCCGGTCTCGGAAAATGTCGTCGACATGGCGATCTCCTTCCGGTTGGACGTCTCGGACGCTCGACCGATACCCCTGTGCAGACCTCCGAAACGGCTCCCGCGCCGCTTCCGCGCTCCGGTTCAGCCGCGCCGGGACACGCGAGTCGCGCGGTCCCGAATGCCCCGCAGCTGCTTGATGCCCATCACGGCGCTGACGACGGCGAGGGGTTCGACGATCGCGATGGCGGCCGGGCTCCGGATGGCGTAGCGCTCCCGGACGATGAGCCGAGTCCGGCGGCCTGGGTGCCTGCGGAGGACGAAGGCCCAGGTGTAGTCGAACGGGAACCGGTCCACCCCCCCGTGCCGCTCCACGGGCCTCGGTCGGAGCACGAGATGCGCGCCGGGCTCGACCGCAACGACCGTGAGTGCGGTATCGGGGTGCAACCGCACGTGGTCCCCGACGCCGACGTCCTGCCACTCCGGCACGAGGTGGTCGACACTGTGGATCTCGCACCCGACGAGGTTCTCCAGCCAGTCGTAGCTGTAGAGGCCGCCTCGCCCCTGGCCGAGCTGGGCGATCCACGGCCACACCTCATCGGGCGGTGCACCGATGGTGATGCCCCGGGTGGCGACGCGCCGGGCGTCCGGCAGCAGGTCGTCACCCGGCAGCGGCTCCTGGAGCTCGGGGTAGGTGGCACCCCAGTGGAGCAGGGAGTAGCGGGCTGTCCAGAGCCCCCAGCCTGCCGTGGCGAGGGCGAGCGCGCCCCCGATCCTGCGGGAGATGCGGTTGCGGGACATCCTTGGGCTCCTCCTTCCACTCGTCGCCCCCAGCGTCTCACCTTCTGCGGGGTCGGCACCTCAGGGCGAGAGGTCGAGCCGCCGCAGGAGCTTGCCGAGGACCCGCCGCAGGTCAGCCAGCTCGGAGGCCGAGAGCCGATCGCCGAGCAGCTCGTCCCGGGTGGCACGGACGGTTCCGAAGCCGCGCCTGGCCGCGCCCGCCCCCTCGGGGGTGAGCACGGCGAAGGTGAGTCGCCGGTTGTCGGGTGCGATCTCCCGGGTGACCCAGCCGCGGCGGACCAGGCGGTCGACCAGCCGCGTCGTGCCACTGGGGGACAGGAGCACACGTGCGGCGAGCTCGGACATCGTCATGCGCCGGTCGACGGCGTTGGCGAGATACCACAGCACGTCGTAGTCGGCTGCGGTCAGGCCGGCGGCCTCCTCGAGCCGAGCGCTGAGCGCCGTGCGCAACAGGGACGCCGCCTGCTGGAGCTCCAGCCAGGCCAACGTGACCTCAGGTCTGTCTTGCACGCTCCGACCGTATCAAGGGAATTGCCCAAGCAATTGTTGCGTTAGCAACATTTGCAATCACAACCGACCTCCACGAAGGACACTTCCATGAACCGTTCAGTTCTCGTCACCGGCGCCACCGGGGCACAGGGAGGGGCAGTCGCCCGCGAGCTCCTGTCCCGCGGACACTCCGTCCGCGCACTCACCCGTCGGCCGGACTCCCCCGCCGCCAGAGCACTCCGCGACCTCGGCGCCGAGGTCGTCGTCGGCGACTTCGACCAGCCCGCCTCGATCCGCGAGGCAGCGCACGGCCTCGACGCCGCCTTCGCGATCGGCACCCCCTTCGAGGTCGACTCCGAGACCGAGGCGCGCCAGGTCATCTCGCTCCTCGACGCGCTCCGTGACGCCGGGATCGGCCACATCGTCTACTCGTCGGTCGCCAGCGCCCTCGACGGGACCGGGATCCCGCACTTCGAGAGCAAGGCTCGCGCGGAGAAGTACCTCGGCGGGCTGGGCGTCCCGCACACCATCGTGGCCCCGGTGGCCTTCCTCGAGAACGTCGACATGCCCTGGATCGCTCCCGAGCTCCAGCAGGGCCGCTATCCCTTCGGCGTGCCCATCGACCTGCCGGTCCAGCAGGTCGCCCTCGCGGATCTGGCGTCCTTCGTGGCGCTTGCCGTGGAGCAGCCCGAGCGCCTCGTCGGCAAGCGGGTCGAGCTCGCTTCGGTGGAGACGACCGGAAGGCAGATCGTCGAGCAGCTCTCGCAGACCTTGGGCCGGCCGGTCGAGTACGTCGAGCTGAGCGTCGCGATGTTCCGGGACTCCGGCAACGAGGACATGGCGCGCATGCTGGAGTTCTTCCGCGCCGGCGGATACTCGGTCGACGTGGAAGGGCTGCGCGCCGCCTACCCCGAGGTGCGGTGGCACAGTCTGCGCGGCTGGGCCGAGGAACACGACTGGTCAGCGGCCCTGGGGGAAGCCGTCAGTTCCTGAAGGCCCCATCCCGATAGGCCCGGGTCGGACGGTGCGGCCGGCGACCCGGGCAGGCCCCTCGGCCTGCGAGACTGGAGGCATGGAGCTGGAGGACTTCCCGGACGTCCCACGATTCAACCGGGGCGACCGCGTGATGCTCGACTTGTCGCCACTCCTCGAGCCACTGGGCGAGGATGCAGCACAGCGCGACCGCGACGCCCAGACTCGCATGGCGGCCGTGCACGGCAGTTTGGGCACCGTCGTGCGGGGCGACGACACCCGCAATGCCATCGAGCGCCTCATCCACCGAGTCACCGGCCGCCCGGCCGCCACCGTCCGGGTGGACTGGGACGGCACCGATGACGAGCCGGTGGGTCGGCGGCGACGTCGGCAGCGGCCGTACCTCACCCAGGTCGTCTTCCGCTCGCAGCTGCGACACGCCGACGTGACGCGGCCCGCCTCGAACCCGCCCCCCGAGCAGGCGCCCGAGGTGGGCTGAGCGAGGCTCTGACGATCCGAGGTGGCCGGGACTGCCGCGCGTGCGGCCCTGCGGATAGGGTCTGCCGAGACCTTGAGGGACGCGGAAGGAACCGCATGTACACCAAGCCGGAGTTCGCGGCACTCGACGGGCGAGCCGTCCACCGGGCCACCTGGCTGTTCGTGGCTGGACGGGCCGAGGCCATCGAGACCGTCGCTCCGTGGGTGACCAAGCTGGCGACAGCGGGCCACCGCGTTCGATTCGCCTACCTCGAGGGCCAGGCGTCCGGCGTGGACTCGCCCGTGCGCCGTCGACGCGCCACCCTCTCGCGCGATGTCCCGCGCCGCGCCCGGCGCGCCGCCGGTGCCCTGGAAGCCCTTCTTCCCGACGGTCTGCGGATGCAGCTCGTCTCGCGTCGCGACAGCTGGTTCGTCGCCGCGGTCAGCGGAGCCGAGCGAGTACTCCTCCTCGACGAGGTGGCGAAGGGCGCCCAGCGATCACTACGGGCGCACAACCCCTCGGCGCGCCTGTGGGGCCCGAGCGAGGTGGCCGCCGTGCTCGAGGAGGAGCGCTGGTGGCGTTATCTGGACCATCGCCTGCACCAGATGTCGACGAATCTGCTCAGACCCTTGAGGACGAACGGCCTCATGGAGGCCGTCCGCTGGCTCGGCCACCGCGAGCCATGGCTCCTTCCGCCCCCCAGCGACCTGCACAGGCACGCCCGCAGCGCGATGCACCGCCTGACCCTCCGAGGTCGACTCGACGATGCGCGCGAGATCCTGGAGCTGTGCCGACGAGCCGAGCGTGATGTCCCGGTCGGTGACGAGGAGGCCACCTTCCGGGCAGTGGAGATGCACCTGCGACTCCACGACGAGCTCGTCGAGCCTGGAGAGCTCGACGAGCTCCTGACGACTGTCTTCTCCTCGGCCGACGCTGCGCTCGAGGCGCGGGCGATGCGAGACTGCGCGGGCCGAGCCTCCATCGCGATCGACCTCATGTTCCACCCCCGTCTTCACACGGACGTGCCCAGCACTCCCTTGGTCGAGTCCCCTCAGCGTTTCACGGCGCCGCTGCGCCAGTCCCGCGTCGGTGAGCTGCTCACCTCCCCGACCGGCAGCAATGTCGCCGTCCACGACACACCGCCGCCCGTGGGTGAGGGCCGTGCCGTCAAGGTGACGTACCTACCAGGTTCGTATCCGTGGCATGCGTCTCGGGTGATCTCCGCACTCGATGCCGATCCCAGGGTCGACCTGTCCGTGCTCCAGCTCAAGGAGCCGGCCTTCCAGGCCATGGCGCTCGGGGAGTTCTTCGTCTCCTACCGGCTCCGGCGTGCCGTCGGCGGGGACCTCCGGGAGCCGGCAAGTCCCGAGGAGCTCGCCGAGCTGGCACGCGCCGACGTTGTCGTCGCCGACTGGGCCGACAAGGGCGCCCTCTGGGCGTCAGTCAATCTCCCCCCTGGGGCACGGCTGGTGCTCCGGGTCCACAGCGCTGACGTCCTCAGCGCGGGCATCCATCTGGTCGACTGGTCTCGCGTCGACGATCTCATCTGCGTCAGCGAACACCTGAGGCAGATCGTCCTCGCGCTGCTCGGCGACCGGGCCCAGCACCTGAACGTCCACGTGGTCCCGAACCTGCTGGCGCCCTTCCCGGCAGAGGACTCGAACGCCACGCCGTCAAGGGCAGCCGTCGCGGTCGGCGGACGCACCCTCGCCATGGTCGGATGGGCGCAGAAGGTCAAGGACCCGATCATGGCCCTCGACATCCTCGCCAGCCTGCTCGAACGTGAGCCCGGGTGGCGTCTGCGTCTCATCGGGTCGGACTTCGGGCCCAGCTCCAGTGCGTTGGTCAACGACTACATCAGGGCATTCCGTCGCCGGTCCGTTGAACCCGACCTGCTCGACGCGATCGACTACGTGGGTCAGACGAGCGATGTTCCCGGTGCACTGGCCGGCAGCGCGTTCATCCTGAGCACCAGTCTTCGCGAGTCGTTCCACATCGGCGCGATGGAGGGGATCGTCGCCGGCGCGGTCCCGGTCGTCCGTGAGTGGCCGGCCTTCGCCCGGTACCAGGGCGCCTCGGGTCTCTTCCCGAAGTCGGCCATCTTCGAGACAGTCGACGACGCTGTCGACATCATCTGGTCGCTGCGCGACCCCGACGCCCGCCACTCCGCACTGCTCAGCACCCAGGGGTCGATGCGCTCCGTCCTCGACGGACGCAACGCCACCAGACAGATCCTCGACGTCATCCTGCGCTGACGGTCGACGTCATCCTGCCCTGACGGCCACGGGATCGACGGCCGGAAGCCCCTGCCGGGCAAGCCGGGCGAGCGCTTGCGCAGCGGCCGAGGTGTGGCCTGCAGGCGTCCTGAGGACCAGCGCGGGATCCTCGCTCTGGCCAAGCGGGCTCGTCCGATCCTCCATGAGCCACACCGCCCGGCCGCTGCCCTTGTAGTCACTCCACTTCGAGACGAGGAACGGATTGCGCTCGGCGGTGGCCGGCAGTGCCGCGTCCACGGCCAGGAGCAGGTCGAACTGGGTGGTCAAGGCAAGGAAGTCGAAGTAGGGCACGTAGGGGCCCACCCGCACCGAATCAGCGACTCCCTTGTCTTCGACGATGTCCACGATCTCCTCCGGATTGGACGTGAAGATGTGCACCATGAGGCGCGCACGGTCCTGCAGGGGAAGGACGGCGAGACCGTCGAGCAGCGGGCTGAGGCTTCGGGTGCCGTAGACGTTCCCGAAGTAGCCGATGTTGATGCGCTCAGGGTCGATCGCGATCCGCGCATCGCTCAGGTGGTAGAAGGCCGGGGGCAGTGTCGGGTGTGGCGAAATGTGTGCCCGCTGCCTCACCCGCTCCGCGAGCGCAGGATCCTCGATGAGCCCGATCATGTAGTCCGCTTGGTTCTGGTTGGTGAAGTGGATCTCGTCCCCGAGGCTGTAGCCGAGGTACTCGACCCACACGTAGGCGTTGTCGGTGTCTGGAGGCATGAATCCCGCGCCGGACACCGCACGGCGGACCTGGTCGAATAGCTCGCCGGGCGCAGCCGGCGAGTACCGCTCGGCGCCGGTGACGTCCCGGGAGCAGGGGTCGGAGAACTCCACCTCCCAGTGCAGGTCCGGGTGATCCAGTTTGATCAACCCCGCGAGCACATGCGATGCGACGAAGTGGGCCCTCGAGTAGAGGCTCGTCCAGGGCAAGGCCGGTCCGGTGACCAGCTCACCCTGTGCTGCCGACTCCGCGATCCACGTCTCGACCTGTGCGCGTCCCTCCTCACACCACTCCTCGATGGACTGCCACCCGGAGAATCGCGCGGTCGTCTCGAGGATGCTGCGACGAGCCACGAGATCACCGGCAATGTCCTCCAGGTGTTCGTCGACGGACCGCATCTCGTCCATGGCGTTCTGGATGACATCAACCCGCTCGCCACGCTCGAAGACGCGCTTGGCGGCCACGGTCGCCGACGTGTCTGAGTACGGCGGGAAGGCGTAGGCGATCACCAATCGGCGTGCTGGGTCGGTCACGCCGTCACGATACCGGCTGCTCAGCGCCCTGCAGGTGGACCGTGGCGACCGTCGCGAGGACCGGGTCGTCCTCGCCGGCCGGCACCTCGCCTCTCCGCCACGTCAGCTCGAGGTCGGCACCGGCCACCCGCAGCTCCCCGATGCAGTTGTCGAACCATGGCCCGTCGGTGACCGTCCATGGGTAGGTGGGGTCGGGGACACGTCGGGAGCGACTCGCGATCCAGCGCATCGGACGCACGAGGCTCTTGGCAGAGGCCGACATGAGGATGCGCAGCCCCCGCGGCATGGGGTTCCGGATCGGCGAGCACACCGCCTGGACGATGAGGGAGCGCGCACCGTGGCGCCGGGCGGCGTCCTCGACCCGGGCGACGTAGGAGTTGTGCACGTCGCCGGAGAGGAACGTGACCGTCGCGGGTGCGCGGCCCCGCTCGCCCCGTGCCACCGCCATGACGAGCTCGAAGACCTCGTCGAAGCCCTCGTTGAAGGCAGCCCAGTGCTCGAGGTCGACCTTCTGTCGAAGGCGCTCCGCCACCCGCGAGACGGGTCGGGACAGCATCTCTGACGAGAAGGCACCGGTGGCGAGGACCTCGTCGATGGCCTCGAGGTCGTGCAGGCCGGGCGGGAGGAGAAACGGCAGGGACGTGCCGATGAGCAGGTGGTCGACGTCCCCCCTGAGCTGGTCGTCGAGCCAGGCCAGCTCGGCGGGATCGAGCATCGAGCGTCGACTCGGCTCGAGGACCCGGGCGGCTCGCGAGTCGACGACCACCAGTCTGCTGTCCCCGAAGTCCCGGGCATAGCTCCAGCGGTAGGCCTCGGGGTGCCGGTCCGATCGGCGGGCAAGGTCACGGACCACGTCCGTGAGGTCGAGCTCGTCGCCCCCGGGCGTCCGCTCGTGGGCGAGCACCATGGCGTAGACCTCGTCCTGGCGCAGCTCGTCCGGGGAGAGGTTGCCGAGGTGCTGGTAGACCCAGTACGACGCGAGCCCTCCCATGAGGCGCTCATGCCACCACGACGTCCGGTTCATCTCCTCGTGCCAGGTCCACGAGGTGTTCCAGTCGTCGCGGATGTCGTGGTCGTCGAAGATCATGCACGACGGCACCGTGGACAGCAGCCAGCGGTTCGCGGGATCGGTCCAGGCGAGCCAGTAGAGATGGGTGTACTCCTCATAGTCCTTGATCTCCTCGCCCGGCGGCTCGCCGAGGCTGCGGCGGGCCATGATGTACTCACGCATCGCCTCGGAGGTCAGGTCCGCATACACCTGGTCGCCGAGGAAGGCCAGGAGATCGGGTGTTTCGGCGACTCCGTCGGCCACGGCGAGGGCCAGGGCACGCAGGGCGTCCACGCCGTTCGTCGCGTTGCCCTCGCGGTCGTGCGGCACGGAGGTGCGACAGGAGCCGTAGGCGAGCCGGGTCGGCTGCGACCTGTCGATCGTCCGGATCCGCGGCGGTGGATAGGGACTCTCGGGTGGCGGCCACACGGCCCGTCCGTCGAGGGACAGGGTGTAGTCCTGCGATGAGGCCGGGTCCAGTCCCTCCACGATGACGAGGGCGTAGTGGTGGCCGCCGACGGCGAACGTCGGCGCGTGCCAGCTGCGCTCGCCGCACGCCACGCTGACCGTCGCACTCCGGTCCGTCTCGGCCCACACCGTCGCGCTCGTCTCGTCGCAGTAGCGCAGCATCGGCCCGAGCACCAGACTCATCGCAGCCCCGTGGCAGGTGTCATGAGTCAGGCATACCCGCATTCGGCCTCAGGTGGGGCGGGTTCGAGCCGCCGACTGCCCCCGCTTGGCCTCGAGGTGGCGCATCACCGGGGTCGCGAGTGCCCCGTGGACGAAGACCGACAGGGCGATGGCCACCGCGGTGACGGCCCAGAGCCAGCGCTCCTCGGGGAACGCGTACAGGCCCGCACCATAGGCGAGGTAGTAGAGCGAGCCGACGCCCCGCACCCCGAAGAACGCCGTGGCCAGGCCCTCAGCCCTCGTCATCCCGCCGGGCTCGCGATTCCTGCGCCTCCAGAGCCCGAGGCTCACCACGCCGGCGAGGGGACGCACCGCGACGACGAGGGCGACGGCGAGCAGGGCCCCCCGCCAGTCGAGAGGGGCGAGCAGCCCGTTCGTCATGGCCATGCCGAGCAGGAGGAGCACGAGCAGCACGAGGAGACGCTCAAAACTCTGCACGACCTCGTGCATCGTGCGGTGGTACTCGTGCGCCCGCTCCGCGCCTCGCAGCGTCATTCCGCATGCGAAGACGGCCAGGAAGCCGTAGCCGCCGACGAGCTCGCTCAGCCCGTACGTCGTGACGAGGGCGGCGAGGACGAGGAGGGGCTCGCCCTGCTCGGCGAGCCGGAGGGTGCGTCTCGGGGCACGGAACGCCACTCGTGCCAGGGCCGTGCCGACGACGACCCCGACGCCCACCCCGAGGACGACCTTCCCGACGAGCTCCCACGCAACCCATCGAGGGAGCCACTCGGAGGGCGGTCCCTCGACCGCCAGGAAGATCGCGGCATAGACGAAGGGGAAGGCGAGACCGTCGTTGAGGCCCGCCTCGGACGTCAGCGCGAAGCGGACCTCGTCCTGCTCGTCGATCTCCTCGACGGTCTCGGGGTCCGTGGCGTCGGCGTCCTCCGCGAGCACCTGGGGCCCGGCGACCTGGACGTCGCCGGCGAGGACCGGGTCGGTGGGCGCCAGCGCCGCCCCGAGGAGGAGCGCCGCCGCGGGCGCGAGGCCGAGCCCCCAGCCGAGCAGCGCCACGCCGGCGATCGTCAGCGGCATCGCGAAGGCGAGGAGGCGCCACGTCGCCGACCAGGCCGACCACGACGACCGGTCGCGGAGGGAGAGGGGCCGGTCCAGTGCGAGGCCCACTCCCATGAGGGCGACGAGCACCGTGATCTCCGTGACCCGCTGGACGACCGGCCGCACGTCGATCGGGTCGAGGGTGAGCCCGTCAGGCAGCGGGGCCAGACCGATCACCATCCCCAGGGCGAGCAGGACCATCGGGGCGGACACCGCGTACCTGGTGAGCGCCGAGGGCAGCACGGCGGCCACGATGAGGGAGATCCCCGCGACGAGATAGACCGCGTTG
>NZ_JAJJPG010000001.1:53808-91533 GCF_032907665.1 Intrasporangium sp.
GGGCAGCACGGCGGCCACGATGAGGGAGATCCCCGCGACGAGATAGACCGCGTTGGTCGGCACGATCGCATCGTGCCACCCGGGAGGTCGTAGCGTCGTGCATGTGGACGACTGGGTGAGGACGTATGCCGCTGGGCTCGGCGCAGAGGCCACCTCGACGTCCGTGGTGCGCTGGGTCACGGCGCCCTCCGGTGCCCGTCTGGCCTTCGTCGGCGGCGTCGTCGTCAAGGTGCACCACGAGCGCACGTCGAGCTCGGACCTCACGGCGCGGCTCGAGGCAGTCGCCGGGTCCTCCCTCCGCGCCGTCTTCGTCCCGCCCGCGGCAGCGGAGGTCGCAACCGCACCGGACGGGTCGCTCGTCACGGCGTGGCCCGACGTCCGGGTCCTCGGCATCGACGACGAGATCCCCTGGCCTTCGATCGGGAGGCTCCTGGCCCGGCTCCACCGGCTGCCCGTCCCGCCAGGCCTTCCGCCGCACGCTGCGACGGAGCGGCTCTCGCGGGCGGTCGAACGCGCCCGCACCCTCGACGACGAGGCAACCCGGGCGCTCCTCGTCGAGCTCGGCGAGCGTCTTCTCCGGGAGTTCCGGCAGGTGCGGGAGGTCGGCGACGTCGAGGAGCGGGCTCAGCGGCATACGGCCGGGTCGGCGGTGCCACGCCGCATCTCAGCGGTCCACGGTGACTTCCACCTCGGACAGGTCGGGATCTGGGATGACGGTTGGCGGCTGCTCGACCTCGACGACGTCGGCGTGGGAAACCCGGCCTGGGACCTCGCGCGCCCGGCGGGCTTCTGGGCCGCCGGCCTGCTCGGGGATGCCGAGTGGGCCGCGTTCCTCGACGGCTACCGCGGGGCCGGAGGACCGGCCGTGCCGGCCGATGGGGACCCATGGCCGCCGCTCGACCTCGCAGCGCGGGCCGCGGTCCACGTCGCGGCCGTCCGGGTGCTCGCCCGCCCGGTCCACAGCGACCTCACGGCCGACGCCCTGTTGGCCGCCTGCCGCCGGATGTGAGGATGAGGACATGAGTCAGCAGCCACCCCCCTTCCCGGGGCAGGACCGCACCGGCGCGGCCGCGTACCAGCCTCGCACCTTCGTCTGCCCCAAGTGCCAGGGCACGATGCGCACCTATGACCGCAACGGTGTCCACGTCGAGCAGTGCGACACGTGCAAGGGCCTCTTCCTCGACTTCGGCGAGTTCGAGCACCTGAGCGAGCTCGAGAGCCGTTTCGTCGCCCAGCCGCCGCCGGCCCAGTACGGCGGGCCGCAGTGGGGCAGCCGAGGTGGGCACCACTACCGCAAGAAGGGCCTTTCCGGCCTCTTCTTCTCCAGCTGAGGAAGCGATGGACGACGCCGAGGAAACCGCGGCAGTTCGTGCCCTGGCGGCGGCCCTGCACCTACCGGGCCTCGTGGACGTCCACACCCACTTCATGCCGCGCAGCGTGCTCGAGAAGGTGTGGGCCTACTTCGACTCGGCGGGGCCGCTGGTGGGCCGGCCGTGGCCGATCCGGTATCGGCACGCGGAGGACGAGCGCGTCCAACAGCTGCGTGACCTCGGCGTGCTCGCCTTCACCTCGATGCTCTACCCGCACAAGCCCGGCATGGCGGAGTGGCTCAACGCGTGGGCGACGGACTTCGCCGCGCGGACCCCGGACTGCCTCCACACCGCGACGTTCTTCCCCGAGGACGGGGTGGTCGACTACGTCACGGCTGCCCTCGAGGGCGGCGCGCGGGTGTTCAAGGCCCACGTCCAGGTCGGCGACTACGACCCGACCGACCCGCTGCTCGACCCGGTCTGGGGGACGCTGTCCGACGCCGGGGTGCCCACCGTGATCCACTGCGGGTCCGGTCCGGCGCCCGGCCGCTTCACGGGGCCGGCGCCGATCCGCAGGGTCCTCGCGCGCCATCCCCGGCTGCCGCTCATCATCGCCCACATGGGCATGCCGGAGTACGACGACTTCCTCGACCTGGCCGTCGAGCACGACCGCGTGCACCTCGACACGACCATGTCGTTCACGCCGTTCATCGACGAGATGATGCCGATGGCGCCGGAGTCGATTTCGCGCCTGCCCGACCTCGGCGACCGGATCCTCTTCGGCAGCGACTTCCCCAACATCCCGCACCCCTACCTCGTGGCGGTCGAGTCCGTGCTGGCCCTCGGTCTCGGAGACGACTGGAACCGAGCGGTTCTGCACGACAACGCCGTCCGGCTCTTCGCGCTCGACCTCGCGGCCCGCTGAGGCATCGTTTCCCCGCGACCTGGCCCGCGTGAGCCCGCTCGGATCGAGGAGTGCACACTCGTGGCTCAGGGACCGGTATCTCGCAGAAGTGCGGCCCGCAGCAGGCACTCTTCCGGCTCACGTGCGCGGAGGCCACACGTGCCCACTCGTCGCCCGGATCCCGCGCCCGGGCGCCGGTGAGCTGCCTCAGCCGAGCTGCCGCACGCCCGGGATCCGCTCGAAGACGAGGCTGGTCTGGGCGTGGGCGACCCCCTCGACGGAGGTGAGGTGGTCGAGGACGAGGTCGCGCAGGTCGTCGCTCGTCGGAGCCGTCACATGGACGAGGAAGTCATCCGCCCCGGCGACGTGAAAGGCCGCGATGACGCCCGGGACTGCGGCGATGCGCTCGCGGAACGAGTCCATCGACACACGCGTGTGGCCCGCGAACCGCAAGGCGACGATGGCCTCCATGGGCCGGCCCAGGGCGGCGTGGTCGACGTCGGCGTGGATGCCCCGGATCACCCCTGCCCCGATCAGCGCCCGAACGCGCCCCGCGCAGGTCGACTCGGCGAGCCCGACACGACGCGCGAGCTCTGCATTGGAGAGCCTGCCGTCGTCGAGAAGGGCGTGCACGAGGGCGCGATCCGTGTCGTCGAGGGGTCGTGCCGGCGGGGGCGGGTAGGGCGTTCGCGGATTCCGCGGCGAGCGGGGTGGTGAGGAGGCCATTGCTGCAGCATCGCCCGATATCGGTGTGAATGTCGAGGTTTCCACCGAATCCTTGCCTGTTCCTGGTCTGATCGACGAGCATCCGAGGGCATGACCTCCGAACCCATCCCCGACTCGGTCGTCGACGCCGCTACCACCGTGGCCCCCGCCCCCGAGATTCCCGCGCCCGAGCTCCCCGCCCCAGAGACACACGCGCCCGAGACGATCGCCGTCCATGCCGGCCGCGAGGACTGCACCACGCTCGGCGTGCACGTGCCACCCCTCGACCAGTCGAGCACCTACCCGCTTCCGTCCGTCGAGGCGGGCGGTGCGGCCTACGAGGGCATGGCCACCGGCGGACGTCCCGCGGAGGGCGAGTCGCTCGTCTACCAGCGCCTCTGGAATCCCAACGTCGACCGCTTCGAGCGCGCCCTCGCCCGGCTCGAGGGGGCCGAGGCGGGCGTGGCCTACGCGTCGGGCATGGCTGCGATCACGGCCTGTCTCGTCGCCACCGTGGCCGCGGGCAGGCCTCACGTCGTGGCCGTGCGGCCCCTCTACGGCGGCACCGACCACCTGCTCGCGACCGGACTGGTCGGCACGCAGGTGACGTGGGCGACGGCCGACGACGTTGCCGACGCGATCCGGACCGATACCGGGCTCGTCGTCGTCGAGACCCCGGCCAACCCGTCCCTCGAGCTCGTCGACATCGCCGCCGTCGTCAGGCAGGCCGGCGACGTGCCGGTCCTCGTCGACAACACCTTCGCGACACCGGTGCTCCAGCAGCCGCTGAGACACGGCGCGACCCTGAGCGTCCACTCGGCGACGAAGTTCCTCGGCGGCCACGGCGACCTCCTCGGCGGGGTCGTGGCGACGAACGACGAGTGGGCCGCGCGGCTGCGCCAGGTGCGGGCCCTCACCGGAGGTCTCCTCGCGCCGATGTCTGCCTACCAGCTCCACCGCGGCCTCCAGACCCTGCCGATGCGGGTTCGTGCCCAGCAGGAGTCCGCCCAGGTCGTGGCCTCATGGCTCGACCGGCAGCACGGCGTGGCGCACGTCGCCTACCCCGGTCTCCCCGGCTGCGATCCTCGTGGCCTCGTCGGGACCCAGATGGACGGTCCTGGCGCGGTCCTCGCCGTCGTGCTCGAGGGCGGCTACGCGACGGCTGCGGCCGTCGCCGAGGGCTGCCGGCTCATCACCCACGCCGTGTCGCTCGGCGGGGTGGACACCCTGATCCAGCACGCCGCCGCGCTGACCCACCGGCCCGTCGCGCCCGAGGCCCGCCCCAACGCGGGACTGCTCCGGCTCTCGATAGGGCTGGAGCACCCGGCCGACCTCATCGCGGACCTCGACGAGGCGCTCCGTGCCGCAAGGGGCGCCGTCAATTCAGAGGAGACTCGGGAGCTCGCCTCGATACGGTGAGTGCGTGATCGACGCCCTTCCCGAACCGGTCGCGCGGGCCCTCGGTCATGTCCGGGCCCGCTCTCGCGGTGGGCCCCTCGATGACGGGCTCCGGGTGACTCTCAACTTCCATCCGGACCGGCTCTTCGGCGGCGACCCCATCCTGCGGGCCATGGCCCGGGACGGTCTCTACCGGTCGCAGTTCGAGACCCGGACGAGCAACGGTGGCCTGACCGCGCATCCCGGCGGGGACCGGTGGAGCTGGGAGAGCCGGATCTTCGGCGCCGCCTACGATGCGGTCGAACCGGGCCTGCGCCCGAAGTACGGCGCGCTCAACCGCTTCCGCGCCCCCTACGGCGGCGCCCCACGGTTCGGGTCGGCTCACCTGCGCCTCGCGCCGCACACCTTGGCGCGGACCACCTTCTGCTACCCCGACAGCGTCTTCGATCCCGAGCACTTCGGCGTCGCGGATCGCTATGCCCTGTCCGAGCTCGCGGACGCCCATCCCGCCCTGTTCCCGGGTGCCGAGGCGCATGACCCCCTCGATGACTACGTCGAGGCACACGTCCACGGCGTCCTCGACCTGAGGGCCGACGTCGAGGCGATCGTCCTCGACCCCTGCTACCGGGGCGGACCGGTCGAGGAGGACGCCGCCCGCCTCGGGGTCGAGGTCGAGTGGCACGCCGGCTACGTCCTCGACGTCGACACGCTTCGGGCCCATCCGGGCTACCGCGGACCTGAGTTCGTCGCCCTCGGCGAGCGCCTCGCCGAGCACGGGGTCCTCACGCCGCGAGTCGTCGGTGACGCGAGCCGGACCGGCCGGCACGACGAGCAGGCGCTCAAGCGGGTGTGGCACTACCTGGCGCGCTTCGGCTATCGCGCCTGACGGCGCACTCGAGCGGACGAACAGACCGTGCGACTTGCGTCAGTCGGACGAACGTCCAGCTCCGGGTGAGGGCCTGCTCGCGCCCGTGAGTCACTCCGTGCGGTAGACCGTCTTCTCGACGCCGGCGATGATCCGTCGGTAGTCCTGCCCGGGCACTCCGCCGAGGACGGCACCCCACGCCGGGATGAGCTCCGGGCCGTAGCGGTGGCCGAAGCCGTCCGCGGGATCGTGGCCCACGGCCATGTCCGTCGTCAGCTGCCAGAAGGTCACGAAGGGGATCCACGTGACGTCGGGGTTGACGTCCCGGCCGCGCGGCTCGCGCAGCCAGTCAGGCTCGGCACCGAGAATGGCCGGGTCCCACCAGACGACGGGGTCCGAGGGGTGCTGGGCGTAGACGTAGCGGGGGAAGGCCCACTCCCCGTAGTCCCGGCCGTAGTAGTCGTGGGTCAGCTCGTCGGCGCTGGTCACGAAGCGGAAGTGCCGGCCGTCCTCGATGACCGGGGCGATCTGCGGCGACCCGGGGGTCCGGGCGGCAGTCAGCTCTGCGTGGATCTCGGTGAAGCTCGGCGTGCCCACCCACACCCCGCCGTCCGCGCGCCGCAGCATGTCGTCGGCGTCCGCGAAGGCGGCGTGCCCCCCGTAGGACCCGAGCGACTCACCCCCGACGACGAGCTTGGGCCGGGCGTCTTCGGGCAGGCGCGACCACACGGCGTGGATCCTGTCGAAGAGGACCCGGCCGGCCTCGCGCGTGCTCTCCCGGTCGGTGATGAGGGCCATCGCACTCGGCAGGTAGCTGTACTGCATCGCCGCGGTGGCGCTGTCGCCGTTGGTGAGGTACTCGATCGCCTGCACCGACCAGTCGTCCACCCAGCCCGTCCCGGTCGTCGTGATGACGGCGAGCACACTGCGGTCGAACGCGTTGGTCCGGTGGAGCTCCGCGAGCACTGCGTCGGCGACCTGGTCGATCGTGCGCTCCTCGCCCCGTCCCGCATACACGCGGATCGGTTCGAGCGCGGTGCGCCCCGTTGCCTCACCGATCTGCTCCGCGCTCGGGGCGCTCGTGACGAACATCTGGCCCTGGTAGCCGAGGCTGGCATAGCTCTCCAAGGACCCTGGTCCGCCCGAGATCAGGGGGGACGTCGGGGCCGTGCGCCCGATCGGCTGCTTCGCGTTGACCTGGGCGGCCATGGCGGCCATGGCCTGCATCCCGCGGTGGAAGAGGACGCTGTCGGAGACCCAGAGGGTCGCCGTCGCCACGACGACGACCGCGATGATCGACGCGAGGGTGCGCGGCAGCACCTGACCGGCAGCCTCGGCGAGCCGGTGGGTGGCCCGTCGCAGGCCGCGGGCGATGGCGAGCAGCAACGCCGAGAGACCGACGGCGAGGGCGATGGCCCCGATCCAGTCAACGGGCCGCAGTGGGGGAAGCCCGAGGAACTCGGCTGTCCGCCCCTGGGAGCGGACGTTGGAGAACGTGAGGGCGACGACGGCGACGCCGCTGAGTACGGGCAGGGCGACGCGGAGGAAGTGGCCGGTCTCGGGGCTGACCGAGATGCGCAGGTCGATGAGGCGAGCCAGACCGCGCACGATCCACGCGACGAGCACGCCGAGTCCGTAGCCCGCTGCCGCGCTGAGGCCGCTGATGACGCCCTGGTAGTACCACGTCCGCGGCAGCAGGCTCGGCGACATCGAGATGAGGAAGTACCCGGCTGCGAAGAAGAGTCCCGTGCCCGACAGCTGCCACCATCGAGCCGGCCAGGCTCGGGAGGACGGCGTGAGGGTGGGCATGGCCCCACCCTAGGCACGCACACCGACCGGACACGGCAAGATTTCGCCGTCCGCACCCGGCGCGGGGGCGGCGCCGACCGTGGCCGCCGTCAGGGCGTAGGTTGTCGAGTCGTGAGGATCGACATCTGGACCGACATCGTCTGCCCCTACTGCTACCTCGGGCGCCGTCGCTTCGAGCAGTCGCTCGAGCGGTTCGAGCACCGCGACGAGGTGGAGGTCCAGTGGCACAGCTTCGAGCTCGACCGCAACGCCGAGCGTGTCTCTCAGCACGACCTGCCCGGGCTCATCGCCGCCAAGTACGGCACCTCGCGCGAGGAGGCCGTCGCCCAGCACGAGGTCCTCGCCGCACAGGCAGCCGAGCTCGGTCTCGACTTCAACTGGCAGAGCGCCCGATACGGCAACACCTTCGACGCGCACCGGCTCGTCCACCTCGCAGCCGACGTGGGCGGCGGCGAGCTCGCCGGGCGTGCCCACGCGCGGCTCCTGCAGGCGTACTTCGTCGAGGGCAGGGCGATCGGCGAGCGCGACACTCTCGTCGCGATCGCCTCCGACCTCGGCTCCCACCTCGGCCCTGACGCAGGATCCGAGGTCGGTCTCGATGCCGACGCGGTCCGCTCGATGCTCGACTCCGACGACTACGGCAACCACGTCCGGAGCGACGAGGCCACCGCCAAGATGCTCGGCATCACCGGGGTTCCGTTCTTCGTCCTCGACCGGCGCTACGGGGTGTCGGGGGCACAGTCTGCCGAGGTCTTCGACCAGGCTCTCGCGCAGGCGTGGGCGTCCAAGGACGAGCAGCGCGAGCCGGTGGTGGCCGCCGGGGGCTGTGGTGGCTGCGGGCCGGGCGGGTGCGGCGGGGCCTGCAGCGCCTGAGCCTTCCACCGGTCCGTCGCCCGACGGGTGAGTGCCGCCGTGGCGCGGACGTGCCGGGGCACCGAGCGAGCCCAGCGGCATACGTCCTCCCGTAGCGTTGGGACATGGCGCATCCCACGATGTTCGACGAGGACGACCCCTACCTCGCCCGGGTGCGGGAGATCTGCCTCGCCCTGCCCGGCGCCGCCGAGAAGATCTCGCACGGCCGCCCGAACTTCTTCACCCGCAAGGTGTTCGCCATCTTCGGCGGCTCGCTCAAGGGTGACCACTTCGCTCCCGTCGCCCGCAACGCCCTGCTCTTCCTGCCCGACGCGAGCGAGCGTGCGGCGCTGCTCGAGCACGAGCGCTTCTTCGTCCCGGCGTACGTCGGGACCAATGGGTGGCTCGGTCTGAGCTTCCACGTCATCGGCGGTGTCGAACGGGTCGACTGGGCCGAGGTCGCCGAGCTCGTCGACGCGTCGTACCGCAACACCGCGCCGGCCCGTCTCGTGAGGGAGCTGGACGCCGGTGCGTGACTGCTGGAGCCAGGACGGTGGGACGGTCCGGGTCGAGTGGGGTCCCGTGGGGGCCGCGTCCCTCGTGTCGTATGCCGCTGAGCGCGGTCCCGTGGTCGCCGTCGTCGTCGACGTGCTCAGCTTCACGACGGCGGTGTCCGTGGCCGTCGACGCCGGCATGACGGTGTGGCCGTACCGGTGGAAGGACGGCTCCGCCCCCGGCTTCGCTCGGCAGCACGACGCGGTGCTCGCCGTGGGCAGGCGCGCGGCCGCGGAGGAGGCCGGGGTCAGCCTGTCCCCGGCCTCGATCCGAGCGGCGAGCGGCACGGTGGAGCGCCTCGTGCTTCCCTCGCCGAACGGCTCGACGATCTGCGCACTGCTCGACGACGGCGGGGCGGTCGTGGCGGCCGGCTCGCTGCGGAACCGCAGGGCGGTGGCCGCCTGGGTCGTGCGGCGGCTCGAGGAGCTGGCGGCCGCGGCCGGACGCGAGGGCTCCGTCGGTGACCCCGCGGTCGTCGTCGTGCCTGCCGGGGAGCGCTGGCCCGATGGCAGCCTGCGGCCCGCGGCGGAGGACCTGTGGGGTGCCGGGGCCGTCGTCGAGGCGATCGTCTCGCGGCTCGAGCACCGCGCCGGGCCGATGCTCCTCAGCGCCGAGTCGTCCGTGGCCCTCGCGGCGTGGTCGCGGGTCCAGGACGGCGTGCTGCCTGCGCTCGAGTCGTGCGCGAGCGGCCGTGAGCTCGTCGAGAGCGGATTCGGCGACGATGTCCGGGTCGCGGCCGAGCTGGACACGAGTGAGCGCGTGCCCGTCCTCGACGACGGCGCGTTCCGCCCGGCCGGCTGACCTGACTACTGGCCGAGGGCGCTCCAGAAGGCGGCTGCGGCCCGCGACGGGCGACCCGAGCGACGCTCCGAGCGGTCGGCGGCCCCCATGAGGGCCGTGACGGCGTTGACGCCGAGCCAGCGCAACGGCTCGGGCTCCCACTGTCGTGAGGTCCTCCCGGCCCACGGCAGGGACCTGAGGTCCTCCGGGTCGTCGTCGCTGATCATCGCTGCGAGCGTGCGCCCCGCGAGCGCGGCCGTCGCGACCCCGTCACCGACGTAGCCACCGGCGAAGGCGAGGCCGGTGCGGCGGTCGTGCCGCACCGCCGGATACCAGTCACGGGGCACGCCGAGGTTGCCACCCCAGGAGTGCGTGAACTCGACGTCCCGCAGCACGGGGAAGAGCTCGACGAGGACCCTGCGCAGCATCGAGTGGACCCTGGTGTCCCGCTCGTAGCCCGGCGAGACCTTGGAGCCGTAGTGGTAGGGGGCACCCCGACCGCCGAACGCGATCCGACCGTCACGGGTGCGCTGGCCGTAGATGACGAGGTGCCGGTTGTCCGCGAAGGTCGCCCGATTCTCGAGGCCGATCTGCGCCCACAGGTCGTCCGGGAGCGGCTCCGTCGCGGTCATGAGGGAGTACACCGGTGCGAGGCTCCGACGCCGGCCCGCGACGGTGGCCGTGTAGCCCTCGGTGGCGAGGACGACGTGCTCGGCGCGGATCGTGCCGTGTGCCGTGACCACATGACGGCTGTGCACGTCAACAGCGGCCGTCTGCTCGTGGATCGTCACGCCACGGCGCTCGACGGCGCTCGCGAGTCCGCGCACGAGCCGGGCGGGATGGATCGCAGCACAGTGTGGGGTCCAGGTGCCGCCGAGGGCCCCGTCGACGGCGGCGATCTCGCGCACCTCTGTGGCGTCGAGGAGGCGCTGGTCCTCGTCGCCGAAGCCCCACGCGGCATGGTCGGCGACCTGGGCGCGGAGGCGCTGGAGCTGCGCCGGGTTGCGCGCCACGGAGAGGGAACCACCCTGGTCGAAGTGGCAGTCGATCCCCTCCTCGGAAGCGATCCGGCCGACCTCGGGCACCGTCTCGTTGAGCAGTCGCTGCATGCGCACGGCGGCGTCGCGGCCGCGCTCGACGGCCATGCGCTTCAGCGACGTGGGAAAGAGCGCGGAGCACCACCCGCCGTTGCGGCCGGACGCCCCGAAGCCCGCGATCTCCTTGTCGATGACGACGACCCGGGTCCCCGGGTCGGCGCGGACGAGGTGGTAGGCGGTCCACAGCCCGGTGTAGCCCGCACCGATGACGGCGACGTCGACGTCGAGGTCACCACCGAGGGCCGGCCGCGGAGCCAGGTCGTCGTCGAGGGTGTCGTGCCACAGGCTGAGACCGCCGTACCGGGACGTGGGCATGAGCCGAAGTATGCCCGGATTCGGCCGGGTTGACGATGGCGGGGTCGACCGATCTCGACCTGTTCCCGGCGCCCGCCTTCGGAATCAGTGGTGTGACCGGTTCTGAACAACCCCTTCCGCAATCATGGGCGATTGTGCACGATGTCGTCATGACCGACCGCGCCACCGTCGACCGTGCCCACCTCGCCGAGCTCCACGAGAGGGAGCTCGCGTCCTTCCGGGCCGCTCGACCCCGATCTGCTGCGCTCGCCGAGCGGGCCCGGGCCCACATGCCGGGTGGTGTGCCGATGAGCTGGATGGTCAAGTGGCCGGGCGACTTCCCCGTCTTCGTGGACCGCGCCGAGGGCGCGCACTTCACCTGTGTCGACGGCATCGACCACGTCGACCTCTGCCTCGGGGACACCGGCGCGATGATGGGCCACTCCCCCGGCCCGACGGTCGACGCCGTGACGGCCCAGCTCTCCCGCGGCATCACGACCATGCTGCCGACCGAGGACGCCATCGCCGTCTCGGACGGCCTGTCCGAGCGCTTCGGGCTGCCCTACTGGCAGTTCACCCTCACTGCGACCGACGCGAACCGCCACGCCATCCGCTACGCCCGGCACCTCACCGGCCGGTCGAAGATCGTCGTGCACAACTTCTGTTACCACGGATCGGTCGACGAGACGTTCGCGACGCTCGATGAGGGTCGAACTGCCAACCGCCGCAACAACATCGGGCCTCCCGTCGACACGGCGGAGACGACCCGGGTGGTGGAGTTCAACGACGTCGAGGGCCTGGAGAAGGCTCTCGCCGAGGGCGACGTCGCGGCGATCCTCGTCGAGCCGGCACTGACCAACATCGGGATCGTGCTGCCGGACGGCGGGTACAACGAGGCCGTCCGGGAGCTCGCGACGAGGTATGGCGTCATCCTCATCAACGACGAGACCCACACCATCTGCGCGGGCCCCGGCGGCATCACTCGCCGCGACAACCTCCACCCGGACTTCCTCGTCATCGGCAAGTCGATCGGCGGCGGGGTCCCGTGCGGAACCTTCGGCTTCACCCAGGAGGTGGCCGACCGCATCGCCCGCTCCGTCGAGCTCGAGGACATCGACGTGGGCGGCATCGGCGGCACCCTGGCAGGCAACGGCCTGTCCATGGCGGCGATGAAGGCCACTCTCGAGCAGGTCATGACACCGGAGGCCTTCGACCACATGGTCCCCCTCGCGGACGCGTGGGCAGACGGCGTGCAGGCGGGGATCGACGCCGTCGGCGCTCCGTGGCACGTGACCCGGCTGGGCGCCCGGGCCGAGTACAACTTCTCGCCGGCGCCGGCTCGCACCGGCCTGGAGGCCCACGACGCCGACGACTTCGAGCTGCAGCAGTACCTCCACCTCTACGCGCTCAACCGGGGCATCCTGCTCACGCCGTTCCACAACATGGCGCTCATGTCCCCGGCCACCACCCGGGCCGACGTCGACGCGCACACGGCGATGTTCCAGGACTGCCTCCACGAGCTCTTCAGCCCGCCCCGGCGCGAGCGCGCTTGACCAGCAGGTGGGCTCGGCGGCATACGACTCCGTTGCCGTATGCCGCTGGGCTCAGGCCCCGGGTCAGGGTGCCGTCACGCGACGGTGACGTGGGCCAGCAGGAAGTCGACGGCGTCGGTGGCGGTCCAGCCGTCGGGGTGCTCGGCGACGAGCCGACGGGCACCCTCGAGGTCCTGGCCGAGGGTCACCGCGGGGAGCTCGGCGTAGCCGTCGCGTCGGTGCTGCCCGAGTCCGACGTCGGCCATGAGGGCGTTGCAGAGGCACTTGCGCCCGACCGTCGCCTCGAGCGACCCGCCCTTGCGAACGTAGGCATCGACGGGCTCGGCCGCGCAGCGGTAGCCCACCGACCCGTCCGCCCGCTCGAACGGCTCGCGAAGGTAGGACAGGTCGCAGAGGCGGGGCCGGGCGGCGTACTCGTCGGGCTCGGAGAGCGTGCCGGGCAGGCTCGCCACCTTGAAGGGGAACCCGGTGGGTGAGGCCGATGGGTCGTTGCGGACGCTGAGCGTGCCGGCCGCGAGCTCGACCAGCGTCTGGCGTCGGAGATCCTCCGTGATTCCGGACTCGTCACAGAGGGCGAAGATCGTGCCGACCTGGACGCCGGTGGCCCCCGCGGCGAGGGCGTCGGCCACGCGTTCGGGTGTGCCGTAGGCGCCCGCCAGCCAGAAGGGCAGGCCGATCTTGACCATGGCGGAGAGGTTCGCGAGGTCGCGGTCGGCGTACACCGGCTGGCCGTCGCCGTCGAGAGTGAGCTTGCCGCGTGGCGGCGCGCTGTGCCCGCCGGCGACGGGCCCCTCGACGACGAAACCGTCAGGACGGATCGACTCGTCGCGATGCAGGTAGCCCGCGAGGCTGTGCAGCGAGATGATCGCGAGGAACGTGGGGCGGGTGAGCACGGGCAGGTGTGCGCCGAGCACGTCGATCGGGTCGATGCTGCTCCTGTGGGTGCGCGTCGAGTCCTGGACGTCGATGGACAGGCCGGCCGGTCGGGCCGCGGCGAGGTCGGTGAGCAGCTGCGGGATCTCACGGGGGATCCCGGCGCCCATGAGGACGTAGTCGACTCCCGCGACCATGGCGCCGAGGGCGGCCGACGGGGTGGCCATCTGGACCTTCTCGAGGTAGTTGATCCCGACGATGCCGTCGTGGCCCTCCTTGGCGAGCCAGACGTGGGCGAAGTTGCCGAGGACCGACAGCTCGACCGCCCCGCGGCTGGGCGTGATCGTCAGCGTCGGGTTGGGCCGGTAGGGGGTGGTGGCGCCGCGGCCCCCCTCGATGAAGTAGCGGGAGAGCGCGCGCTCGACCATCTCCTGGTCCGGGAACGCTGCGAGCGCCCGTCGCAGGTGGCCGCCGGGGTCTCCGTCCTGGAGGCCGCGGGCCAGGACCGCGTCGAGCGCAGTCCCGGAGACGACGCCGAGCTGGCCTCGGCGCGAGACTGCTCGGGCAAGCGGCCACGCAGACACGTTGACCCCCATCCCGCCCTGGATGACGACAGGGGTCCGCTGCCCGTCCATGTCCAACCTCCGGTACCGTAACTTACGCTTCCGTAGGTTACGGTACGCCTCGCTCGCGCTGGGGTCGAACGGCGTGCCGTGCGCGCGAGGGCGTCCGCTCGGCGGCGGTCAGGTGCGGACCGACTCCACGAGGGCCGGCAGCGCGGTGGCCGCCGTCTCCCGCCAGACGTGGTGGGCGACGTGCGAGACCTCGGTCTCGTGAGGGTTGACCTCGACGACGACGGCACCGGCCGCCCGAGCCATCGCGGGAAGCCCGGCAGCCGGGTGGACGATCCCCGACGTGCCGACGACGAGGACGAGGTCGGCGGTCTCGACGAGCGCGACCGCCTGGTACCACTCGACCATGGGCAGCGCCTCGCCGAACCACACGACCCCGGGCCGTACCGCGGCACCGCAGGCTTGGCACCGGGGCGGATCAACGCGGTCTGTGGCGTCCGTCGCCTCGTCCGCCACAGGCAGGTCTCCTTCGTAGGCCTCGGCGCAGTCCTCGCAGCGCCAGTCAGCCAGGGCGCCGTGGAGGTGGACGACGTCGGGGCTGCCGGCGCGCTCGTGGAGGTCGTCGACGTTCTGCGTCACGACCGACACCTGCGGTGCATTCGCCAGTCGGGCCCACTGGGCGACCGCACGGTGGCCCGGGTGCGGCTCGACCTGGGCGACGAGCCCGAACCGCCAGAGATACCAGGCCAGGACGAAGGACCGGTCCCGCCGCCAGGCGTCCAGCGTGGCGAGGTCCTCCGCGGCGTACCGCTCCCAGAGACCCGTCTGGGCGTCCCGGAAGGTCGGCACCCCGCTCTCGGCCGACATCCCGGCACCGGTGAGGACGACGACGCGCCGCGCCCCACGCGCTGCAGAGAGAACCGGCTCGGGCACCGACATGCCCACCAGAGTGGCACACTCGCGGGGTGACCTCCCGGACACGCGCTGTGGCCGTGGTGGCCGCTCTCGCGGCACTGCTCACCGCCTGCGGCAACCCGCCGCGACGACCCGACCCGAGTGTCGTCTCCCCACCACGCCTCGCCGCGACCTTCGACCTCCAGGCGCACCGCGGCGGCATGGCCCTGACGACCGAGAACACGCTGGAGGCCTTCGGACGCGCGCTCGACCTCGGGGTGACGACGCTGGTCCTCGAGGCGCAGGTGACGAGGGACGGCGAGGTCGTGGTGGCCCAGGGGCCGCGCGTGAACGCCGAGCTCTGCCGCGACACCCGTCCGGCGAGCGCGCCAGACGCGGACCAGCCCTACGTCGGCAAGCTCTTCCGGGACCTCACGCTCGAGCAGGTGCGCACCCTGGACTGCGCGATCGACCGGCACCCGGACTTCGAGGACCAGCGCGTGGCTGAGGACGGACGTGTTCCGCTCGTGCGCGAGGTCTTCGCGCTCGTCCGCGAGCGAGGCGCTGACATCCGCTTCGACCTCGAGATCACGACCCAGCCGGACGACCCCGACGCGACGGTGAGGCGCACGCAGGTCGTGCAGGCCGTCTGGGACGTCGTCGAGGACGCGGGGCTCGCGGAGCGCGTGACCGTCCGCTCCTTCGACTGGTCCAGCCTCGTCGAGCTCCACAGCCGGGCACCGTCGGTGCCGCTGGCCGCGATGGCCTCGAGCGAGCATCTCGAGGTGGGCGCGCCCGGTGCGTCACCGTGGCTCGCCGGGGTGGACGTCGACGAGGTCGGCGGCGACGTCGTCCGGGCCGCTCGCATGGTCGACGGAGTCCGCGTGCTGGCCCCCGACGAGGGGCTCGTCGGCATGGGCCTGGTGCGGCGGGCGCACGAGGCGGGGCTGCTCGTCGTGCCGTGGACGGTCGACGACGCCCCCGTGATGAAGCACCTCATCGCGCTCGGTGTCGACGGCCTCACGACGAACCGTCCCGACGTCCTGCGCACCGTCCTCTCCGACAGCGGCCTGCCGATGCCGGCGCAGTACCCCGACGGAGGCTGAGGGCTGCCCGCCAGTCAGCGTGGCCAGTCCGAGCGCAGCGCGGCCGCCGTCGTCCGGTGCTGGTGGAAGATGAGGACGAGGACCCGGCTGCCGAGCACGAAGCCGAAGAAGAGCAGGGTGAAACCGAGGAAGGCGTTGAGCGGGACGGTGGCGGTCATCATCGGCCCGCCCTCGGCGACGACGAGGACGATCCCGCCGAGGACGCACGCGGTCGCCAGCGCGGTCATGACGAGCTGGTGGACGATCCCGGTGACGAAGGCCCGGTCGCGAGGATCGCCGAGAGCCCGCACGTTGACGGTGAGGCGGCCGGCCTCGATGTCCTCGGTGATCTTGGTGATCCGCCGTGGCAGCCGCTGGATCACGGGGAGCAGGGTGGCGAGCTGCGCCTCGAGCGCGTCCCGCGCGCCGGAGGGCGTGATCGTGGCCTTGACCAGACCCCGACCCTGCTCGCGAGCGGCGTCGACGAGGTCGATCCCGGGGCAGATGATCCGCAGGCTGCCCTCGAGCGAGCCGAGCGCCCGGAACGCCGCCGCCACCTGGGAGGGCACCGCGAAGCCGTGGTCGATGACGAGGCGGAAGAGGTCGACGAAGAGGGCCGCGCTTCCCGCCGCGGACAGGCCCGACCCGTGACGGAGGATGAGCTGGCCGATGTCGCGCTCCAGCCTGCGGTCGTCGAGGTACTCCCCCCGGTCCAGCAGGTCGAGCAGGGCGTCGGTGGCGGCGAGCGAGTCCTGGCGGTCGACCGCGGCGAGGAGCAGCCCGATCGAGGTGCGCGCGCCGCGGTCGAGCCGTCCCACCGCGCCGAGGTCAAGGAGGCCCAGCTCACCGTCCCCGGTGACGAAGATGTTGCCCGGGTGGAGGTCCGCGTGGAAGACACCGGTGACGACGACCTGGTGGAGCACCACGCCGAGGAGGTCCTCGGCCATCGCCCGGCGCTCGTCCGGGGAGAAGCGGTCGAGGATCGGCCCGGCGGCCGAGACCGGCCGGCCCCGCATCCGCTCCATGACGATGACGTGCGACGACGAGAGCTCGTCGAGCGCCCGGGGGACGTGGACGCGGGGGCGGCCGGCGCGCCCGACCCCCTCCGCGACGGCCCGCATGTTGCCGAGCTCGACGCGGTAGTCGAGCTCCTCCTCGAGCGACCGGGCGAAGCCCCGCGCGAGGGCCTGGACACCGAGGCGCCGCCCCCAGCTCGTCTTACGCTCCAGCCAACCCCCGAGCCGCAGGACGATGTCGAGGTCGGCGACCGCCTGACGGCGGGCATCCGGCCGCTGGACCTTGACGACGACCTCGTCACCCCCGACGAGCCGGGCGACGTGGACCTGGGCGACGGACGCGGCGGCGACCGGCTCCTCGTCGATCTCGTCGAAGACCTCCTCGAGCGGTCGTCCGAGCTCACGCTCGAGCACCGTCCGGATCCTCGGCCACGGTGCCGGGGGGACGTTGCTCTGCAGCTGCGAGAGCTCCCGGACGTAGGCCTCGGGCAGCAGGTCCGGACGCGAGGACAGCATCTGTCCGAGCTTGATGAAGGTGACCCCACCGTCGGTGAGCGCCTCACGCAGTGACCGCGCCACCTTGGAGTCAGGCACGTCCGTCCCGGTGGGCACGGGGCGGAGGTACGCGCCGAGGCCGTGGGAGGCGGCGATGCGCACGATGCTCGTGTAGCGCACGGCCCGCCGGCGCCGGGCCGGCAGGGAGCGCAGCATCGTGAGCGGCCCGGGGAGCGTTCCCGTCGGGACGAAGGCTTCGAGGACCGCGAGGATGATCACCTGGGCAGCGAGCAGCCAGGCGAGGGCGAGCAGGATGACCGCGCCCGTCGCAGCCACGAACGGACCGGTGGGGCTCAGATCGAGGTGGAGTGCCCTGGTGATCCAGTCGAGGAGGCCGCGGCCGACTCCGAACATCGACAGGCTGACGAGGATCGTCCGCGGCCACCCGACGGGCACCCCCAGCAGGCGGCGGACGACGGCCGCGACGACGGCGACGTTGACGGCGAGCGAGAGTGCATAGGCCAGGAAGTCCATCTGTCCCCTTGATCGGTGGTGTCGCTGTCGGGCCCTACTCTGCCGCACCCGCCGAGCCCCCGACTCCACCTTCTGGGAGAGGAGGGCGCGGCGCGAACCCGCGACACCCACCCATACGCCCAGCCGCGATGCCAGCCCACGACGCGGAGGGGGCCATCATGAGGGGGTGAGCATCGCGCGTGAGACCTACCACCACGGTGACCTGCGACGGGCGCTTCTCGAGGCCGGTCTGGAGCTGGCCCGAGAGGGCGGACCGGATGCAGTCGTGCTGCGCGAGGCGACCCGGAGGGTCGGCGTGTCCGCCAACGCCGCGTACCGCCACTTCTCCGACCGCGACGCCCTGCTCGCCGACGTCGTCTCCCGCGCGCAGGCCCGCGCCGCTGACGTCATCGAGAAGGCGATCGGTGAGGTGGACGACGACCTCGACCCCGCGACGCGGGCGCGGGCTCGGTTCCGCGCGGTCGGCGTCGGCTACCTCCGTTTCGCCCTCACCGAGCCGGGTCTGTTCCGCACGGCGTTCGCGGTGCCGACGGACCTCAGCCGCTCCGCGTCGCCGGACGCGGCAGGCGAGGGTGGGCGGACGCCGTTCCAGCTCCTGTCCGACCAGCTCGACGAGATGCTCGAGAGCGGAGTGCTGCCGCCCGGTGAGCGCGAGGGTGCCGAGCTGCTCGCGTGGTCCGCGGTGCACGGCCTGGCCATGCTCGCGCTCGAGGGGCCGCTTCGAGACCTGCCACGCAGTGCCATCGACGAGCTCGCACCACGACTCGTCCGCATGGTCGACCTCGGCCTGGGAGTCCTCACCCCGTCCGAGTCGTAGGACCGAGCCCGGGGCGCAGACGTAGGGTGGCGGTCGTGAGCACGACGAACTCCTCTTCTGGTCCTCCCTCCGACGGCGAGTTCACCCTCGAGGAGGACGTGCCCGCCTTCTACCGCCGAATCGGCGACGACCTCTACGCCCCGACCGTCCACGCCCAAGGAGCCTGGCGCGACGACGAGCAGCACATGGCGCCGGTGAGCGGCATCCTCACCCACGCGATCGACCTGCACGAGCCGCGAGAGGGCATGCAGCTGGCCCGGGTGAGCTTCGACATCCTCGGCATGATCCCGGCGCGACCGAGCCAGGTCGCCGTGCGCACGACCCGCCCCGGGCGCAGCATCGAGCTCGTCGAGGCGACCCTGTCGGTCGACGGACGCGACGTCGTGCGCGCGCACGCCTGGCGGCTCGCCGCCCACGACAGCTCACCCGTGGCAGCGGTCGAGTTCGAGCCGATGCCGGGCCCCGAGTCGTTCCCCGCCTGGCACGGCACCGAGGTCTGGGAGGGCGGCTACATCAGGGGTGTGGAGTTCCGCGCCGACCCCGAGCGTCGTCCCGGCCGCACCCGGACCTGGATCCGCAGCCCGCACACCCTCGTCGACGGGGAGACCTGCTCCCCCACGGCTGACCTCATCCGCCTCGTCGACACCGCCAACGGCATCGCGGTGCGGGTCTCACCGCAGGAGTGGATGTTCCCCAACGTCGACCTGACGATCCACCTCTTCCGCGAGCCGGTCCGGGCTGCCAGCGGCTGGGTCGGCTTCGACACGAAGGTCACCATGGGCGCCACCGGAATGGGCCTGACGTCGACGACGCTCCACGACGAGCTCGGGCCGGTCGGCCGCGCCGAGCAGATCCTCACCGTGCGCCCCATGTCGCGCGACTGACACCTGCGAAGCAGGAGGCCCGGCCCGGGGCTCGTCAGTGATCGTTCATCGGTTCATCGGCTCGCGCGGCGCTCAACCCGACCGGCCGGTCTTCCCATCGGCGCGACGTCGCAGCCTGGCCGCAGCGACGACCCCCAACACGGGGCCGGCAACCAGCAGGGCGATGTCGGCCACTGCGAGCAGGGGCGACCACGCGACGACGTCGGCTGGGCCGGCGGCATAGCCTTCCTCGAGGCCCACGAGGATGTGCAGGTTGAGGATGACGATGACCGCGACGACCGCGCCGACGAGGGCGGCGAGCAGGAACCGTGCCACGGTGCTGATCGGATGGCGTGGCGGGCGACTCATGCTGGGCCTCCTTGCTGTCGGGGTAGATCGATCATGGGGCCTCCGGAGGGACGTGGCACAGGGTCAGAGGTCCCGTGCGGCCACGTGTTCACCGCCACCAGGCACACGTGGAGGGCCACCTGCAGCACGACGTCACTCGATGCGGGGCGTGACCTCGGCGCCGAGCATGACAGTGCGGCTCACGGTGCAGAACTCCTCGTGCGACCGACGCACGAGCGTGGGGAGGATCGCGCGTGCGGCGTCCCCGCCCTCCCCCTCGGGGAAGCGGACGCGGAAGGTCACCTCGATGTCCTCGAGATGGTTGCCCTGCTCGTCCTTGACCTTGTCGGCAGTGACCTCGATCTCGAACTGCTCCGGCTCGGCCCGTCGTGACGTCACGGTGTCGACGTCGACGGCAGTGCAGGCCGCGATGCCGGCGAGCAGCAGCTCGACCGGCGAGAGCTCCTCGGTGCCCGAGCTCGTCGTGATCGAGCCGCCGCGGTCGTTGCGGACCGTGTAGCGGCCCACCCTGTCGCGCGTCAGGGTGACGCGGCGGAGGTTCTTGGGGTCAGTGGTCTGCTCGGGCATGGGGAGAGCCTTCCAGATCGGGCGAGCGGGGCGTCAGGACCAGGCGTCGGCGAGGAGCTCCAGCGATCGCTTGCGCGCCCCGGGGTCGTAGGCGCCACAGGTGACGATGACCTCGTCGACGCCGGTCGCTCGCGTGAAGGACTCGAGGTCCTCCCGCACCTGTGAGGGCGTGCCGACGAACGACACCCGCGTCATCTCGGTGACGGCGGCGCGTTCCGCAGGCGACCAGGAGGCCAGCAACGGCCCGGGCGCGGCCTCGGCCGGCGGCCTCAGGCCGCTGCGCCGGCCAGTCACGATGCTCCGGAAACGCTCGAGGACCGAGGTGAAGAGGCGCTCGGCCTCGGCCTGCGTGTCGGCGACCATGACGTTGGCCCCGGCCATGGTCCTGGGCTCCTCGAGGCCGTCCGGCAGCGGGGACGGCTGAAAGCCGCGACGGTAGACCTCGAGCGCACTCATCAACGCGGCAGGCGCGAAGTGTGAGGCGAACGAGTAGGGCAGTCCCAGAGCAGCGGCGACCTGGGCGCCGCCATGGCTCGACCCGAGGATCCAGATCGGCACGTGGGTGCCCTCTCCGGGGATGGCCCGAACGGTGGCGTCGGGGTCAGGCTCCCCGAGATAGCCCTGGAGCTCCTCGACCTCGGCCGCGAAGTTCATCGCTGCTGCCTCGTTGCGGCGCAGCGCCCGTGCCGTCGCGGGGTCGGTGCCCGGTGCCCGTCCGAGGCCGAGATCGATGCGACCCGGGTGCATCGTGGCGAGCGTGCCGAACTGCTCGGCGACGACGTACGGGGCGTGGTTCGGCAGCATGATCCCGCCGGCACCGACGCGGATCGTCGAGGTGTGGTGGGCGACGTGCCCGATGAGCACCGCCGTGGATGACGAGGCCACCCCCCTGAAGTTGTGGTGCTCGGCCATCCAGTACCGCTGGTAGCCCCACGCCTCGGCCTGCTGCGCGAGGTCGACGGTCTGCGAGATGGCATCGGATGCGGAGCCACCCTCGGCGATCGGGACGAGGTCGAGGATGTCGAGCTGGGCGCGGGCAGGTCTGGTCACGGTGGTGCCAACCTCGGCGGCGGGTCAGTTTCTTCCGCGACCTTCTTCGCGATCTTCTTCCGCAACCCGCTTCGTCAACCACCGGACCTGTGCGGGCACGCGGGGTCGAGGGCAATGCGGCTGGGCGGTTCGTCAGGGCAGGTTGAGCTGTGGGACCTGGTCGGCGTAGTCGGGACACAGGGCGTCGACCGCCGCGGCCATGAGCTGCTTGGTGCGCAGTTCGTCGCCCTCGTTGCCGAGCGGCTGGTCCTGGTCGTCGACCGCGATCTCCTGCAACGTGGCGCCGTTCTGCAGGGCCCAGCACACCGTGGTCCCCGTCTCGATGTCGTCGTCGACGGTCGCTCCCGTCACGAACGCCCCGCGCTCCCTGGCGACGAGGACGAAGCGTGCCTCCTCGGCGCTGATGCTCGGTCGGGCCTGCGCGACGTCGGGTGGCAGGTCGGTGAGGCCCGGCTGCTCCTCCGAGCACGCACCCACGGCAGCCACGAGGATGAGGGCTGCGGTCGTGCGGAGCCACCTCGAGGGCTTGGAGCGGACGGGCATCTGCATCTCCATCGTTAGGCTGAACGCGTGACTGCAGCCGATCATCCCCCACCGGTCCGGGAAGGCGTTCGCCTCGCCTCGGACGCGCCGCTGGCTCGGTCTGCCCTGGCCGTCGCCGTGGCCGGGGTGGTCTTCGGCTTCTGCTTCCTGCCACAGCTGCTCGGGCTCGCCCTCGGCGGAATCAGCCTGGCCCGAGAGCCGAGTGGACGGCGCCATGCCGCCCTCGCGATCGCCCTGTCGGTCCTCCTCACGGTCGCGTGGGGCATCGCCCTCGGGGCCCTGCTCAAGTGGTGGGCCAGCAACGCCGCCTGACCCCCAGCGGCATACGGACTACTGGGAGTACGTCGAGAGGAATCGCTCGAGCCGCTCCGCGGCGTCCTCGAGCTCCTCGACCCGCGGCAGGAACACGATCCGGAAGTGGTCGTGTGTCGGCCAGTTGAAGCCCGTGCCGTGCACGACGAGCAGCTTCTCCTCGCTGAGCAGGTCGAAGGCGAAGCGCTCGTCGTCGAGGATGCGGTGGACCTTGGGGTCGAGCCGTGGGAAGAGGTAGAGCGCGCCCGGCGGCGTGGTGCACGACACTCCGGGGATCTGGCTCAGCAGCTCCACCGCCCGATTGCGTTGCTCGAGCAGGCGACCGCCCGGAAGGACGAGGTCGTTGATCGACTGGTAGCCCCCGAGCGCGACCTGGATCGCGTGCTGGGCCGGGACGTTCGCACAGAGGCGCATGTTGGCGAGGACGTCGAGACCCTCGATGTAGCTGCGCGCATGCTCCTTCGGGCCGGTCAGGGCGAGCCAGCCGGAGCGGAAGCCCGCGACCCGATACGCCTTGGACAGCCCGTTGAAGGTGAGGCAGAAGAGGTCGGGCGCGAGGGCGGCGATGGACGTGTGCGTGGCGCCGTCGTAGAGGATCTTGTCGTAGATCTCGTCCGCCATGATGATCAGCTGGTGCCTGCGCGCCAGCTCGGCGATGCCCTCGAGGACGTCGACGGGGTAGACGGCGCCGGTCGGGTTGTTGGGGTTGATGACGACGATGGCCTTGGTGCGGTCAGTGATCTTGCCCGCGATGTCGTCGAGGTCGGGTGCCCAGTCGGCCTGCTCGTCACAGATGTAGTGCACGGGCGTGCCGCCGGCGAGCGAGGCGGCTGCTGTCCACAGCGGGTAGTCGGGCGCGGGGATGAGCACCTCGTCGCCATCGTTGAGCAGACCCTGCATCGCCATGACGATGAGCTCGCTGACGCCGTTGCCGAGATAGATGTCGTCGATGTCGAGGCGCGGGAAGTCGCGCACCTCGTAGTGCTGCTTGATCGCCCGGCGGGCGCTGACGATGCCCTTGCTGTCGCTGTAGCCCTGCGCGGTCGGTAGGGCGCTGATGACGTCGACGAGGATGTCCTCCGGCGCCTCGAACCCGAAGGGCGCCGGGTTGCCGATGTTGAGCTTGAGGATCCGGTGGCCCTCGTCCTCGAGCCGCTTGGCCTCTGCGAGCACGGGTCCGCGGATCTCGTAGCAGACGGACGCGAGCTTCTTCGACTGGGAGACCAAGCGCATGGGGTACAGCGTGTCAGGTGGTCTCCGGGCCGGCGTCGTGATTCTCGTCATGTGGCCGCGACGTCAGTGCAGGAGGCAGGCGAGGGAGTCTGCCTCGCTCGTGCCCGTCAGCCGCACGCCGACGTCACCGCTCGGGGGGCTGATCCGGGCCGTCAGCCCGCGTCCCTCCTCCTGGAGGCGCAGGACGATGCCGGTCTCCGCGCCGTCCCGGCGCCACCCGAACGCCCGGAGGTACGTCTCGACCTCCTCCGTCGTGGGCCCGCTGATCGCTCCCCAGGTGAGCTCGGCCCAGCCCTCGTCGGTGATCCCGCAGGGTGGGCGCGTGCTCTGGCCGAGCGGGACCAGGTCCCGCTGGACGTCGACGAACCGCGCCCGCAGCTCCCGGTAGGCGGCGACGTCGTCCTCGTGCACGCGTGCCGTCCACGCCCAGAGCGCGAAGGCGAGGAGCGCAAGGACGGGCAGGGCGAAGACGAGCATGGCGCCGCGGCGCCGTGTGGTCGTCGTGGCCAGCTCGGTGGTGGCCCAGCCGGAGCCGGGACCGGACGGGGGTGGGGCCGACGTGCTCACGCGCAGATCCTTCCCGCCGGGACCACCGCCCGGGCCACGTCCCGGAGCACTCCCGAAACCCTCCGCGGTCGGCACGGTGAGGCCCCCGTGGAAGGGACGATCGAGCGGCCGCTCGAGGTCGAGCAGGCCGGCCCAGTCGGCCCGCCGTGACCAGCGCACGGCACCTCTCAGCAGCAGGACCACGGCGACGACGGCGACGGGAACCCCGATGGCCGTCGTGGTCAGGCCGAGGCTGTAGCCATCCGGCAGCTGCGCGAAGCACAGCACGGTTGCCGCGACAGGCAGCCACCGCTCGAGCGTTCCGCTCAACGCCCCGGTGCCGAGCGTGGCCGCGAGCAGTGGCAGCGCCCAGAGGAAGTACCAGCCGAGGAAGGCGGGTGCCAGCACGACGACGGCGAGGAAGGCCCAGCCGCAGGCCCGCACGATGCGGGCCCGCCCCGCTTCGACCGCACCGGTCACGTGCGCCCCGAAGTGCTCGCCGTGGTCCACCTCCCGGGCACCGACCACCGTCGCGCCCGGTTTGGCCACCCCGAGCCACACGAGGACGAGGACCACCACGAGCACGACCAGGCCGATTCCGCGGGCCACGGAGATCCCCGTGTCGCGCCACTCGGGTCGGCCGAGGACGTGGCCGACCGCCCCGACCGCCATCCCCAGCGCGGTCGGCAGCGAGGTCCATTGCTCGTTGCGCCCCGCCGTGCCCGCAGGGTCGACCCAGTCGGCGCCGAGACCAGTGGCGCGGCTGACCAGGGCCATGGGCAGGGCGGCCGTGACGACGGTGAGGGCCAGGCCGGAGATGACCTCGCGGGGCCTGAGGGCGACCTGCCACACCTCGACCGGGGCGGCCGGGTCAGCCGGACCGACGCGGGACTCGGCCAGCCGACGCGCCCACAGCAGTGCGAGGAAGGGCAGGGCGACCACCGCGGTGACCTTGACCATGGCCCCGACCGCGACGACGAGGACGGCCCGCACGAGCCAGCCGCGGAGGGCCAGCGCGAAGCCGGCGACCACGGCGGCCACCATCACCGCGTCGTTGTGCGCTCCGCTGACGACGTGCGCGCCGACGAGCGGCGTCGCCACGGCCAGCCACGCTGCCGTGTGCCCCGCGGCGCCGACCCGCCGGGCCACGTCGGAGACCGCCCACGCCAGGACCACGAGGCCGCCGACGGCGACGAGGCGAAGCAGGAGCACCGCCACCCACAGCTCGTCCCCGGCGACGGTCGCCGCCCCCCGGGCGATGAGCAGCCACACCGGACCGTAGGGCGACGGCGTGTCGAGCCAGGTCGGAGCGGTCGACTCCCTCCAGTCCGATGCGAGGTCTCGCACGCCGTGCTCGTAGGGGCTGAGTCCCTCGGCCCACAGCGCGCCCTGGGCTGCGTAGGAGTAGAGGTCGCGGCTGTAGAGCGGGACCGAGGCGAGCAGCGGGGCGAACCACAGGGCGGCGGTGGCCCACCACCACCGCTCCGTGACGAGCGCGCCCCGCAGCCGCCACCAGGCGAGCAGGAGCACAGCCATGGCGGCCACCGAGACCGTCGCTGCGAGCGGCGACCCGCCCGTCTCGGCAAACGGGGTCAGACCGGGCCAGAGGATCCGGGTGTGCAGGGTCGGGCGGGAACCCGAACCCCAGGAGGACGCCGCCAACGCAATCGCGGCGGCGACACCGACCGCCCGCCACACGGCGGGGTCGGGAGCGGCCTGGCGTGCCGGCCCGTCACCCATGGGTGACCGGCTCGTCCCCCCAGGCGAGGAGACGCCAACCGGCGTCCGGGTCGCCCTCCAGGGACAGCACGAGCGTGTTGTCGAGCCGGCGCGACTCGAAGAAGGTCGGGTCGAGTCCAACGGCCGCCGAGACCCACACCCGCATCGCCGCGCCGTGGCTCACCGCGACGGCGGACTCGTGCCCGTCCCCCGAGATCCGCCGGATCGCGGCCTCGTAGCGGGCCATGAAGCCGAGGCCGGAGTCCCCGCCGGGAATGGTGTGCTCGGGGTCGGCGCGCCACCGCTGCACCGCGTCGACGAACGGCCCCCAATCGGTCGTCATCTCGTAGTCACCCGCCTGGATCTCGCGCAGCCCGGGCAGGACGACGAGCTCGAGCCCGAGAGTGGTGGCGAGCGGCTCAGCCGTCTGGTGCGTCCGGACGAGGTCGGAGACGTAGATCGCCCCGAGGTCCTCGCCCGAGAGGCGGCGGGCCAGGGCGTGGGCCTGTCGTCTCCCCACGTCGGTGAGCTCGTGGCCGGGGACCGCCGTGTCGAGCTGACGGGCGACGTTGGCGTGGGTCTCGCCGTGCCGGACGAGGAAGAGCCGCATCGTCACTGGTCCTTGTCGGTGACGCCCGTGAGGCACTGGACGCTCGCCGGGTCGACGTCCTGGTCCGAGTAGAAGTCCGGCGCCTCGACCGGGACCGTCTCGCCCGCCGGGACCGTGAGCTCGACCTCGTGGACGGTGAGCAGGTTGAGGTCGGCGGACGACGCGAGGGAGATGGCGACGGAGATGTCGAGCTCGTCGTCGGTCTCGTTGGTGAAGGTGCCGCGATAGCTCCACACACCGCCTGCCTGGTCGCACGACTCGGTGGTGAGCAGGTCGCCGAGGTCGAACAGCCCGCCAGCCCCCGGCGCGGAGGTGTCCACCGTCTCGGGCTCGGGCGTGACAGCGGTGAGCGTCGGCTGGATCGGGACGCTCACCGTGCCCTCCTCGGTCGGCTGCGCGGGCTCACCGCACCCGGCCACCCCGACGAGGGCGGCGACCGCGAGGGCCAGCCCGGCGGCATACGTCAGAGGCGTGGGCACGAGGCCATTGTGCCCTGTGTGACCCGGCCCACCGATGGGACGTATGCCGCTGAGCCCGCCCGAGCCCAGTCGTCCACCCAGCGCAGGGCCTCGCCCTCCAGGCGATGCCGGGAGCCGCTGGGCGCCGGCCACTGCGGGGTCACGCGGGCAGGAGGACGCGGGCGACGACGCCTGCGGCGATGACGAGCAGGCCCGCGAGGATGGCCAGGGTGTCGGCACGGCGCCAGGGCGCGGCGGCTGCCCAGGTCCGGCGTCGCGCCTCGGCGAAGCCCCGAGCGTCCATGGCCAGGGCCAGGCTCGCCGCCTGGCCCAGCGCGCCGATGAGCAGGCCGCCGGTGACGACGACGGCCTCCCGGGACCTGGCCACGACTCCACGGTCGGCGCGGATGCCGCGCACCCGTCGAGTGCGCATCAGCTCGGACCAGAGCGCGTCGAAGGACTGGACCCGTTGGAGGGCGGCAGTCGCCGCGACGACGGGTCTCGGTGGCAGGCGTAGCCGCTGGGCGAGCTGGTCACCCAGCCGCTCGGGGTCGATGTAGCCGACGACGAACGCGGACGGCACGACGAGGCTGAGGACCCGAAAGGCGGCCCCTGATGCGACCTCGAGATCTCTGCCGCCGAGCAGCCACGCCGACCAGGCGACGCCCACCACGGCCAGGCCGGCCGGGGCGAGGCGTGCGAGGGCTCGGCGGAGCCGCCGCACCGGCCGACGGCCGGGGCCGGGCGCGATGAGGCCGACGAGCCCGAGGACGATCTCGACGCCGAGGACGGCGAGGCCCTGGCGCCAGCTCTCGAGGAGGGCGGGCAGCGGCAGCACGCTGAGTCCGACGGCGAGCAGTGCCAACGGACCGACTCTGGCCACGAGCGGCCGTCGCTCGGGCTGCGCCGGCGGCGGTTCCTGCGGCGGAGCGGTGAGGTGGACGGTCTCGTCGGCCCGGCCGATGGCGCCCTCGTCGTGCGTGGTGACGACGAGCGCGGTGCCCTCGTCACGAGCTGCCTCCAGGACCCCCATCACTGCGGCCCAGGTGAGTCGGTCCTGACCGACGGTCGGCTCGTCGGCGAGCAGGAGCGAGGGGGCGTGGATGATCGCGGACGCGACGGCGAGGCGCCGCTGCTCGCCGCCCGACAGGTGGCGCGGGTCCACCTCCGCGAGACCGGCGAGACCGAGGGCCGTGAGCACCTCGTCGGCGCGCCGCTCGCTCACGGCGGGGTCGAGGCCGAGGGCCCGCGGAGTCGTCAGCACGTCGTCGCGCACCGTGCGCCCGATGACGGCGGACGCCGACCGCTGCGGCACCCAGGCGACGACGCGGGCGAGATCCTTGGAGGCCCACTCGTGCGGAGGGCGCACCCGGTCACGCGCCGGCCCCCGGCCCTCACCGGCCGTGCCGGACGACCCGGCGGGGGTGAGGGACAGGGCGAAGTCGACCCGTCCGGAGGCGGGAGCGGCCAACCCGCCGAGGACGCCCATCAGGGACGTCTTGCCCGAGCCACTCGGGCCGACGAGTGCGACGACCCGGCCCGCCCGGGCCTCGAGGTCGACGTCACGGACCGCCGTCGTCGTCCGGCTCTCGGCCCCGAGCCGACGCGAGCGGTGCTCGACGGTGACGTCCTGTGCCGACACGACCACTCGGCCCGGCTCGACCCGGCGAGCTGCCGGTCCGGCCTCCTCCGGCCACGGGGTGAGCCGGAGGTCGATCGGCTCGGGCTCGACCGCCCCGGGGACCCAGATTCCTTCGGCCGCCAAGCGTTCGCCGTGCCTGGCGAGCACCGCACTCGGCGGTCCGTCGGCGATGATGACTCCCGCTGCGTCAAGGACGACGAGCCGGTCGACGAGGTCCACCCAGCCCGTGAGACGGTGCTCCACGACGACGAGCGTCAGCCCGCGATGACGCGTCACCTCGTCGACGAGTGCGCGGATGGCGGCAGCCGTCACCGCGTCGAGCATCGCGGTGGGCTCGTCGAGCAGGAGCACGCTCGGCTCCATGGCGAGCGCTCCCGCGAGCGCGAGGCGCTGGGACTCACCGCCGCTCAGGGCCCACGGCGGGCTGTCGGCGTCCATGGTGAGCCCCACCTCCGCGAGCGTCGAGGCGACGCGAGGCGGCATCTCGCCCCGAGGGAGCTCGACGTTCTCGAGGCCGAAGGCGACGTCACGCCCGATCGTCGACGCGACGACGCCGGCACCGGGGTCCTGGAGGACCAGTCCGACAGATCCGGGCCGATCCTGGGGAGGCCTGCCATCGATGGTCACGGACCCGGCGAGGTCACCCGAGTCCGCGGTGAGGAGCAGCCCGGCCAGAGCGCGCAGAAGGGTGGACTTGCCGGAGCCGCTGGGCCCGGCGAGCAGGACCCGCTCGCCGGGCTCGATGACGAGGTCGAGCCCGGACAGCACCGGCCGGTTGCGGCCATAGGGCCGCCACGTGAGGCCCTCGACGTGGACTCGTGATCCCGCCACGACCCCTGATCCTGGAGAAGGTCCCCCGGTCGGTGGCGCACCCGCGGCTCGACGGGTCGCCGACCCGCCCGCCCCCGGTTCGGGCACGGGACGGGCCGCCGCAGCGTGTGACGTGCTCGTCATGTCGACGCCGGCCCTCAGGCCGCGTGGCGCTCCCGAACCTCCTGGCCCGGCGGGAACGGCCCCAGGGCACCCGCGGTCGACAGGCCCCAGGTCAGTGCCACCGCCAGCAATGAGCCGAAGATCGCGACCGATCCGCCGAGGAGGAAGAGATAGGCGACCTTGTAGCCCATCTCCCAGTCGGTCCAGTAGGAGTACCACTCGTAGAGGGCCTCGAGCGCCCCGCCGAGGAAGCCGCCGAGGAGCAGCGGCGCCCAGCGGAACGTCGCGTAGCCGAAGGCCGCGAAGCCGAGCTCGACGCCGAGGCCCTGGACGAAGCCGGAGACGAGCGTCGTCAGGCCCCACTGCGTGCCGATGAGGGCGGAGACGATCGCGGCGAGCAGCTCGGTGAAGATCGCGGCGCCCGGACGACGGATGATGAGCATGCCGACGATGCCGGCGACGAGCCAGGGCCAGGCGAAGAGGGCGCCGAGGGGTGGGAACGCCGCCTGGACGGCGTTGGACGGCGCCTCGTAGGCCAGTCCCCAGGCCCAGTAGGCGACCCCGAAGGCAACGCCGAGAAAGGCGGCGGTGAGCAGGTCGATGGTCCGCCAGCGAGTGAGGGGTCCGGAGGCCCGGATCTCGGTGCGTGTGGTGACCGTGTCTGACGTGGTCATGGTGACTCCCGTGGTTCCTCGATAAGGGTGGATACCTCGGGGAGGGCACCCCAGCGGCATACGTCAGCAGGTGACGAGCCACGGTGGGTGTCCTGAGAAATACCGACTTCCTTCGCCGGTGCTAACCGGAGCAGGTTCGAGGGTCTGCGGCCTCACTGTCGTTGCTGGCCGCACTCTCAGCGCTTCTGCGCTCCCCTGTCGTGAAAAGGGTGGTGCTGTTCAGTTCTCAGCCTGACTCTACCCCGAGTCGCGTGGGTACAGTCACACCATGGCCAAGGCGAAGAAGGACGCGAAGAACGACGCGCCGAAGCAGGACGACGACAAGCACTCGGCCCTCGGCGGAGTGGTGTGGAAGGCGATCACGCTGACGTCCACCGCCGTCGCCACGAGGCTCGCGGGGGGCCTCGCCACCAAGGGGTGGAAGGTCGTCACCGGCAAACCGGTGCCGGTGCGCGGCGACTACGACAAGGAGAAGACCCGGGACGTCATCGCCTTCACCGCCCTGTCCGGCATGATCATGGCGGGCACGAAGGTCGCGGCGGAGCGCAAGGCGGCCGAGTACTACCGGCAGTCCACGGGCCATCTGCCCAAGGCGCTCGAGCACACCAAGCTCACGCGCAAGGAGAAGAAGGCACACAGGAAGCTCGAGAAGGCCACGGCGAAGGCCGAGAAGGGCGCCTCGAAGCTCACCAGCTGACCGGCTCTGAGCCACGGGGTGATGCTTCCGCCACATTCACCCGCACCACGGCACCCCGCACGACACGATGGTCGCGAGGTGATGACATGAGAAGAGCTGACGACGCCACCGCCCTGACCTTCCTCGGCGGCGCGGGGACCGTCACCGGAAGCAAGTTCCTCGTCGAGCACGCAGGACGCCGGGTCCTCGTCGACTGCGGCCTCTACCAAGGTGAGCGGCAGTGGCGCCGGCTCAACTGGGACGCGCCACCGGTCGACCCGACGACGATCGACGACGTCATCCTCACGCATGCCCACCTCGACCACTGCGGCTACCTGCCCCGGCTCGTGCGGGACGGCTTCTCCGGCCCGGTCCACTGCACCGACGCGACGGCCGAGCTCGCCCGCATCATCCTGCGGGACAGCGCCTACCTCCAGGAGGAGGAGGCCGCCAATGCCGCGACCTACGGCTGGTCCCGGCACGCGACTCCCCTGCCGCTCTACACCCGGGCCGACGCGGAGCGAGCGATCGAGCTGATGCGGCCGTGCGGTCCCGACCGACGGCTCCGCCTCGGTTCCGCCGCCCCCCGTCCGGACCACGAGGCCCCGGACCTCGTCGAGGTGGCGCTCCTGCGGGCCGGCCACATCCTCGGCTCGACGAGCCCCCACCTCACCGTCGGCGGCTCGACGGTGCTCTTCTCCGGCGACCTGGGGCGCCCGGCCCACCCGATCCTCAAGGAGCGGGAGACACCCCCCGCGGCGCGGACGGTCGTCATCGAGTCGACCTACGGTGACCGCGCCCACCCGGAGGTCGACCCGACGTACCCGGAGATGGCAGCCGCGATCCGCAGGACCATCGATCGTGGCGGCTCCGTGGTGATCCCTGCCTTCGCCGTGGACCGCACCGAGATCGTCCTGCTCGCCCTTGCCGGCCTCATCGACCGCGGCGACATCCCTGACGTCCCCGTGTGGGCGGACAGCCCGATGGCGCTCGACGCCCTCGAGGTCTATCGCGACCCGGCCCACCGCGACGAGATCCGTCCAGGGGCGCTGGAGGCGATCGCCGGAATGAGCCAGCTCCGAGAGGCCCGGACCGCGGAGGAGTCGATGCGACTCAACACACCGGGCACGCCCAGCATCATCGTCTCCGCTTCGGGGATGGCCACGGGCGGACGCGTGGTCCACCACCTGCGTCACCTGCTGCCGCAGGAGCGCAACCTCGTCCTGCTGACGGGCTACCAGGCGGTGGGGACCCGGGGACGGTCACTCGCCGACGGGGCGCGCGAGGTCAAGATAGCCGGCCGTTACGTCCGGGTCCGGGCCGAGGTGGTCCAGCTGGACGACTTCTCCGTCCACGCCGACGCGGACGAGCTCGTCGCCTGGCTCGGCGAGCTGCCTGAGCGCCCGGAGACGGTTCACGTCATCCACGGCGAGCCCGACGCGAGCCGGGCACTGGCGGACCGGATCCGCGACGAGCTCGACTGTGCCGTCAACGTGCCGCGGCTGCTCGAGCGGGTCCTCCTCGACTAGGGACTCCACGTCAGGCGTCGCCCACCCGGACGAGGCCCGTCTCGTAGGCGAGGACGACCATCTGGACCCGGTCGCGCAGCCCGAGCTTGGCCAGGATGCGACCGATGTGGGTTTTCACCGTCGCCTCCGCCACGAAGAGCGACTCGCCGATCTCGGTGTTGTTGAGGCCGCGGCCAACTGCGACGAAGACCTCGAGCTCGCGCTCGGTGAGCACGTCGAGACGCGACCGGGCGCCGCCGGGCGCCTCGGCCTCGAGCACGGGGAGGAAACGGTCGAGCAGCCTCCGGGTCGGCCCCGGCGCGACGACGGCGTCACCGGTGTGCACCACGCGGATCGCAGAGAGGAGCTCCGCGGGCCCTGCGTCCTTGAGGAGGAACCCGGCGGCGCCGACCCGCAACGCCGCGTAGACGTACTCGTCGAGGTCGAACGTCGTGAGGACGAGCACCTTCGGCGCCGGGGCCTGCGCCGTGCCTGCGGCCATCATGCGTCTCGTCGCCTCGATGCCGTCGAGACGGGGCATCCGGATGTCCATGAGGACGACGTCGACCGATCGCCCCGGCAGGGCATCGAGTGCCGACTGACCGTCCCCGACCTCCGCGACGACCTCGAGGTCGGGCTCGGCGTCGAGGACCATCCGGAAGCCGGCCCGGACGAGGGCCTGGTCGTCGACGATCATCACTCGGATCCGGCTGCTCAACGGTCGTCCTCCTGTGTCGTCCAGAGCGTCGTCGTTCCCCTGCTGCCGTCCATCGTGGGCAGCGTCGCACTCACCTCCCAGCCGCCACCGGGCCGGGGGCCTGCCGTGAGCACGCCCCCGTGGACGGCCACCCGCTCACGCATGCCGGGAAGCCCATGTCCCCTGCCGTCGTCAGGCGCCGCGTCGCCCATCCCGTTGTCCGACACCGTGACCCGGAGGCCGTCCGGACCCCCCTCGAGCACGACGGAGGCGGCGGCACCGGGCCCGGCATGCTTGATGACGTTGGTCAGTCCCTCTTGGACGAGACGGTAGGCCGCCAGCCCCACACCCACCGGAACGACGGTCCCCGGGACGACCTCAGGCAGGGCCACCTCTGGCACGACGCTCCCCGGCACCGGGGCCACCGGCGCGCTCACCACGCCGAGCCCGTCGCGGACCCGCACGGAGACCCCTGCCGCACGGACCCGCTCGACGAGCTCGCCGAGCTGCTCGAGGCCTCCCGCAGGAGCGAGCTCGGCCCCCGTCGTCGGGTCGCGCAGCACTCCCACGAGCCGCCGGGTCTCCGAGAGGGCGTCCCTGGCCGTCGCACCGATCGTCTTGAGCGCCGCCACCGACTGGGCGCGCGTGTCCTCGGGACTGCGCTCAGCGGCATACGCCGCGCCGTCGGCCTGCACGACGATGACGGACAGCGCGTGCGCGACGACATCGTGCATCTCGCGCGCGATGGCCGCCCGCTCCTCCTGCGCCGCGAGCTGGAGCTCGCGCTCTCGCTCCCGCTCGACCCGCTCCGCCCGCTCGCGGAGGTCGGCGAGCCGCTGGAGGCGGGTGTGCTTGAGGTCGCCGAGCATCCACGCGGACAGCGCCGCCGTCGCACAGGCCACCGTCGTGAGGACGGCCGGCCCATTGTTCGGCGCACCGTCGGTGCTGGTGAAGAGGACGCCGGCCATGACGGATCCGACTGCGGCAACACCGAGGCCGGCGAGTCGTCGTGCCCGCCGGGGCTCATAGGCCGCGAGCGAGTAGATCGCCGGCAGGAAGGCGAGGTCGCCCGGTAGGACGTCGTGGACGGGGATCGTGCGCAGGGCGAGTGCGACGCTCACGGCGGCGAAGGCGAGGGCGGGCCGCGTGCGCCGCACGACGAGGAGCAGGATCGGCAGGCCGAGGAGGGCCCAGTAGCCGGGCAGCGATCCGGTGAACGGGGCCGACGTGATCAGGGCGAGCACCACTGCGAGGGGCACGTCGACGAGCAGCGGCCGGCGCTGGAACCAGTCGTAGACGGAGCCCTCGTGCACGCCCCCGAGCCTAGGCGGCCAGGCCGCTCCCCCGCGTCAGACCACGGTCTGACGCCGACCGGCCCCGACCCCAAGCCGTCCCGAGGTTCAACCTGCACGGACCCCTTCCCGCGGACGGCTCGAGGTGATGTGCTTGGACTGACCACGTGTCGGACCGTCTGAAGGAGGAACAGACCCATGAAGGCAGCGGTCGGAGACCGGATCACCATGGCCGCCGAGCACGTCGGCGAGCGCGTCCGCGAAGGCACGATCCGCGAGGTGCACGGTGCCGACGGGGCACCGCCCTACCTCGTCGAGTGGTCGGACGGGCACACGGGTCTCATCCACCCGGGGCCGGGCTCCGTCCTCAAGTGCGAGCCGCAGGAGGCCGGCAGCACGGGCACGTGAGACCACGTGCCGGCTGGGCTCTGGTCGAAGGGCTGGTCGGCACCGGCAGTGACCAAGGCTCGGGACCAAAGTCCCTACTGCCCCCGGGGGGTGTGCGGCGGAGGATGCAGGTAGGCGGGACCCCTCGTCAGCCTGCGCCTTGAGGCAGGGCCCGCCGTGGAGGCTGGAGACCGCCAAATGACTGCCACACACGCCGCAGACACCGACACCGCCAGGGATACCGAGATGGACACCGCACCGCGCCCGCTCGTCCTCGAGTTCCACGAGGGCGACCGGAGCATGTCCGACCTGCTCGGTGGCAAGGGAGCCGGCTTGGCCGAGATGACCCGGCTCGGGCTTCCCGTCCCACCGGGCTTCATCGTGACGACGGAGGCCTGCCGTGCCTTCCTCGTTGCGGGCGGAGACCCCGAGGGCCTGTGGGACCAGGTCGACGCCGCCCTGGCGGCCCTGGAGGAGCGCTCCGGCCTCGTCCTCGGTGACCCGGCGCGGCCGCTGCTCGTGTCGGTCCGCTCCGGCGCGAAGTTCTCGATGCCCGGGATGATGGAGACCGTCCTCAACATCGGGCTCAACGACGAGGTCGTCGCCGCCCTCTCCGAGCGGGGAGAGGCCCACTTCGCGTGGGACAGCTACCGGCGTCTCGCCCAGATGTACGGCCGGACCGTGCTCGGGGTCGAGGGCTCCCGCTTCGACGACCTGTTGACCGAGGCGCGGGCCGCTGCGGGGGTGGCCACCGATGCGGAGCTCGACGACGCGGCCCTCCAGCAGCTCACGGCCGACTTCCGGGCGCTCATCGTCAAGGAGACCGGCCACGAGCTGCCCCAGGACGCCCGCACCCAGCTCCATGAGGCGGTCCGCGCCGTGTTCCGCTCGTGGAACGGCGAGCGGGCGCGCCTCTACCGCGCGCACGAGGGCATCCCGGACGACCTCGGCACCGCCGTCAACGTCGTCCAGATGGTCTTCGGCAACCGCGGCGACCGCTCGGGCAGCGGCGTGTGCTTCACGCGCGACCCGGTCACGGGCGAGCCCGGCGCCTTCGGCGACTACCTGCCCAACGCCCAGGGCGAGGACGTCGTCAGCGGCGTGCGCAGCCCGATGGACCTGTCCGAGCTGCACCGGCGTGACCCGGAGATCCACGACGAGCTGTCCCGGCACCTCGCGGCGCTCGAGCACCACTACCGCGACCTCTGTGACGTGGAGTTCACCGTGGAGCGCGGCCGGCTGTTCATCCTCCAGACCCGCTTGGGCAAGCGCAGCCCCGCGGCGGCCTTCCGGATCGCGGTCGAGCTCGCCGACGAAGGAGTGATCGACCTCGACGAGGCCCTGACGCGGGTGAACGGCCACCAGCTGACGACGCTGCTGCACCCATCCTTCCGGGTCGACGCGGCCGCCCCACTCGCCCATGGCCTCGCGGCCAGCCCGGGCGCAGCGGTGGGGCAGCTCGTCTTCGACGCGGCCACCGCGATGGAATGGGCGGGCCTCGGTCGCAACGTCGTGCTCGCCCGCCCTGAGACGAGCCCCGACGACTTCGGCGGGATGCTCGCGTCGAAGGCGGTCATCACGTCGCGTGGTGGTCTCACCTCGCATGCCGCCGTCGTCGCGCGCGGCCTCGGCAAGACCTGCGTCACCGGGATCGAGTCGATGGTCGTCGACCCGGCCGCCAGGACGGTCACCTTCAACGGTGACCAGGTGATGCAGGAGGGGACGGTCATCTCGGTCGACGGCACGACCGGCGACCTCTTCGAGGGCAGCCGCGAGATCCAGGCGAGCATCGTCGCGACGACGATCCAGGAGTCGTCCGCGGGCACCGAGGTCGCCCTGCCCGACGACCCGACGGCTCGGGCCGTGCTCAGGCTCCTCGAGCAGGCGGACAAGCGACGCACCATGGGCGTGCGAGCCAACGCGGAGACGCCCGAGGAGGCCCGGACCGCCCGCCGCTACGGCGCCGAGGGCATCGGCCTGTGCCGGACCGAGCACATGCTCATGGGCCCCCGCCGCCAGCTCGTCGAGCGCGTCGTGACCGATGACGACGCCGCCGGTGCGCTCGCCGAGATCGAGGCCACGGCGCTCGCGGAGTTCACCACCCTCCTCGAGGTGATGGAGGGGCTGCCGGTCGTCGTCCGACTGCTCGACCCGCCGCTGCACGAGTTCCTCCCCGACCTCGTCGACCTGTCGGTGGCGGCCTCGGTCGCTGCCGCCAAGGGCGAGACGGACCCGGTCGCCGAGAAGCGTCTGGCCGCGGTGCGCCGTCTGCACGAGGCCAACCCGATGCTCGGCCTGCGTGGCGTGCGACTGCTCCTCGTCCACCCCGAGATCACCGTGGTCCAGGTGCGAGCCCTCGCCGAGGCGGTCGCCCGGCTCCTCGAGCAGGGCCGCAACGTGCGGCCCGAGGTCATGGTGCCGCTCGTCGCCGAGGTCGCCGAGCTCTCCGCGGCGCGCGAGCGGGTGGAGTCGGTCATCGCCGAGGTCGCGGAGCGGCACGGCCGGGCCATCGACATCCCGGTCGGCGTCATGATCGAGCTGCCGCGCGCGGCCCTGACCGCGGGAGACCTCGCGGCGCACGCCGACTTCTTCTCCTTCGGCACCAACGACCTGACGCAGACGACGTGGGGCATCTCGCGGGACGACGCCGAGGCGGGCTTCCTCGCCATCTACCGCGAGGAGGGCATCGTCGCGATCGACCCGTTCCAGACGTTGGACGAGGTGGGTGTGGGCACGCTGGTCCGCGAAGCAGTCGAGCGGGGTCGCCGCACCAAGCCGGACCTCCAGCTCGGAGTCTGCGGCGAGCACGCCGGCGACCCGACGTCGATCGGGTTCTTCGCCGGGGCGGGCGTCGACTACCTGTCCTGCTCGCCGCCGCGGGTGCCGGTGGCACGCCTCGAGGCGGGTCGGCAGGCCGTCCTCAAGAGCGCCAGCGCGCACCCGACGTCCGACACGCGGTAGCCGAGGCGGATGCCGTATGCCGCTGGGCGGGCTTGCGCTGCAAGCCCGCCCAGCGGCGTCCTTCGGCAAGCGATCCCGGGTGATCCCGGCTGATCGGGATCCGTTGGCCTGCGTCGGCACCCAGCTGTGAGGTCGACCGTCGACCCGCACAGTCCGAATCGGCCGGGCCACCCCGGTGCCTCAGGGCCGCGCCTGCCTCGGTGCACCTTCGCCTGTCAGTATGTCGTGGGGTCCTGCTGCTCGCGGTGGGTGGCGGCGTAGACGGCGGCCTGGGTGC
>NZ_JAJJPG010000002.1:0-82716 GCF_032907665.1 Intrasporangium sp.
AACCGCCACCCCCGCGGTCGGCTCAGCACTCCCCGCAGCGCTCTCCTCGGCGCTCCCCCGACCATCGAACATGTATTCGATCCTAGCTGAACCTCAATGTCGGGGCAAGACATATCCACAGCGAATCACGCTGTCGGACAGGGACTTTCGGAATTCCACCAGGGGAACCGCCACGCACCACAGGGAGCGCGCCCAGCGGCATACGGCTCGCTAGAGGTCCGCGGCAGCGGCTCGCCCGGCCGCGCGCCCGCTGAAGAGACAGCCGCCGAGGAACGTCCCCTCGAGGGAGTTGTAGCCGTGCATGCCACCCCCGCCGAAGCCGGCCACCTCACCCGCGGCATAGACGCCGGGCAGCGGCGCGCCGCCGTCCTGAAGGACGCGGGCCGACAGGTCGGTCTCCAGCCCGCCGAGGGTCTTGCGCGTGAGGATGTTGAGGCGCACGGCGATGAGCGGCCCGGCCTTGGGGTCCAACAGCCGATGCGGGGTCGCCACCCGGATGAGCTTGTCCCCCCGGTAGTTTCGCGCCCCGCGGATCGCGGTCACCTGCGCGTCCTTGGTGAACGAGTTGACCATCTCGTTGTCTCGGGCCCCGATCGTGCGCCGGAGGGACGCCTCGTCGATGAGCTCCTCACCGACGAGGCTGTTCATCTTGCTCACCAGCTCTTCGAGGCGGTCGGCCACGACGAAGTCCTCGCCGTGGCGCTTGAAGGCCTCGACCGGCCCGGGGGCGCCCTTCTTCACGCGGCCGAGCACCTGCCGCACGTCCTTGCCGGTCAGGTCGGGGTTCTGCTCCGATCCGGAGAGGGCGAACTCCTTCTCGATGATCTTCTGGGTCAGCACGAACCACGAGTAGTCGTAGCCCGTCGACAGGATGTGACGGAGCGTCCCGAGGGTGTCGAAGCCCGGGAAGAAGGGCGCCGGCAGACGGTTCCCCCGCGCATCGACCCAGAGCGACGACGGGCCCGGCAGGATACGGATGCCGTGGTTGTCCCAGATCGGGTCCCAGTTGCGCAGGCCCTCGGTGTAGTGCCACATCCGGTCCGGGTTGATGACGCGCCCGCCGGCCTGCTGCGTGATCCCGATCATCCGGCCGTCGACATGAGCCGGCACTCCCGCGACCATCCGTGCCGGTGGGTCACCGAGCCGCTGGGGCCAGGCGCGCCGGACGAGGTCATGGTTGCCGCCGATGCCACCACTCGTGACGATGACGGCCTGGGCCGTCATCTCGAAGTCGCCCACCTCGTCACGGGTGGTCGCCTTGCCGCGCGGCGAGTCGTCCGGCGCGAGGACCCGGCCGCGCACACCGGTCACCGCGCCTGCGCTCACGACGAGCTCGTCCACGCGGTGCCGGAAGGCGAAGGTCACCCGCCCGCGCGCCACCCCCTCGCGCACCCTCCGCTCGAACGGCTCGACGAGGCCCGGGCCGGTGCCCCACGTGATGTGGAAGCGCGGCACCGAGTTGCCGTGCCCGTCCGCGCGGCCGTCGCCACGCTCGGCCCACCCGACGACGGGGAAGAGTCGATGCCCCTGCTGCCGCAGCCACGACCGCTTCTCGCCCGCAGCGAAGTCAAGGTAGGCCTCCGCCCACCGCCGCGGCCAGAGGTCCTCCTCGCGATCGAAGCCGGCGCTGCCCATCCAGTCCTGCGTCGCGAGCGCCAGACTGTCGCGGATGCCCATGCGTCGCTGCTCCGGACTGTCGACGAGGAAGAGACCGCCGAAGCTCCAGAATGCCTGTCCCCCAAGGGACTGCTCGCCCTCCTGGTCCACGAGAACCACGCGCTTCCCCGCGTCCGCGAGCTCGGCGGTGGCGACGAGGCCGGCGAGGCCGGCTCCCACGACGACGACGTCGGTCTCCATCAGGTCAGCTCTCCTTGCCGTATGCCGCTGGGCCCGGTCCCGCGTGCGGGTCACGTTACCGACGGGTCGGGCCCGATGGGGAGAGGGTGCGGCAGGACTCGGGCAGCGCCCGGTCTCCCAGGAAGCCGGGAGGGGACGGACGAGCGAGAGCCGGCTCAGCGGCATACAGGCTGAATCCCCTTCGCCTCCGGCGAATCCGCTGGGGGCAGAGACGCACCATGCTGCCGGTCGTCATGCCGGACGCTGGATGCATGACCACAGAGACCAGAGCTCCAGTGATGCTCGACGACCAGCTCGCCATGCAGCTGCTCGCCGAGCGGATCATCGTCCTCGGGGCTGAGGTGGACGACCCGATCGCCAACCGGATCACCGCCCAGCTCCTCCTGCTGTCCGCGCGGGACCCCCGTGCCGACATCAGCCTCTACATCAACAGCCCGGGTGGGTCGGTGACCGCGGGGCTCGCGATCTACGACACGATGCGCGTGATCCCCAACGACGTGTCCACGCTCGCCGTGGGTTTCGCGGCGTCGATGGGGCAGTTCCTGCTCGGTGCCGGCACGCCGGGCAAGCGCTTCGCCCTGCCGAACGCCCGCATCATGATGCACCAGCCCTCGGCCGGCATCCAGGGGACCGCCGCCGACGTCGAGGTGCAGGCCAACAACCTCAAGGAGATGAAGCGGCGCGTCAACGAGCTCCAGTCGCAGCACACCGGGCAGGCGGTCGCCCAGATCACCGCGGACAGTGAGCGCGACCGGTGGTTCAGCGCCGACGAGGCGAAGTCCTACGGGATCGTCGACCACGTCGTCGCCTCGCTCGACGACGTCAAGCCGGCTCCCGCGACCCGAAGGGTGGGCCTCCGATGAGCAGCTACACCATCCCCTACGTCATCGAGCGCACGCCCGCGGGGGAGCGCAGCTTCGACATCTACAGCCGGCTGCTCCAGGAGCGGATCATCTTCGTCGGCACGGAGATCGACGACGGCGTGGCCAACGTGGTCATGGCACAGCTGCTCCACCTCGCCGACGTCGCCCCGGACCGGGAGCTGTCCCTCTACATCAACAGCCCGGGCGGTTCGTTCACGGCGCTGATGGCGATCTACGACACCATGCAGTTCGTGCCCGCCCCGGTCGCGACCTACTGCCTCGGGCAGGCGGCATCGGCGGCGGCCGTCCTGCTCGCCGCGGGGGAGAAGGGTCGGCGGTTCGCCCTGCGGCACTCGCGAGTGCTCCTCCACCAGCCCTCGGCGGGCGGCCAGGGGACCGTCTCCGACCTCGCGCTCCAGGCGGACGAGCTCCTGCGTGTGCGCTCCCAGGTCGAGGAGGTGCTGAGCCGCCACACGGGACGCAGCATCGCGCAGCTGCGCGAGGACACGGACCGGGACAAGATCCTCACCGCCGAGCAGGCCGTCGACTTCGGGATCGTCGACGACGTCATCGAGCGAGCGGCCGAGGCGCAGCTGGCGTTTTCGCCGTAGGCGAAAGTGGCGCGACGTTCCCACCGTCGCCGTGCGACGCTGGACCGGACGACGAACGGAGACCGTGATGAGCCAACCGACGCAGGCCCCCCCGAGAGTCCGGACCATCCAGCCGCTGCTGCGAGAGGTCTACGGCAGGTTGCTGAGGCGCCTGCGGCAGCGGCAGGGCCGCACGCTCGCCGAGGTCGCTGCGGAGGCGGGCATCTCGATGGCCTACCTGTCGGAGGTCGAGCGCGGCCTCAAGGAGCCGTCCTCGGAGATCCTCGCGGCCGTCTGTGGCGCCCTCGACGCGACCCTCGTCGGGCTCGTCGGCGCGGCACACGAGGAGCTGCGCGAGCTCGCCGAGCAGGCCGCTGCCGAGGCCCGGGTGCTCGACCTCGCCTCGCACCGGATCAGGCACACGCGGCGGGTCGACACTGCCTCCACGAGGGTCGGCCCGACGGCTCGGGACGGCGCCCTGCTCCTCGCGGCCTGAGCCGGGCCCAGCATCGGGGCCCGGCGCCTGGGCCCCCGGCGCCTCGGCCCGCGGCGCCTGGGTCCGCCTGCCGTCGGCGTGGGGCCTCGCTGGTGCGGGTGTGATGGTCGGCCGCGCCGATTAATCATGTTGACGGCGTTCACACCGGTTCTAGGCTGTGTCAGTGGGTGCGCGTAGCGTCTGCTGCCCACCTCCACACACAGGGAAGAGCCACATGACCATCACCACCCGTGCCCGACCGACCCGCGAGCGGTTCAGCGGTCCGGCGATCGAGGCCGAGCACCTCGTCAAACGATTCGACGACGTCACCGCAGTCGACGACGTCAGCTTCTCCGTGCCCCAGGGCTCCGTCCTCGGGCTCCTCGGCCCCAACGGCGCCGGCAAGACGACGACCGTCCGCATGATGACCACCCTGAGCAAGCCCACGAGCGGGACGGCCCGAGTCGCGGGCCACGACGTCATTGCCAACCCCGATGCCGTCCGTCACTCGATGGGCCTGACCGGCCAGGCCGCGAGCGTCGACGAGTTCCTCACCGGCCGCGAGAACATCCACCTCATGGGCTCGCTCTACGGCCTGTCGAGTCGAGACATCAAGCACCTGTCGGGCGAGCTCCTCGAGCGATTCTCCCTGGCCGACGCGGGCGACAAGGTCGTCAAGGAGTACTCCGGCGGCATGCGCCGCCGGCTCGACCTCGCCGTCTCGCTCATCGCCGCGCCCCACGTCCTCTTCCTCGACGAGCCGACGACGGGCCTGGACCCGCGCAGCCGCGTCGAGCTCTGGGACGTGCTGCGCGAGCTCGTGGCCGACGGGACCACCCTGCTCCTCACCACGCAGTACCTCGAGGAGGCCGACCAGCTCGCCGACCGGATCGTGGTCATCGACCACGGCCGGATCATCGCCGAGGGCACGGCGCTCGAGCTCAAGGACCAGTCCGGCAAGGCCTCGCTCGTCGTCACCGTGTCACGGGCGGAGCAGCTCGAGACGGCCCGTGGACTGCTCGCCTCCCACGTGAGGGAGGTGCACGTCGACGTCGGCGCCAGGCAGCTCACCGCTCCTGCCGAGGGGCTCGCCGACATGACCCGCATCGCGAGCGTCTTCGACGGCTCCGAGATCGACCTCGACGACCTGGGCCTCAAGCGGCCCAGCCTCGACGACGTCTTCCTGCACCTCACCGGTCACCGGGCCGAGACAGCGGGACCGAAGCCCGAAGGCTCCACCAATGACACCACCCGGGAAGGGGGAGCCTCCGATGAGTGACACCACAGTGCGCGTCGAGGCTGCGATCGACCACGAGGCCGCGCGGCCCACGATCGAGCCGCCGGGCCTCGGCAAGCAGGTCACCACGCATGTCTGGCGCAACATCAAGCACATCCGGCGGATGCCGGAGATGCTCGCCGACGTGACGTTCCAGCCGATCATGTTCGTCGTGCTGTTCGCCTACGTCTTCGGTGGCTCCATCGCCACTGCGAGCGAGTCCGGCTACCGGGAGTGGATGCTGCCGGGCATCATGGCGCAGACCATGGCGTTCTCCTGCTTCATCGTCGCCATCGGCCTGACCAACGACCTCAACAAGGGGATCATGGACCGTTTCCGGTCCCTGCCGATCTCGAGGGCCTCCGTGCTCATCGGACGGAGCATCTCCAGCCTGATCCACTCCAGCATCGGCACAGTCGTCATGGCGGTCACCGGGCTCGTCATCGGCTGGCGCATCCGGTCCGGCTTCCTCGACGCCGTGCTGGGCTTCGCGCTGCTGCTTCTCTTCGGCTTCGCGATGATCTGGATCGGCATCCTCGCCGGCTCGGCCCTCCGGACGGCGGAGGCGGTGCAGGGAGTGATGTTCACGGCGATCTTCCCGCTCACCTTCCTCGCAAACACGTTCGCCCCGCCCGAGCGCATGGTTCCCTTCCTGCGCACGATCGCCGAGTGGAACCCGATCTCCTCGCTCGTCCAGGCCATGCGGGAGCTCTGGGGCAACGCGCCACCACCGGCCGCCGATGCTGCCCTCCCGCTGCACCACCCGGTGCTCTCGACGGTGATCTGGGCCATCGCGCTGACGCTCGTCCTCGCCCCGCTGTCGATCCGGGCGTTCAACAAGCGCACGACCGACTGACGCGCCGCCCGACGACGCTCCGCCGCCACCGGCAACACGCCCGGCAGTCGCACGCTCACCCCGGAAATTGCAGGGTGAGTTCGTGACTGCCGGGCGTGTTGGCGGCCGGGGTCGGCTAGCGGCTGAGCTTCTGGAACGCGCGGACCGCGAGCGGAAGCGTCAGGACCGTGACGACCACCGGCCACAGCACCGCCAACAGTCCGGCGTGGTCCGACAACCAGGTGGCCTCGACGCCGCCGGTGGTCGCCGCTCCGGGGTTGCCATACGTCTCACGCAACGCCGTCGCGGTCCACGAGAGCGGGTTCCACTGGGCGATCGTGCCGAGCCAGGACGGCATCAGCTGGGGCGACGCGAAGGCGTTGGACAGCATCGTCAGCGGGTAGAGCAGCCCGAAGAGTCCGTTGGCCATCTCGGGGCTCGACGCCTTGAGCCCGAGAACGAGGCCGAGCCACATCATGGCGAGGCGCAGGAGCAGGAGCAGGCCGAAGCCGGCGGCGAAGCCGGCCAGTCCACTGTGCCACCGCCAGCCGACGAGCAGCCCACAGCCGATCATGATGAGCAGGCTGATCGCGCTGAACAGCATGCTCGCGATCACCCGACCGAGGACGACCGCTGACGGTGCGATCGGCATCGACCGGAAGCGGTCCATGACGCCCTTGCTGTTGTCGGCCTGCACAGCCGCGACGGTCTCGCCGAGTCCGAACGCCATCGCCTGGACGAACATCCCCGGCATGAGGAACTCCTGGTAGCTGCCGCCGCCCGCCACCTGCATCGAGCCGCCCAGGACGTAGGCGAAGATGAGCACGAAGATGATGGGAAAGACGAGGCCCCACACGATCAGCTGGGGCTCCCGGACCCATTGGGCGACGTCCCGTCCGGCGATGAGCCACCCGTCGCGCAGTGCCCAACGGGCGCGCGTCGTCACCGGGGTGATCGCGGTCATGCGACCACCTCCCGAGCGTCGGTCGGGTCGCTCTCGGCGGCCGCGGTGTCAGCCGAGTGCCCGGTGAGGGTGAGGAACACGTCGTCCAGCGTGGGTCGGCGCAGGGCCAGGTCATCGATCCGTATGCCGCTGTCCCCGAGCTCGGCGAGCACCGCCGAGACCGCGCCCACCCGGTCGGACACCGGGGCGCTGACCTGCTTCAGGTCCACGTCGACCTGGGGCGCCTCGTCGGCCCATCGTGCGATGGCAGCCCGAGCGCGGTCGAGGTCTGCGGGGTCGACGACGGTGACCTCGAGCCGGTCGCCGCCGACGCGCCGTTTCAGCTCGTCCGGCCGACCCTCCGCAATGACGCGGCCATGGTCCATCACCGAGATACCGGCCGCGAGCTGGTCGGCCTCGTCGAGGTACTGCGTCGTCAGCAGGACGGTCGTGCCGTCGGCGACGAGCTGTCGAATCGCGGCCCACACCTCGCCCCGGTTGCGCGGGTCGAGGCCGGTCGTCGGCTCGTCGAGGAAGAGCACCTCCGGGCGGAAGAGCAGGGTGACCGCCAGGTCGAGGCGGCGGCGCATCCCCCCGGAGTACTTCTTCACCGGCTTGCCGGCCGCCTCGACGAGCCCGAAGCGCTCGAGCAGCTCGTCGGCTCTGGCCGCTGCGTCGCGCCTGCCCAGTCGCCCGAGCCTCCCGAAGAGGACGAGGTTCTGTCGGCCGCCGAGGATCTCGTCGACGGCAGCGGTCTGTCCGGACAGTCCGATGCGCCGCCGCACGCCCTGCGGATCGGCTCGCACGTCGACACCGGCGACCCTCGCCTCACCCTCCTGCAGGGCAAGCAAGGTCGCCAGTGTGCGGACGGCGGTGGTCTTGCCGGCTCCGTTGGGTCCGAGCAGTCCCCACACGACCCCGCGGGGCACGCGCAGGTCGAAGCCGTCCAGAGCGCGCTCCCGGCCGTACGTCTTGACGAGTCCTCGCGCGAGAATCGCGTCATCAGGTCCTGGCCCACCGAGTGCCATGTCAGTCCCCTCTGGTAACTTTACGGTGTAAAGCATTGCTGGGACAGATTAAAGTACGCCGTAAGGAGTTGGCAAGCCGTGGTCATCTACGTGGGCCAGGGAGACCCCGAGAAGTCCATGCGCCTGTTGTGGACCGGCTCGGTGGAGCCGGAGAACCCGCAGGTCAGACGCGGTCCCAAGGCCGGCCTGACCGCAGGGAGCATCGTCGCTGCGGCGATCGCGCTCGCCGACGAGGGCGGCATCGACGCCGTGTCGATGCGCGCGGTGGGCCAGCGGCTCGGCAAGACGCCCATGGCGCTCTACACGTACGTGCCCAGCAAGGCCGAGCTCATCGACCTCATGTGGGACACCGCGCTCGGCGAGCTGCCGGACGACTACGACACCGGCGAGGGGTGGCGCCCGGCCCTGCGCCGCTGGGCCCACGACCTGCGCGCATTCCTGCTCCGGCACCCGTGGATCCTCGACGTCTCCGGAGCACGAGTCGGCATGGGTCCCAACGAGACCCGCAACCAGGAGACGTCCGCGAGGATCCTCGCCGGACTCGGGCTCCCGGGCGCAGCCCTCATGTCCTGCATCTGGTCTGTCGGCAGCTTCGTGCACGGCAACGCCCGACCGATGGCGGAGACCCGGCAGGCCGAGGTGGTCACCGGGGTCGGCGAGACGGAGTGGTGGCTGGCCCGCTCGCGGATGCTCGAGGAGGTTGCGCCCGACTACGCCGAGCGTTTCCCCGTGCTCACCCGGATGGCGGCAGAGGGAGCCTTCGACCAGGTCGACCTCGAGGGGTCCTACCTCGAGGCAGAGTACGACACCGTGTTCGAGTTCGGCCTGGAGCGGATGCTCGACGGGCTCGAGCGGTTCATCGACGCACACTCCACCCGCGAGGGCTGACGCGAGGCACGGACCCTGGAAGGACCCGGGCAAGCGAGACCGAGCCCAGCGGCATACGGGAAAGTGGCGTGTCGTCCCCTCAGGTGTTCACCCGACGCGCGAGCGGAGCCACTCGATGTCGGCGGCCTGCCCGGCCGTCCCGCCCGGTGTCTCGCAGACCACCGGTGCTCCCGCCGCACGGATGACCTCGGCGAGCGCGTCGCCGTCGATGTGCCCGGATCCGAGGTTGGTGTGCCGGTCGGCGCCGGAGTCGAAGGCGTCACGTGAGTCGTTGGCGTGCACGAGGTCGATCCGACCGGTGATGGCGCGGACCTGGTCGACGACGCTGCCGAGGTCGTTGCCTCCCGCGTGGGCGTGGCAGGTGTCGAGGCAGAAGCCCACCGCGTCGCCACCGCTCGCCGCGCCGATCGCGTCCCACAGGCGCGCGATCGCCTCCAGTCGGCGGGCCATGGCGTTGTCCCCGCCCGCGGTGTTCTCGATGAGGAGGGGGACCGGCATGTCGAGACCGTCGATGCACTTGCGCCAGTTGTCGAACCCCACGGCAGCGTCCTCCTCGACGCCGAGGTGGCCTCCGTGGACGATGACGCCCTTGGCGCCGATCTCAGCCGCCGCGAGGAGGTGCTGCTGGAGCAGCTTGCGGCCGGGGATCCGGATCCGGTTGTTGAGGCTCGCGACGTTGATCGGGTAGGGAGCGTGGACGTAGAGGTCGACTCCGGCCGCGGCCGCCTCCGCCTTCAGGGCGCTCGCGCCCCCGGGGTAGCGCACGACCGGGCCCTTGTAGCTCTGGGGGTCACCGAGGAAGATCTGCGAGATGGACGCGCCGCGCGCCCGCGCCTCCGCGATGGGGTCCTCCTGGTCGACGTGGGCACCGATGTGAAGAGGCATGCGACCAGCCTACGGGCGACCGGCGACGGGCTCCGGGGACAGGGCTCCGCGGCCCGCGACGTCTCACCTCCTGTCAAAATGGTTGACAACGCTTCCATAACATGAGTGCCCTGAGTTGCGTCACCTGCCGCTCCCGGTGAAAGTGTGTCCCCAACCCCCAGATATCCCCGGGGTTTCACAAGGAGGAGCCGATGAAGGTTCGCAGGTCCGTGAATATCGCGGTCGCAACCGCAATGACGATGATGGTGGTGGCAGCGTGCAGCAGCAGCGAGACACCGAGTCCTGGCGCGACGGGTGGTGGTGGAGAAGCGACGGGTCAGCAGGGCGGTGATCTTCGGATCTATGCCTCTGAGCCGGCGTTCCTGCTCCCGACCGCTGGAGACGACGAGCCCTCGATTCTCGTCATCCGCCAGCTCTACCGCGGTCTGGTCAAGTACAACGCGGAGTCCGGCAAGGAGGAGATGGACCTCGCCGAGTCGATCGAGTCGAGCGACCAGAAGAACTGGACCATCAAGATCAAGCCTGGCTACACGTTCGAGAACGGCGAGCCGGTCAACGCCGACGCGTTCATCCGTGCGTGGAACTACGCGGCGTACTCGCCGAACGCCCAGAACAACGCCTACTTCATGTCGCGGATCGCGGGCATCGACGAGATGACGTCCGAGGACCCGGACGGCGATGGGCCCAAGGAGGCCCCCGAGCCGGCCGCCCAGGAGCTCTCCGGCCTCAAGAAGGTCAGCGACAACGAGTTCACCGTCGAGCTCAAGGAGCCGTTCGCCGCCTTCCCGGTGACGCTCGGCTACTCGGGCTTCTTCCCGATGGCGGACGCGTGCATCCAGGACACGAAGGCGTGCAACGAGAAGCCAATCGGCAACGGGCCCTACAAGATGGAGGGCACGTGGGAGCACAACGTCGGCATCAAGCTGGTCCGTAGCGACACGTGGGCCGGCGACAAGAACGACGCGATGGCCGACAGCCTGTCCTACAAGATCTACGCCGACGTCGACGCCGGCTACGCCGCCTACCAGGCGGGCGAGATCGACGTGATGTACACCATCCCGCCGGCTCGCTACAAGGAGGCCAAGGCCCAGTACGGCGACCTGCTGTACGAGGCACCGGGTGACTCGTTCACCTACGTCGGCCTGCCGCTCTACCGCGACGAGTTCAAGGACAAGCGCATCCGCCAGGCCCTGTCGCTCGCGCTGGACCGGCAGCCGATCATCGACGCGGTCTTCGACGGCCGCTTCACGGCCGCCACGGGTTTCGTGGCCCCGACCTTCGAGGGCTTCCGTCCCGACGTCTGCAAGTACTGCAAGCAGGACGTCGAGAAGGCCAAGCAGCTGCTCGACGAGGCCGGTGGCTACGACGGCAAGCTGACGCTCTGGGCCAACGCCGGTGCGGGTCACGAGCAGTGGCTCCAGGCCGTCGGTGACCAGATCAAGGCCGCGCTCGGCATCGACTACGAGATCCGCGTGAACCTCCAGTTCCCGGAGTACCTCGCCACGGCCGACGCCAACAAGTTCACCGGTCCGTTCCGCCTCGGCTGGGGCCCGGACTACCCCGTCATCGAGACCTACCTCAAGCCGCTCTACGGCACGGGTGGCTCGAGCAACAACTCCGGGTACGCCAACCCGGAGTTCGACAAGCTGATCAGTGAGGGTGACTCGGCGGCCGACACGGCCGGCGCCATCGCCAAGTACCAGGCTGCCGAGGACCTCCTCGGCGAGGACATGCCGGTCATTCCGATGTGGTTCAGCAAGGTTGCGGCTCTCTACAGCGAGAACGTCGACCAGTTCGTCTGGAACAAGATCTCCGACGCTGAGTACGGGAAGATCACGCTCAAGCAGCAGTGACGGCCCGACCCAGCTGACACCAGTTCCAGGCTTGGTGGCGGCGGCGACCCGGAGCAGGGTCGTCGCCGCCACCGGCACGTCGATAGGAGACCCCGACCGTGGGGAGATACGTCATCCGGCGGGTGCTTCAGTTCATCCCGACCGTGCTCGGCACGATGTTTCTGCTGCACTACATCACGTCACTCGGCATCCAGCTGACCGGCAACCCGGTGCGTGCGCTGTTCGGCGACCGCACGCCGACACCCGCCATGCTCGCGGCGCTCTCGGAGCGCCTCAACATGAACGACCCCTGCCTCACGCAGACCGGAAACCCCTGCTTCGGCCTCTTCGCCGAGCGCATCGGCAACATCGCCCAGTGGGACTTCGGCATCAGCCTCGTGGGGCAGCGTGAGGTCACCGACATCATTGCCAACGCCCTGCCCTACACCGTCCGCCTCGCAGTGATCGGCTTCCTCTTCGAGGCGATCGTCGGGGTCGTCGCCGGTGTCCTCGCCGGCCTTCGCAGCGGCGGTTTCGTCGACTACTTCGTCAAGATCTCGACGACGCTCATCATCGCGGTGCCGATCTTCGTGCTCGGCATCGTCATCCGGGAGTTCGTCGGAGTGAAGTTCGGCAACACCCTGCGCTCCGATCCGAGCTTCCCCGAGATCATCTCGAGAGGCATCTTCTCGGCCGGCTACAAGCCGGACTACCCGTGGGCCAGCCTCGTCATTCCGGGACTCGTGCTCGGTGCGACCAGCCTCGCGGTCACCGCCCGCCTGACGAGGACGAGCATGATGGAGAACGTGCGCGCGGACTATGTTCGCACGGCACGGGCCAAGGGCCTGATGCAACGGCGCATCGTGGGGGTGCACACCCTGCGCAACTCACTCATCCCGGTCGTCACCTCCCTCGGCGTCGACCTGGGCGTCCTCATGGGTGGCGCCGTCGTCACCGAGACCATCTTCAACGTGCCCGGCATCGGGCGCGTCGCCGCGCAGAGTGCCCGAACGGGAGACGCCAGTGTGGTCATCGGCATCGTGACCCTCGCTGCCCTGATCTTCCTGGTCGCCAACCTTCTGGTCGACATCCTCTACGCGGTCCTCGACCCACGCATCCGATACGAGTGAGCGGGAGCAGACAAATGAGTGATCTCGTACCCACCGCTTCCGCCGATGACACGGCGACTGCCCATCCCCCGACCTCGGAGGGGCCAGGCACATCCGAGGAAGCGGCCAGCCTGTGGAGCGACGCCCGCAAGCAGCTGATCCGCAACCCCATCTTCTTGATCTCGGCGCTCTACATCCTCGTGGTCGGATCGATGGCGATCTTCCCGCAGCTGTGGACCGACGAGGACCCCCGCAACTGTCCCATCACCCGCAGCCGGCAGCCTCCGCAGGAGGGCCACCCGTTCGGGTTCAACATCCTCGGCTGTGACTACTACTCCCACGCCATCTACGGAGCGCAGCCGTCGCTGTCGATCGCCATCGGAGCCACCGTGGGGATCGTCATCATCGGCGGCACGCTCGGACTGCTCGCCGGGTTCTACGGTGGCTGGGTCGACAGCATCATCTCCCGGATCATCGACATCTTCCTGTCGCTGCCGTTCCTGCTCGGTGCGCTCGTCTTCCTCACCGTCGTCAAGGTGCAGAACATCCTGACGATCACGATGGTGCTGGTCATCCTCGGCTGGACGACGATCGCCCGCGTCATGCGAGGTGCCGTGCTGTCGGCGAAGAACCTCGACTACGTCCTTGCGGCGAGGTCGCTCGGGGCGGGGAACGGGCGCATCATGCTGCGGCACATCCTGCCGAACGCCGTCGCGCCCGTGACGGTGCTCGCGACGATCGCCCTCGGCAGCTTCGTCGCGGCCGAGGCAACGTTGACCTTCCTCGGCGTCGGCCTGCAGCCGCCGGAGGAGTCGTGGGGGATCATGATCACGGCCCACCAGGTCTACTTCCTGGAGTCACCGTGGCTGTTGATCTTCCCGATGGTTCTGCTCATCGGCACCGTGCTGAGCTTCATCCTCATGGGTGACGCGCTGCGCGATGCCCTCGACCCGAAGATGCGGTGACCTGATGACCACCGAAGCCCCAGCCAAGCCGGACTCGTCGGCTCGCTTCCTCAGCCAGCTCGACCTGACCGCCCCGCCCCTCGAGGTGCGGGACCTCCACGTCGAGTTCACCACCACGAGCGGCCGGGCCCACGCGGTCAACGGCATGAACTTCGTGCTCGACCAAGGTGAGACGCGGGCGATCCTCGGCGAGTCCGGATCTGGCAAGAGCGTCACGGCGCAGGCCATCATGGGCATCCTCGACACTCCCCCCGCGCAGATCACCAAGGGCGAGATCCTCTATCGCGGCGTCGACCTGCTCAAGATCTCCGACGAGGACCGTCGGCGGGTGCGGGCCAACCACATCGCGATGATCTTCCAGGACGCGCTCTCGGCCCTCAACCCGGTCTTCACCGTGGGCTTCCAGCTCGGGGAGCTCTACCGGAAGCACCGCGGGATGTCCCGTCAGGCCGCGAAGGCCAAGGCCGTCGAGCTGCTCGACATGGTGCGGATCCCGGCGGCCAAGGACCGGGTCAACGACTTCCCGCACCAGTTCTCGGGCGGGATGAGGCAGCGCGTCATGATCGCGATGGCCCTGGCCCTCGAGCCGGAGATCCTCATCGCGGACGAGCCGACCACGGCCCTCGACGTGACGGTCCAGGCGCAGGTGATGGGGCTGTTGTCCGAGCTCCAGGCCGAGCACAACATGAGCCTGATCCTCATCACCCACGACATGGGTGTCGTGGCTGACGTCGCCGACTCGATCTCGGTCATGTATGCCGGACGGGTCGTCGAGGACGCTCCGGTGCGCGACATCTACGCCCGGCCGGCCCACCCCTACACGAAGGCGCTGCTGGAGTCGATCCCGCGCGTCGACATGAAGGGGCAGCAGCTCGCCGTCATCAAAGGCCTGCCGCCGGTACTCACCAACATCCCGCCCGGCTGCGCCTTCCATCCTCGCTGCAAGTTCGCGCAGGACAACTGCAAGGTCCCGCCGGAGCCACCGCACTACGACGTCGACGTGGACCGGGTCGCCGCGTGCCACTACTGGAGGGAGGTCATCGACTCATGACCGACACCGTCAGCAACCCCAGCAACCCCAGCAACCCGAGCAACCCAGACGACCCGACCGCCCTGAGTTCCCCGGGGACCACGGACAGCACGCGGGACGGCGTGAACCGGATCGGCGAGGTCGTCCTCGAGACCAAGGGCCTGCGCAAGCACTACCCCTTGACCCAGGGCATCGTCTTCAAGAAGCAGGTGGGCGCGGTCCGCGCGGTCGACGGTGTCGACGTGCAGCTGCGCCGTGGCGAGACGCTCGGCGTCGTCGGCGAGTCCGGCTGTGGCAAGTCGACGCTCGCCCGCCTGCTCGTCGGCCTCGAGGAGCCGACGGAGGGGACGATCCTGCTCCAGGGACGGGACCTGTCGACGGTGTCGCCGCGCGACATGCGCAAGGTCCGCCGCAACATCCAGATGGTGATGCAGGACCCCTACACCTCGCTCAACCCCCGGATGACGGTCGGCGACATCATCGGGGAACCCTTCGACATCCATCCCGATGTCGTGCCGAAGAAGGGTCGCACGGCCCGAGTGCGCGAGCTGATCGACCTCGTGGGGCTCAACGCCGACCACATCAACCGCTACCCGCACCAGTTCTCGGGTGGACAGCGCCAGCGCATCGGCATCGCCAGGGCGCTCGCGCTCAACCCCGAGATCATCATCTGCGACGAGCCGGTCAGTGCGCTCGACGTGTCGATCCAGGCGCAGGTCGTCAACCTCCTCGAGCGCCTCCAGGACGAGTTCGGCCTCGCCTACGTCTTCATCGCCCACGACCTGTCGGTCGTGCGTCACATCGCGGACCGAGTGGCGGTGATGTATCTCGGCAAGATCGTCGAGACGGGCAACGAGGACGAGATCTACGAGCAGACGACGCACCCCTACAGCCAGGCGCTGCTCTCGGCCGTCCCGGTGCCGGACCCGACCCTGCGCGATCGCCGGACCCACATCATCCTGGAGGGCGACGTGCCCTCCCCGGCCAACCCGCCCTCCGGCTGTCGGTTCCGCACCCGCTGCTGGAAGGCCCAGGAGATCTGTGCCCAGGAGGAGCCGGCACTCATCACCCGGCCGGGCTCGGACCACCCGAGCGCGTGCCACTTCGCCGAGGCGAAGGACGTCGTCGGCGCGACGCTCTGACCCCTGACCGGAGATTCGCAGGAATCGTCTCGGTGGTCGTGTCGAGATGTGAGCTTCCCAGTCGACTCAGAGGTGAAAGGCAGTGAAACGCCCCACCTGAGTCGGAGGAAGTTCCATGAGCACGACCACCGAGACCGCGTCCGTCCAGCCCGACGGCACCCGGCGACCTTCAGCTCGCCAATGGATCGCCCTGGGCGTCCTGGCCCTGACCGCGCTGCTGCTGAGCCTCGACGTCAGCGTTCTCTATCTGGCCCTTCCCGCCCTGTCGGCTGATCTTGGTGCGAGCACCACTCAGCAGCTGTGGATGCTCGACATCTACTCCTTCGTTCTGGCGGGCTTCCTCGTGACGATGGGCGCCGTCGGGGACCGAGTCGGACGGAAGCGTCTCCTGCTCATCGGAGCGGTCGCCTTCGGTGTCGCGAGCGCCTGTGCGGCCTACGCCTCGTCGCCGGGTCAGCTCGTCATGTGGCGGGCGGTGCTCGGGATCGCGGGCGCGACCCTGATGCCGTCGACGATGGGCCTGATCCGCACGATTTTCACCGACGAGAAGTCGATGACGACCGCGATCGGCGTCTGGTTCAGCTGCTTCATGGGCGGCATGGCGGTCGGCCCGCTCGTGGGCGGTCTTCTGCTCCAGCACTTCTGGTGGGGCTCGGCCTTCCTGCTCGGCGTGCCCTTCATGGTCCTGCTCGTTCTCGTCGGGCACCGGGTGCTGCCCGAGTCCGACCGCCAGACCGGTGTGCGGATCGACCTCGTGAGCGCCGTGCTGTCGCTGGCGATGACCCTTCCGGTCATCAACGGCTTCAAGGAGATCGCCCGGGGCGGAAGCACGACCGCCGCGAGCGTGTGGATCACCATCGGGCTCGGAATGGCGGTCTTCTTCGTCCGCCGTCAGAGGAGCATCGACAACCCTCTCGTCGACCTCGCGCTGTTCCGGAGCAGGGCCTTCTCGACAGCGCTGACAGTGATGCTCATCGGCGGCGTCGTCATGGCGGGGGTCTCGTTCCTCAGCACGCAGTGGCTCCAGCTCGTCGCGGGGCTCGACCCGCTGGGCGCGGGCCTCTGGATGCTCCCGGCCAACCTGGCCCTGCTCGCTGGTTCGTCATCGTCCGCGTTGATCGCGCGCCGGCTCGGCACGGGCCGCACCATGGCCGGCGGTCTCGTCGTGTGCGCGGCGGGACTGGCCCTCTACACCCAGGTCGGACCGTCCGCCGGCCTCGGGTTGCTCGTCTTCGGCATGTGCCTGACCTCGTTCGGCATCATGGTCCCCTCGACGCTCACGATGTCGGTGATGCTGCAGTCCGCACCGCCGGAGCGTGCCGGCTCGGTCGCGTCGATGTCGGAGACCTCAGGCGAGTTCGGGATCGCGGTGGGGATCGCGGGCCTCGGCTCGCTCGCCACCTTCGTCTACCGGGACGAGCTCAGCCCGTATGCCGCTGAGCACGCTCCCGGCGCCGCGACCGTCGCGCTCGACTCCCTCGCAGGCGCGGTCCAGGCCGCTGCGGCCCTCCCCGGTACCGCTGGTCGGGAGCTGCTCTCTGCCGCACAGGACGCCTTCACCACGGGCCTCAACGTCGTTGCGGGGGTGGGCGCCGGGCTCTTCCTCCTCGTCGCAGCGGTGGCGCTCCGGGTGCTTCGCGGGGCCCACTGAGCGCACGGCGGCGTCCACCTGCCGAAATGCACTCGCATAATCGTGCCTTATGTAACACATAATGTGCCATGAGTCTCTCGCGCTTCCCCAGCATCGTCGACGACGTGACCGTCCGGCTCATCGCCGGCGTGGTCCTCCTCCTCTCCGCTACAGCCCTGGGCACCCAGCAGTGGTGGTTGCTCGCCGTCCTCGCGGTCGACTTCAGCCTGCGTGCCGCCCTCGGTCCGCACGCGAGCCCGGTCGCCCGGCTCGTCCAGCACTGGGTCCGGCCCCACGTCACGGCGACACCGCGACCCACGGCCGGCACCCCCAAACGGTTCGCCGCGGCGATCGGTGCGGTGCTGACCGTCACCGCAACCGCTGCGTGGCTCGTGCAGCTCGCCTCGGGATCCGGCGCAGCCTTCGCAGTGCTCGTCGGCAGCACGGTCGTCATGGTCGTCTTCCCCGCGCTCGAGTCCCTCCTCGGGATCTGCGTCGGGTGCGTCCTCTTCGGCCAGCTCATGAGAATCGGTGTGGTGCCCGAGGAGATCTGCCTCGACTGCGCCGACATCACGCGCCGAGCCGCGCTGCGCACCGCATCGTCCTGACGAGCGCCCACCCCGGCGGGCCACTGATGGGCGGTGTGGACCCTCAGGCGTCCTGCCCGACGCGACCCTCAGGACGGCTCAAGGCCCGCAGGGCGACCTTGTCGATCTTGCCGACCGGAAGCAGCGGCAGGTCCCTGCGCAGGTGGAACGTCTTGGGCACCTTGTAGTTCGCAAGGTGCGCTCGACAGTGCGCGTCGAGGTCTCTCGGGGAGATCGCATCGGAGATGGTCAGCACCCAGGCCTCGCCGACCTCGCCGAACATCGGGTCAGGCACTCCCAGCACGGCGGCCGTGCTCACCCCCGGGTGCAGCTCCAGGACCTGCTCGACCTCTCGGGGGTAGACGTTGTAGCCGCCGGACTTGAACATGTCCCGGAGCCGGCCCACGATCCGGAGCCGGCCGTCGGGCCCAACCTCGGCCAGGTCGCCGGTGCGCAACCAGCCGTCGTCGGTGACCGTGGCGGCGGTGTCCTCGGGCCGCCCCCAGTACCCGGTCATCACGGTCGGACCACGGACCTGCAGCTCCCCGGCGGACGGGGGATCGTCCTCGGCCTGCGGCGCCACCCGCACCTCGATCCGCGGGTCCGGCAGTCCGACCCAGTCGACGAGCTCCTCGTCGCCCGCGCCCTCCGGGGAGTAGAGGACCTCGCCGCCCGTCTCGGTCTGCCCGTAGCTCGTGTACAGCCGATCGCAGAACCGGCGGAGCCGCTCCACCAAGGGCCGCGACGCGGCGGCGCCACTCCAGATGAGGACCTGGACGGAGGCGAAGTCCTCGTCCGTGGGGGCTCCGCGGTCGAGGAGCAGCTGGTACATCGTCGGCACCTGGTGGATGACCGTGACACCGCGATCCCGGACGACGGTGGGCAGGGCGACAGGGTCGAACCGCTCCATCAGGACATTGGCCCCTCCGGCCACCAGGGCGTGACAGGCGATCTGAACTGCCCCGCCGATGTGGTTGATCGGGAGGTTGTTGAGGATCCGGAGGGGCTGCGCCCACCAGTGGGCACACTGGATCCGGGCCGTCGTCACCACGGACCGGTGGCTCAGCATCGCGCCCTTCGGCGTCCCGGTCGTGCCCGAGGTGTAGACGATCGCGACGGTGTCGTCGGCCGTCACCTCGGCGACGGCGGCCGCGAGAGCGTCGTCGGTGACCGACTGCCCGGTGGCGAGGACGTCGCGCCAGCCAGTCAGCCCCCGGGCGGCCCCGCCCAGGGACACCACCACGGCATCGGCGAGGCAGCCCTCGGCGAACGCGCCGAAGGTCTCCCGGTAGTCCCTCCCGTCGTACTCGGGCGTCACGACGACGAGCCGCGGCGCGGCGTCGCGGAGCACCACCTCGAGCTCATCGGAGGTGTGCCGTGGGTTGAGGCCCACCCAAGCCGCGCCGATGCGGGCAGCGGCCATGAAGTGTGCCAGGTGCACCGGGCTCGGCGGCGCGAGGATGGCCACCCGGTCGCCTCGCCGCACCCCCTGCGCGAGCATGGCGCGGGCCAGCTCGTTGATCTCGCCGTCGAACGCCTCATAGCTGAGGACGTCGGAAGGGGTGACGACTGCGTCCGCGTGCGGCGTGTGCCGGGCGAAGTACGCCGGGTAGTCGCCGATCCGGTCGAGCGCCGGTGTCCTGTCGAGGCCGGTCGCCGACGCGTGGATCGCCCCCTTCACGGCACCAGGGCCTCGAGCTCGAGCAGCCGCATCGTGTTCTCGCCCAGGAGTCGCCGCCGCGTGCTGTCCTTGAGCTCGATGGCCTCCCACTCGGCGAGCGCCCGGCCGTGGCTGAACACCGGCCAGTCCGTGGCGAAGAGGCAGTTCTCGCTGAGCATGTTGTCGATGAGCGACATCAGCGTCGCCCACCCGCTGTCGGGCCTGCGGAGGTAGCGCGGTGACATCCCACCGAAGTCGAAGGACACCGTCGGATGCCGGCGGACCACGGCGGCGAGCTCGGCGGCCCAGGGCCAGGCTGCGTGGCAGGCCACCAACCGCAGTCCGGGGAAGGCACAGGCGACCCGGTCGAGCAGCATCGGGTGCTCCGCCATCATCGGGCTCTTCCGGTCGTAGTTCACGCCGGTGTGGATGGCCACGACGAGACCGAGCTCGTCGGCCGCCGCATACACCGCGAAGAGCTCGCGGTCATCGATGCTGCGACCGAAGAAGGCCGGCTGGACGTTGATGCCCTTGAGGCCGAGCGCATGGCAACGCCGCACCTGACGAACCATCCTCGTGACGTCCCCCTGCCCCAGCGACACGGTCCCGAAGCCGGTCCGCTGCGCCGGTGCGGTCGCGACGAAGCCCGCCACCGACTCGTTCAGCGCATCGGCGATGTCGCCGAACTCATGCTCGGCGTGGACCACCGCGTGGTCGACACCGGCATCGTCGAGCTCGGCGACGAGATCGGCCTCCGTGCGTTGCAGGGACGCGGAGACCCCCAGGACCGAGTCGTACTGCGGGTAGTGGTCGGTGAAACCGTCGCGGACGTGCGCCGGCCAGAGCTCGAGCGGGAGCCGGACCCGGAAGTCGACGATCATGACCCCGCCCTCGCTGTCGCCTTCGCCCCGACCATGCCGTGGCCCCCGCGCTCCTCGTAGATCGCGAGGTACGGCGCGATGTCGCCCACGCTCACCTGCTCGGCGTCCACCTCGCCGCCCCCGGCATCGGTGGCGCGCAGCAGGCCCAGGCTCATCTGGACGAACCGCAGGCCGATGACGTCCTCCGACATCCGCCCCCGGGGCCGGTACCACGTCGCCACCTCGGTGCACATGCCGAGCAGCGCGAGGGTGGCGAGGCGCGGGTCGGCGACGGCGAACCGACCGGCCTCGATACCCCTGACGATCGTCTCGCGCCACAGGTCCTCGTACTCGTCGCGCATCGCCGTGATCCGCCGCTGGTTTGCGGGGCCCAGCTGGGCGACCTCCCGGTCGACGACCATCGCCTCCATCCGGTGCCGTGCGTGCACGGCCACATGGAGCTGAACGAGTCCGGCCAGGGTCGGCACCGGGTCGCCGCCCGTCGCGCGGGAGAGCTCGCGGGCTGCGTTGACCAGACCCGTCATTGCGCCGAACATCACCTGCTCGAGGAGGTCGTCCTTGGAGCCCATGTAGTGGTAGAGCGATCCCTGGGTCAGGCCCGACGCCACGGCGATGTCGCGGGTGCTGGTCCCGGCGAAGCCCTGGCGGGCGAAGAGGGTGAGTGCCGCCTGCCAGATGCGCTCGCCGGTTGATGCTCGTGTGTTCATGCTGGTCTCCCGGAGATCGGTTCGGACGGGTCGCGCCGCGGTGCCGACGATATCGAGCCCGTCAGGGCCCGCGCCGGGTTGGCGATGAGGAGCTGGTGCACCTCCGAGGAGGTCATCCCCATGCGGTGCATCAGCGGGACCACGCGATGGAGCACGTGGTGCAGGCCCTCCCCGCCGTAGCGACGCAGGTGCACCTTCGTGCAGATGTCCTGGCTGACCAGGACGCGGTCACCGAGTCCTGCGTCGAGCAGGGCACGGATGAGGCGCACCCTGCCGGCGTCGTTCGGCATGCCGGTGAAGCCGGGGACGAAGTAGTAGCTCGACTCCTGGCCGAAGAGGTCGAACTCGAGCATGCAGCCGGTGCGGGCGAGCTCGATCATGGCCGCGACCGAGGTGAGCGTGCGCTCCACGTGGCAGATGATGGTGCGGGTCGGGTCACCTCCCGCATCCTCGACCACCTCCATGGCCGCACGGGGGGAGTCCGGGTGCCGTCCGGGGTGGATCTGCAGCGCCACGCCGGTGCGACTCTGCGCCCGACAGGCCGCGCGCAGGGACCGCAGCTCGACCGGGTGGTGTGGCCAGGACAGGCCGACCTCGCCGATGAGGCCCGCCCGGATGCCGGTGTCACCGACACCGAGGGTCAGGTCGGACTCGATCTCCTCGGCAAGCGACTCCTCGGACCGTTCGTGGGTGTCCTCGCTCATCGACGCAGCGACGTACCATCCGGAACCCATGACGACGTTGACGCCGGTCCGGGTCGAGAGCTCGGCGAGCGCGTGCGGGTCTCGACCGATGCCGATGCTCGTGGCATCCACCACGGTGCGTCCGCCGGCGCGGGCGAACCAGCCGAGCTCGTCGGCGGCGACCTCGACGTCGTCGACCCGAAGCACGTCCTCGTTGAGCAGGTGGGCGGCGAGCTCGTAGCGATTGCCGAGCTCGAGGGGCTCGTCGCGTGCGGGGTCGGGGTCGCGGTCCTCCGGGAGGTACAGCCGGAAGTCGGACACCAGGTGCTCGTGCATCTGGGTGACGCCCAGATCCTCCGCCCGGAGCGGCCCGGTCACGGTCTGTACGACGGTCATGCGACGTGCACCCCTCCGTCCGCGAGGGCGAGCACCGGCACTCGCTGGTGCCAGGGCGCGGCCCGCTCCACCTGCCCTGCCAGCTGGAGCAGCTCCCAGTCTGCCCGAGGAGCGCCGACGAACTGCACACCGCCGGGGAGGCCGTCGGCGCGGACGTGCAGCGGAAGCGAGATCGCGGGCAGACCGAACATGTTGAAGGTGGAGGTGAAGCCGGCGTGGTGGTACGCCCGGAAGAGGACCGACATCGGGTCGACCTCGACCTCCTCGAAGAGCCAGCCGATGGGCGGCGGGCCCGAGGGGGTCGTCGGCGTGATCAGCGCGTCGAGTCGCCCCTCACTCCACGGCGTGAGGCACTGCGCCGTGACGCGCTGCATCGCGGCGACCGCCTCGACCACCGCCGGCACGCTGAGCTGCGCGGCCCGGCGGTGCAGCTCCCTCGTCAGCGGCTCGGTGCGCTCGAAGTCGACCCCGGGGAAGGCGCCATGAGAGGCGATCCAGATCGTGGTGAACAGCCGCTCGATCAGCTCGGGGTCGAAGCCGGGCAGGTCGACCTCGAAGACCTTGTGCCCGAGGTCGCTGAGCAGCGCTGCCGCTGCGTCCACCGCGCGCATGGCCTCGTCCTCGACGGGAACCGGCAGGCCCGGTCGGCGCAGCACACCGATGCGTTGCGGAGCCGGGTCCTCGGTGACGGCGTCTGCGAAGGGCCGGCCGGGCGCGGGGAGCACGTACCACCGGCGGGGGTCCTGGACGGACAGGATGTCGAGGGCCGCTGCGGTATCGGCGACGGTGCGGCTGAGCACCCCCTCCGTCGCGAAACCCGGCGAAGGGGTGTAGAAGTCCGCGACCCGTCCACGGCTGGGCTTGAGGCCGACCAGGCCGGTGAACGACGCCGGCTCACGGATCGAGCCACCCCCGTCACTGCCGTGTGCGATCGGCACGAGCCCGGCCGCGAGGCCTGCCGCGGCACCGCCGCTGGATCCTCCCGGGCTGCGCGTGAGATCCCAGGGGTTGCGGGTGGCTCCATGCATGGCGGACTCGGTCACCGAGATCGAACCGAACTCGGGGGACGTCGTCAAACCGACGAAGACGAAGCCGGCCGCACGCAACCGAGCCACGTACGGGTCATCGGCTTCGGCCGGGACGTCGGGGGTGCCGAACGAGCAGTATCGGTTGACCCAGCCCCGCACGTCGTTGAGACCCTTGACCGACAGCGGAACGCCGAAGAAGGGGGGCAGGTCCTCTTCTCCGCGGGCGAGCCGGTCGCCCATCGCGCGAGCCGCCGCGCGGGCTTCGTCGTCGGCGCGGAAGAGGAAGGAGTTCAGGGACGGGTCGAGCCGGTCGATGCGCTCGAGATAGAGGTCGAGAACCTCCAGCGGACTGACCTCTCCGTTGCGGATGGCGGCACTCCAGTCGAGCGCACTGCTGAACGGGCCGAGCATCAGGAATCCTCTCGTCGTGCGGGGTTGCGGGCGAGGACGCTCGCCGTGAGCGCATCACGGACGAAGGCGAGGACCTCGGCGGTCGCCTTTGCCGGAGTCCCCGAGTCGGTGGGTGGCGCTGGGTCGTACTCCAGTCCCAGCTGCACGGCCTCGGCGTAGCTGCGACCGTGGACGAGCTCGGTCATCGTCAGGGCCATGTCGATCCCGGCGGTGATCCCCGCGGACGTGATCACGTTGCCGGCGACCACCACGCGCTCCTCGCTGACGTCCACACCCAGCGACGCGAGCTCGTCCCGGAAGGCCCAGTGCGTGGCCGCCGAGCGTCCGTCGAGGATCCCCGCGCGGGCCAGGACGGCCGATCCGGTGCACACGGTGCCGAACCACGTGACGCCCTGCTGGACCTCGCGGAGCCAGCCGATCGCGGCCTTGTCAGCCATGGCGGAGTAGGGGTTGGAGCCACCCGGCACGACGACGATGTCGGGTTGCGGCACGTCCTCGAGGCCGAGGGGGACGTGCACCTCGATGCCCGTGTCGCAGACCAGTGTCCCCGGCCTGCTCGTCGCGAGCTGGATGGTCCGGTCAGGCCACCGGGCGAGCACTTCCCACGGACCGACGAAGTCCTGGGCGGTCGGCAGCTCATGCGGGACGAGGAACACGATGTGCATCGTTCTCCTTGGGTTCGGGATCGACAGGACGGACCGGATCGAGGGGGTGGTGACAGGCCAGGCGGTGGCCGCCCTGGGTCAGCACGGGACGGTCGAGGTGACAGATCTCGGTGGCCACCGGACAGCGTGGTGCGAACTGGCAGCCGCCAGGTGCGCTGTCGATCACCTCGCCCCGCAGCTCGAACCGCCGTGGACCGCGAGGCCGGAGGGAGGGCCGGGCGTCCAGCAGGCAGGCCGTGTAGGGATGGAGAGGGCGCTCGAGCACGGTGTCGACGGTGCCCTGCTCGACCAGGCGGCCCAGATACATCACCGCCACCTCGTCGGCGATCCACTCGACGGTGTGCAGGTCGTGGGTGATGAGCAGGACGCCGAGATCGTACTCGTCGGCCAACGTGCGGAAGAGGGCCACGGTCCCCGCCGCAACGGTGGCGTCGAGTGCGGCGGTAGCCTCGTCGGCGAGCAGGAACCGCGGCTTCAACGCGAGCGCTCGAGCGATGGCCACGCGCTGGCACTGGCCGCCGGAGAGCTGGGCAGGGAGGCGGTCCAGGAGCTCGTCGGAGAGGGACACGGAGTCGAGCAGGTCATGCAGCTTCTGGCCTCGACGGGGACCTTCCACGCCGACCACGGCGAGGGCTTCGGCCAACGCCTCGCGGACGCTTCGCCGCGGATTGAGCGAGGCCCGGGGGTTCTGGAAGATCATCTGCACGGCGTGCCGCTGCTCCCGGCTGCGACGGCGGCCGAGAGGGGTGTCGCCGAGCAGCACCTGACCGGCCGACGGCTCGGTGAGCCCGACGATGGCGCGGGCGATGGACGACTTGCCACACCCGGACTCGCCCACGAGCCCGACGACCCTGCCCGGCTCGATCGTCAGGGACACGCCATCCACCGCGCTCACCGTCCTCGACCCGAACCATGCCGGCACGCGGTAGTGCACCGACAGGTCCCGCACCACGAGGTTCACGGTGCTCGCCGTGCCGGGAGCCGGCTTCACCACCGCGTTCACGCTGCACCCCAGACCTGTGGCTCGTCCCGGTCCCGCACGCAGCTGCTGCCGACGCGAATGGCCAGCGGGTCCAGCCGCTCGATGGGAGCGACGCAGTCCGCTGTGGCGGCGGCGCACCGCCGGCGGTAGGGGCAGCCCGGGTCGGTGACGGGAAGCGCGCGGGCCAGGTTCCCCGAGCCGGCATCCTGGGCTCCGGTCGAGTAGGCGTCGATGAGCGCGCGCGTGTAGGGGTGTCGCGGCCGCTCCAACACGGTGTCGATGTCGCCGACCTCGACGACCCGGCCGGCGAACATCACGACGACGTCGTCGACGGCCGACCTGGCGACAGCGAGGTCATGGGTGACGAACACCACCGAGAGCCCCCGGCGGACACGCAGCTCATTGAGGAGGTCGACGATCTGGGCCTGCGTCGTGACGTCCAGCGCCGATGTCGCCTCGTCGCAGAGCAGCACCTCCGGGTGAGTGGCCAAGGCGATGGCCAGGACGATCCGTTGCCGCTGCCCGTTGGACAGCTGGTGCGGGAACGAGGCGGCGATCCGGGCCGGGTCGGCGAATCCGACCTCGGCGAGGAGGCCGTGCACTGTCGCTCGCGCGCGCCGTCGTGACACGTGGTCGTGGTGCGCGACCACCCCGGCTACGAAGGCGCCGACCCGCATCGTGGGGTCGAGGGCGGACAGCGGGTCCTGGAACACCATGGAGACACCGCGGCCACGAAGTTCTGCGGGGTCCTGGACGACCCGGGAGGGCCCGGCGCCGAGGGCGATCTCGATCCGTCCGCCGGCGAGGCGCACGCCGTCCGGCAGCAGCCCCATGAGTGACCGCAGCGTCATCGTCTTGCCGCTGCCGGACTCACCGATGATGCCGAGGGATCGCCCCTGGCCGAGCCGGAGCCCGGCCCCGTGGACGATGGGGCCTGCCGCGGACTCGATGGTCAGGGCCCCGGCACGGAGGACGTCGGTGGCGGTGAGGACGTCGGTGGTCATCAGTACTCCTTTCCGGGGTCGCCGACGCGGCGGGCGAGCCGACCGCTGGCCACGCCCAGAGCGACGAGGGCGAGCCCGGGAAAGACCGTGAGCCACCAGGCGTCCCTCAGGCGTGGGGCCCCGGTGGCGATCATCCGGCCGATCTCGAGGGTCCCGTCGGGGAGGGCGACGCCGATGAAGGCCAACGCCGCGATGGTCTGCACCGCCACACCCACGTGCGCTGCTGCGTAGACGAGCACCTGGTCGTAGCTGTTCGGGCCGACGTGTCGAGCCACGACGACGGTTCGGGGCAGGCCGATGAGCTCGGCGGCCTTGATGTACTCGAGGTTGCGCACGCGGGCGACTTCCGTGCGCGTGAGGCGCGCGTAGGGCAACCAGCCGAACAACGCGAAGCCGATGAGGATGGTCGACGGACTCGGTCCGAGGGAGAAGGCAAGCGCGATGAGGATGAGGGCCACCGGCAGGGCCTGCGTGAGGTCGGCGACCGCGACGAAGAGGCGGTCGAACCGACCACCGAGGTAGCCGGCCACCCCTCCGAGGAGCGCGCCGACGGCGAGGGAGACGAGCACGGCGAGCACGCCCAGGAGGATGTCGACGCGAAGGGCGTGCGCGGTCTGGGCCAGGACGTCCTGGCCGAGCAGGGTGGTGCCGAAGGGGTGCTGCCAGCCCGGAGCGGCAAGGCGGTCGCCGCCCACCGCCCTCGGGTCCGGCCAGAGCACCGGTGCCAGGGCCGCGAGGAGGACGAGCAGCACCATGGCCAGCCCTGCGGGTGAGCGAAGGCCGTGACCGACCGCGCCGGCGGCGCCCCTCACAGGGACCACCTCGGGTCGAGGAGGGCGACAGCGACATCGGCGAGCAGGTTCGCCAGCACGACGCAGATGCCCAGCACGAGGGTCAACCCCTGCACGACAGGGAAGTCCCGCTCGCGGACGGACTCGAACAGCAGGGTCCCGAGCCCGTTGATGTCGAAGCTCGACTCGACGAGCACAAGGCCGAAGACGATGTAGCCGGCTTGCAGGCCGAGCAGAGTGACCATCGGCGGCAGCGCATTGCGGATGGCGTGCCTGCGTACCACCGTGCCCGCGCCCAGCCCGGCTGCCCTGGCGGTCGTCACGTGGTCCGCCGCCATCACCCGGGCCATGGACTCCGACAGGCTCCTCACCAGCACCGGTGCGATCGCGGCGCTGATCGCCACGGTGGGCAGGACCAGGTGCTGGAGCCGGTCGCCCAGACCCTCCCCGAACCCGCCGACGGGGAACCAGGCGAGGCCGAGGGAGAAGACGAGGACGAGCACCAGCGCCAGCCAGTACGTCGGCAGGTTCATCGACACGAGGCTGGCCTGGTCCACGACGGTCCGCTCGAACCGGCTGCTGGTGCCCGCCCAGATACCGAAGGGGAGGGAGATGAGGGCGGACACCAGCAGGCCGAGGGCCGCCAGCCAGGCGGTGCGCGGCGCGCGCTCGGAGATCAGCGTCGTCACCGGTACCCCAGAACGGTTCGAGGTGCCGAGGTCGCCCTGGAGGGCGCGCGCGACCGCCGAGGTGAACTGCTGGACGATCCCGTCGTCGAGGTGGTAGGCCGCGCGAGTCGCGGCGAGCACCGCCTCGCTCGCTCGCGGCCCGGCGATCGCCCGGGCGGGGTCGCCCGGCGTGATCGCCTGCAACGCCACGGTGAGGAACAGCAGCACCAGGAGGAGCGGCGCCGCGCTGACGGCTCGGCGCACCAGGATCCGTGTGACGCGCACGGCTCAGCCGACCGACAGCTCGTCCAGGTAGTACCGGCTGTACGGCCGCACCTTGAGGCCGTGGACCGACTCGCTCACCGGCACCACGAGGGACGTCGACACGAGAGGCACGATGGGCCGTGCCTCGGCTGCCCACGACTCCAGGCCGCGCACCGCGGCGGCCTTTGCGTCCGCGTCAGCCGCCACGGCGAACGTGTTGAAGTGCTCGAGCAAGGGCTCCACCGGAGCGCCGGAGCCGAAGAACTTCGAGACGTACATGTAGAAGAACACGTCACCGGCCGTCGGGGAGACGTTGCTGTAGGTGCCGACCCCGATGTCGTAGTCGCCGCCGGCGACACGTTCGAGCAGGACCTGGAGGTCGAGCTCCTCGACCTCGACGTCGATGCCGACCGCCTCCAGGTCGGCTCGGATCAGCTCGATCTGCGGAGAGTCACCACTCGTCACTTCGGTGACGAGGTGCAGCTTCTCGCCGTCGTAGCCGGACTTCGTGAGAGCGGCTTTCGCGGCCTCCGGGTCGTGTCTCCACGCATCGCAGTCGCAGCCCACCGAACCGATGGTCCCGGGGGGCATGATGCCCTTGACCGGGGTCGCCAGCCCGTCGTAAGCGATCTCCACGAGCTGATCGCGGTTGATGGCATAGCTCACCGCCTCACGGAAGGCCGCATCCCGGCCGAGCTCCGAGGCGTAGTTGAAGATGACGTCGAGGTTCTTCGACGCAGGGTTCACCGTCTGCCGCCGGGACTCCGGCACCTGCCCTGCCAGAGTGGGGTCCAGTGACTCGATGATGTCGGCCTCACCGCTCTCGAACTGTGCGAGCTGTTGGCTCGGCGCGGACACGATCCGGTAGGTCACCTTGTCCAGCGGTGCAGGCTCGCCGTGGTAGCGGTCGTTGCGCGCCAGAACCGTCTCGACGCCTGCGGAGTACGTGTCCACGACGTAGGGGCCGGCGCCGACCGGGTCCTGGTAGAAGGCCTCTCGAGACTTCCCCGCGTAGTCCTTCGGCACGACCGGGGCGATGCCGCTGGCGAGGAAGTCCAGCAGGAAGGTGCTCGGCCGGGTCAGCGTGAGCTTGACGGTCGTCGGATCGACCGCCGTGGCGCTCGCGATGTCGGCGAACATCGAGCCGAGGCGCTCGCCCTTGACCCACTGCGTTGCGGAGAAGGCGACGTCCTCTGCCGTCAGGGGGGTGCCGTCGCTGAAGGTCACGTCCTTGCGGAGCGTGAACGTGTAGGAGGGCTCGGCCGCGTCGAACACCCAGGACTCGGCCAGAGCCGGCTCGATGGTGACGCCGTCCTTGGCCACGCGGACCAGGCCCTCGAGCACGTTGGGAAGGGTCACCCAGGAGGCGACGACTCGCGCCCCGTCAGGGTCCCAGCCGTCGATGTCGTTGGTCCGCAAGATCGTCAGCTCCTTGCGTGTCGGCTTCTCCGAGCTCGGGGAAGCCGATGCCTCGTCGTCCCCGGTCCCGCACGAGGCGAGGAACAGGGACGACGTCACCAGCACTGCAGCAAGCCCTGCAGTCAGCCCACGTCGAATGCTCATGGTGGGTGACGGTAGGCCCACGGAAGCACGTATGTCAATCAATCGACCGAACAATTTTCAGTCGATCGATTGACTGAGAGATGGTGCGGCCCCGATAGTTCTGCCATGACCTTCGACGTGCCAACTGCATTGCCGCCCAGCGCCACCCGTCCATCCTCCTTCGCGGCCGCGGACGTCCTGTGCCTCGACGAGAAACGCGTCGCGCGCACCTACGCGCCGCTGCCCGTCGTCGCTGCGTCCGCGTCGGGGGCCTGGGTCACCGACGTCGACGGGCGCCGTCACCTCGACCTGCTCTCGGCGTACTCGGCGATGAACTTCGGTCACGGCAACCCCCGCATCCTCGCCGCCGCCTCCGCCCAGCTCCACGAGCTGACCCTGGTCAGCCGCGCGTTCCACCACACGCGGCTCGGGGAGTTCGCCGACGCCCTGACCGGCCTGGTCGGCAAGGACCTCATGGTCCCGATGAACACCGGCGCGGAGGCGGTCGAGACCGCCATCAAGGCGGCGCGGAAGTGGGCCCACGAGGTCAAGGGCGTCCCCGAGGGCGAGGCCGAGATCGTCGTCGCCTCCGGGAACTTCCACGGCCGAACGACCACGATCATCAGCTTCTCCGACGACCCCGTCGCCCGCCGCGGCTACGGACCGTTCACCCCGGGCTTCGTGACCGTCCCCTACGGCGATGTCGAGGCGCTGAACGCGGCCGTCACGGACCGCACGGCGGCGGTGCTGCTCGAGCCGGTCCAGGGTGAGGCGGGGGTGATCATCCCCCCGGCCGACTACCTGCCACGGGTGCGCGCCCTGTGCACCGAACGCGACGTCCTGCTCGTCGCCGACGAGGTGCAGTCCGGGCTCGCCCGCACCGGTCGCACCCTCGCCTGTGAGCACGTCGGAGTCGAGCCAGACCTGATCATCCTCGGGAAGGCCCTCGGGGGCGGGGTGGTTCCGGTCTCGGCGGTGCTCGGTGACGCGGACGTGCTCGGGCTCTTCCGACCCGGGCAGCACGGGTCGACCTTCGGTGGCAACGCGCTGGCCTGCGCCGTCGGCCTCGAGGTCGTCGAGATCCTCCGTGAGGGGACCTTCCAGGAGCGCGCCGCCCGTTTGGGCGACCACCTGCGTGCACGTCTCGACGTCCTCGTCGGTCACGGCGTCGCCGCAGTCCGGGTCATCGGACTGTGGGCGGGCATCGACATCGACGAGGACCTCGCCTCCGGCCGGGACGTGTGCGAGCGGCTGGCGGAGCGCGGCATCCTCGCCAAGGACACGCACGGGTCGACGATCAGGTTCTCGCCACCACTGGTCATCGAGGAGGACGAGCTCGACCATGCCGTTGGCCAGCTCGGTGAGGTGCTCGCCGAACTCGGCTGAGCGTCAGGTGCCGGCCACGCGGACGCGGGCCCAGCGGCATACGGCCCCTTGTGTTGACAGTCCTGCAAGGATCGGCACATGGCTGAGTCGCGCACCCACCTCATCGGCCTGCTCCTCGGAGCCGAGGAGGACTGGCCCACGGCGTTCGAGGAACTGCTCGGGCTGGTCGGCCCCATCACCACCGACGACGGAGTCACCCACGAGCTGAGGGCCGAGCGCCTGACCATCGAGCCGTTCGACCTGCGCCAGCCGGTGCGGACCGAGCTCGTCATCGACCGGCTCGCCCACTGGTACTACCACCCGCGCGAATGGCTCAAGAAGGCGGCGCTCGTCGACGACACCTACCTGCTCAACAGCCCGTTCACCTTCCAGTCGATGGAGAAGCACAGCGCCTACTGCGCGCTCATGCGCCTCGGGCTCAAGGTGCCCCAGACGATCCTCGTGCCCTACAAGCACCCCGTGGACAACGTCCGCTGGGCCTACACCAGCGCGAAGTACAACCGTCCCTTCGACCTCAAGCAGATCGCGAACGACCTCGGCTACCCGCTCTACATGAAGCCGTTCGACGGCGGGGGCTGGCGTGGGGTCTCACGGATCGACGACGAGGGCGACCTGGTGCGCGCCTACGACGAGTCCGGCGAGATGCTCATGCACCTGCAGGCCACGATCGACTACGACGTCTTCGCCCGGGCCCTGTCGATCGGCCCCGAGACGATGGTGATGAACTTCCGGCCCGAGGAGCCGATGCACAACCGCTACGCCGTCAGCCACGGTTTCCTCAGCCCGAGCGCCGGACGGGAGACGGCGGCGATCAGCCGGATCGTCAACGCCTTCTTCGGCTGGGAGTTCAACTCGTGCGAGATGCTCGTCACGGGCGACGACGTCTACCCCATCGACTACGCCAACGCCTGCCCGGACGTCGCCGTCACCTCGCTGCACTACTACTTCCCATGGGCCATCAAGGCTCTCGTGCGGTGGACGGCCTACTGCCTCGTCACGGGCCGGCGCTCCAGGACGGTCGACCTCGAGACGCGCCGCTACTTCGACGTGGCCGACCGCGACGACCTCGACGACGACGAGAAGCTCGACGCCTACCTCGCGATCGCGGACGAGTACTTCGAGACCGCTGCCTACCAGGAGTGGTGCGCCCGGCACCTGGCCCACTTCGACGCGGCCGCCCTCGAGTGGTTCCGGAGCGACGCCTTCACCCGGATGCTGCGGCACACCGTCGACGCGACCTATCCCGAGCACGAGCGGGAGCGGTTCCTCGCGCACTTCCACGGCCTCGTCGGCCTGTGGACGCAGGACGAGGGGGCCCGGCTCGACGTCGCCCACTAGGCCGTATGCCGCTGGGCCCGGCGTCCAGCTCGCGTGTCCTTCCGCGTCAGTCGGGTAAGGGCGGGCTGTCCCACCCGTCCAGCACCCATCGACGTCGAGCACGGCGTCCGAGCCGAAAGGGATGAGCCGATGTCCAAGAAGGTCGCGTTCCTCGTCGCCGCCGAAGGGATCGAGCAGGTCGAGCTGACCGAGCCGTGGAAGGCCGTGACCGACGCCGGTCACGAGGCCGTCCTCGTCAGCCCCGAGCCGGGCACGGTCCAGATGTTCCACCACCTCGACAAGGCCGACACGAAGCAGGTCGATGTCACCGTCGCCGACGCCCGGGTGGACGGGTTCGACGCGCTGGTCCTCCCCGGCGGTGTCGCGAACCCCGATGCCCTGCGCCAGGACCAGCAGGCCGTGGCCTTCGTCAGGGAGTTCGTCGCCGCGGGCAAGCCCGTGGCCGTCATCTGCCACGCCCCGTGGATGCTCGTCGAGGCAGACGTCGTGTCGGGGCGGCGGCTCACGTCGTGGCCGAGCATCAAGACGGACATCCGCAACGCCGGTGGCGAGTGGGTCGACGAGCCGGTGGTCCAGGACGGCAACATCACGACGAGCCGCAAGCCTGACGACCTGCCGCAGTTCTGCTCGGCGCTGCTCGAGTCGCTCCAGCACGGCGCAGCCTCCGCTCCGACCGCCGCGGCCGGCTCCGCCTCCTGAGGGAGGTAGTCCGGCGACTCGCTTGGGTACGTCACTGGTGGCGGGGGCCCCGAGCGAGGAAGATGCAGCATGCCGGATTCTCCACGACGACGCAGACGACTCACCGTCGTCTACAACCCGATCAAGGTCGAGGACCTCGACGCCGACCAGGCAGTCGTCGCCGAGGCCTGCCGCCGACACGGTTGGGACGAACCGTCGTGGATCGAGACGACGGCGGAGGAGACCGGCGAGAAGCAGGGCCGTGAGGCGGTCGAGGCGGGAGCGGACGTCGTCGCGACGCTCGGCGGTGACGGCACCGTGCGCGCAGTCGCGACTGCGCTCGTCGGGACCGACGTCGCGCTCGGCCTGCTGCCGGGCGGAACGGGCAACCTCCTCGCCCGCAACCTCGACCTGCCGGTCGACTCGACGGAGCACGCGATGGAGCCCCTCCTCACCGGGTCGGACCTGCGCATCGACGTCGGGTTCGTGACCGCTGACGAGGACCCGGAGGAGGTCTTCCTCATCATGACCGGGCTCGGCTTCGACGGCGAGGTCATGGCGGGGACGAGCGAGCGGGTGAAGGGCGTGCTCGGCTGGCCCGCCTACGTGATGTCCGGCGTCGCGAACCTGTTCAACCGGGGCTTCCCGGTGACCGTGGCCGCGTCGGGCGCGAGTGGCGTCGTCGGCGCCCCCGGCGACCGGCTTCGGCGCCACGCCCGCACCGTCATCGTCGGCAACTGCGGCACGCTCCAGGGCGGGATCGAGCTCATGCCGGAGGCCGTCGTCGACGACGGGATCCTCGACGCCGTCGTCATCGCCCCCCGCGGACTGTTCGGGTGGGCCTCCGTGCTCGCCGACATCAGCACGAGGCATCGCGTCGGGCACCAGCGCCTTGACCGGATGCGGGGCAGCGAGTTCAGCATCGAGTCGGCGCGACCCACGGAGGCGGAGATCGACGGCGACCCCATCGGCGAACGGCGCCGGCTGCAGATCCGCATCGAGCCCCAGTCCCTCCTGGTGCGCCATGCCTGACCGGGCGGCCGACCGTGCCGCGAACCCATCCGTGAACCCGTCGACCGACCCGGCGGGCCGGTCAGTCGACCCGTCCCGGGACTCGGCCGCCCACCGACCCGCACCCGCGCTGGCAGCGCGCTCAGCGGCATACGGTCGGGGTCGACGGATGCTCAAGGCCGTCGGCTACGGCCTCGTCTTCGCCGTCCCGGTGACGCTCCTCGCTTTCGTCGTGCGGCAGAAGTTCCTGCCCGTCATCGAGTTCGACGAAGCCGTCATCGCCGCTGCGACCGACGTGACCCGCGAGAACCCTGGGCTGCGCCAGGTCCTCGTCGTCTGGCAGGAGCTGACGCAGCCGAAGTGGCCCTACATCGCCGCGACGATCCTGTGCATCGTCGTCTGGAAGCGCCATCACCTCAAGACCCGAGCCCTGTGGGCCTTCGTCACGATGATGGTGGCCTGGAACCTCCAGCTGCTCCTCAAGGAGATCGTCCAGCGCGCCCGCCCCGTGGTCAGCGACCCGGTGTCCCACGCCCCGGGCTACAGCTTCCCCTCCGGCCACGCCGCCAACGCCGCGGCGGTCGCCACCATCGTGACCCTCCTGGTCTGGCCGGTCCTCAGCCGGCGCGGTCGTCGGATCATGCTGGTCAGTGCCGTCGCCTATGCGGTGATCACGGCCGCCGACCGCGTGTTCCTCGGGGTGCACTTCCCGTCGGACGTCACCGCGGGCCTGCTCTTCGGCGCGGGCCTCGGCATCGCGTCCTACGTGGGCTACCTCGGCTGGAACCCCAGCCACCGTCACGCCCCGCCGCCGCCCGAGGGCACGGCCGGTCCCGAGCCGCACGAGCTCAATCCCCTTCCCCCTGAAGAAAGCGACGACGATGAGCGTTGACCTCCACCGCTGGCGGCGGGACGAGTCCAGACCCAGCGCGGGGGAGGCGTGGCGCGACGCCGCGGCCCGAGTGCTCGGACCGAGCGTGGCGCTCTTCGCCGTCATCGTCGGCGTGGGCTGGCTCATCATGGGACCGTTCGGCGGCCTCCAGGACGAGATCGCCGTCAACGAGGAGCTCCAGGAGGGGAGGTCGTTCACGCCCTTCTGGAACGTCACGACCGACATCTGGTCACGCCTCGGCAACACCGAGATCATCATCGGCACGTGTGCCGTCATCAGCCTGATCATCCTGTGGCGGACGAGGCAGTGGTGGTACGCCGTCATCCCGGCGATCGCGATCTCGATCCAGGCGACCGTCTTCGTCATCGCCGCGTGGATCGTGGGACGCGAGCGGCCGGACGTCGAGAAGCTCGACCCTGCGCCGCCGACGTCGAGCTATCCCAGCGGGCACGTCGGCGCGTCGACGGCCCTCTACCTCACCTTCGCCTTGATGGCGCAGCGCATCGAGCGGCGCTGGCTGCGTCGGCTCGTCACCGCAGTGTGCATCCTCGTCCCCGTCCTCGTGTCCTACGCACGGCTCTACCGGGGGATGCACCATCTCACTGACGTGCTGCTCGGCGTCGTCAACGGCGTCGTCTGCGCGCTCCTTGCCTGGCACTGGCTGCGTCGGAGGCGCAGCTGAGCCGCTGCTGCGTGGCGGTCAGACTCGCGCCTTCTTCGCCCGCACCAGCGAGTAGATGCCGAAGGCGACGAATCCCAGCGCGACGAGCGTGAGGAGCCACTGGCCGGCGGGCGCCTCGAGCATCGTCTTGAGGGCGCCGTCGAGACCGGTGGCCTCCTCGGGGTCGTTCTGGACGGCGGCGAGGACGAAGAGGCCGCCGACGACGACGAGGGCGACCCCCTTGGCGATGTAGCCGAAGCGGGCGAGCTTCTCGACGGCAGGTCCGGGGTGCTCGACGAGGTCGGACAGGAACTTGCGCTTCCACCCCTTGTGGACGTGGTAGGCGCCGACGCCGATGACGACGAGGCCGACGATGACGACCAGCGCGGTGCCGAGGGGCTGGCTCATCAGGGTGGTCGTGAAGTCAGAGGACTGCTCCGAGCTCGAGGAGCTGCCACCCCGGGCGAACCCGAACGCCGTCCAGGACAGGACGAGGTAGGTGATGCCCTTCGCGACGTACTTGAGCCGCTCCTTCGCCTCGTCCCTGCTGACGATCGCCTGGATGAGCTGCCACAGCCCGAGGCCCAGCCAGCCGATGACGCCGACCCAGAGGATGACCATGCCGACGGTGTTGGAGGCGAGGGCGCTCAGCGCACCGGACTGGTCTGCGCTCCCCGAGCCGCCGAGGCCCCACGCGACCTGGAGCGCGATCCAGCCGATCAGGAGGTGGAGGACCCCGTTGACCGCGTAGCCGGCCCGAGCCGCCATCTGCAGCGCGTCCTGGTTGCCTGCCTCGCGCGCCGCCTGCTTGACGCTGTGTTCTTCCATGTCTCCCTCGTCTCCCGGTGCCGCCGGTGCGGCGTCTGACCCACCATGTACCCAAGCCCCGGCAACACGCCCGGCACTCAGCAACTGCTCCCGGATATTTCACCCGTGCGTTGCGACGTTCCGGGCGTGTTGCTGGGGTCGGGCGACTGGTCAGTCCGGCAGTCCGTCAGTCCGGCAGGAGGTCTCGCGGTTCGGCGTCGACGGCATACGTGGGGGTGCGCGCGAGCCGGGTGCGGGCGCCCTCGAGCATGGACACCGACGCGCTGCCGGTCGTGAGGGCCTCGAGGAAGTCCTCGGCCGTGATCTTGAGCAGGGTGCTCGGCTCGCGCGCGGTGACGGTCGCCGTCCTCGGGATCCGGCGCAGGAGGCCGATCTCGCCGAAGTACTGGCCCTCCGCCATCGACGGGAGCTCCCGCTCCATGGCCTCGCCGCCGCGGGACCGGACCGCCATCGAACCCGACTCGATGACGTAGAAGGCGTCGGCGTCCTGGCCCTCCCGGACGACGTCGGTGCCGGCGTCGACGGTGATCTCCTCGGCGTTGGAGGCGAGGCGCTCGAGGACGGGCCGTGAGGCCTCGGCGAGGATGGCGGCCCGCTGCAGGACGGCGATGCGCGGCTCGAGGGCAGCGACGGTGGCGACGTTCGCGTTGTCCATGCGACGCAGCACGGGCAGGCCGAGGAGGCAGAGCACCGGGATCCCGAGGCCTGCCATCCAGAGCGTGGCATCCAGGGACGTGGCCGCCAGCGCCAATGGGGTGACGAAGGCGCCGAGCGAGATCGCGGCGAGGACGAAGGTGAAGAAGGCGCCGAACACCCGCCCGAGCTTGTCCGCGGGCAAGGAGCGCTGGAGGGCAGTGACGGCGAGGACGTCGACGATGATCGTCCCCCCGCCCCGGACCACCTCGATGGCGAAGGCGGCGACGGGACTCTCGACGACGAGGAAGAAGAGTGTCGGCAGGCAGTAGACCGCCATGCCGGCGAGGATGGCGGTCCCGAGCCGGGGGAGTGCGGAGATCCGGTTGACGAGTCCCGCCGCCGCCAGACCGCCGACGCCGAGCCCGGCGAGCAGGTAGCCGTAGCCGTCCGCGCCGGTGCCCAGCCGCTCGTCGGACAGGACGATGAGCTGCACGGTGTCGACGCCGTAGACGAAGCTGGCGATGACACTGAAGGCACACAGCACGGTGGCGGTCTGGGACGACGCGATGGCCTGGACGCCGACGAGCATCTGCCGGAGCGGGTTGCTCGCGCCGCCCTCGGTGACGTCCACCGGCTGCGACCGGACCGTCATCCGCCCGGTGATGAGCGCAGAGACGAGGAACGTGCCCGCATTGATGGCGAAGACGAGGGCGGGCGAGCCGAGGAGCAGCAGCAGACCACCGATGGCCGGGCCCGCGATGATCGCGATGTTGTCGACGGTGTTGCGGATGGTGTTCGCCGCGGCGAGCTCCCGCTCCGGGACGGTCTGTGGCGTCAGGGCGGCGGTCGCCGGTTCGTAGGTCATGCCGAGGACCGAGCAGACCGCCGCGAGAACGATGGCGAGTGCGGGGTGGCCACCCACCGCCGCGAGCACGGCCAGACCGATCATCAGCGCTGCCGACGCGACATCGATCGAGATCATGAGCCGGACCCGCTCGAAGCGGTCGGCGAGGACGCCGCCGTAGGCCCCGAGGAGGAGCGACGGGACGAACCGGCCGATCGTGACGGCGCCGAGCCAGACGGGCGACCTCGTGGCCTCCCAGACATAGCCCATCAACGCGACGTTGTACGCCCACGACCCCGCGAAGGACGTGGTGAACGCGATCATGAGCAGGCGAAAATCCCTGTGGCGCAGGACTCTCAGCAAGCCGTCCGGTTTGTCGGTCCTCATCTGGCACCCCTTGCGGGCCGTGGCGGTCGCTCGACTGTATGCCCGGGCGCGAGGGCGCCGGAGTCGAATCGCAGGAACTGCCCCGGCGGGCGCCGGGTCGGCCGAGGCGAAAATCCGCTGGACTTCACGTGCGCTTGAGAGTGTGGAGTGTGGCCATGCGAGCAATCAGACTTCACGAGTTCGGGCCGGCGGACAACCTCGCGCCCGAGGAGCTCCCGGACCTCACACCTGGCCCGGGCCAGGTGCGGGTCGCCGTGCAGGCGAGTGGCGTCCACCTCATCGACACGGCCTTGCGACGGGGGGAACCGGGCCCGATGCCGGCGCCGGAGCTGCCGACGATCCCCGGACGCGAGGTCGCCGGGGTCGTCGATGCCGTCGGCGCCGATGTGCCCGGCGACTGGCTCGGCCAGCGGGTCGTCGCCCATCTCGGTCTCGTGCCGGGCGGCTACGCGTCGCAGGCGGTCACTGACCCCGCGAAGCTCTTCGCCCTGCCGGACGGCGTCGCGTTCGCCGCCGCCATCGCCGCTGTCGGCACGGGCCGCACCGCGCTGGGCATCCTCGAGACCGAGCCCGTCCGTGCCGCCGACACCGTGCTCATCCCCTCAGCCGCCGGTGGGCTCGGCTGGCTCCTCGCGCAGTCCGCGCGGGATGCCGGTGCGACCGTCGTGGCCCTGGCGGGCGGCGCCGGCAAGGTCGAGAGACTCCGCGAGCTCGGCGTCGACCACACGGTCGACTACACGGTGGACGGGTGGGCCGACGTCGTGCGTGACGCGGTCGGTGAGGCCACGGTCGTCTACGACGGGGTGGGGGGCGAGGTGGGCAGGCGCTCACTCGAGCTGCTCGGCGCCGGCGGTCGCCTCGTCATGTTCGGCTACTCCTCGGGAGAGCCGACCCAGTTCACGACCGCCGATGTCATCGCTGGCGGACTCACCGTCTCGTGGTCGCTCGGAGCGCGCATGCTGGCCCTGCCCGGCGGGATCCCGGGCCTCGCGGGCCGGGCCCTCGAGCGGGTTGCTGCGGGACAGTGGTCACCCCTGACGACGACCTATCCGCTCGACGAGGCGGCACGAGCCCACGCCGACCTCGAGGAGCGCCGCGCGATGGGCAAGGTCGTGCTCGTCCCCTGAGCCACGGACACAGGGCATCAGCCTCCGAGGCGCTCGAAGCCCGTGACCGTGAGGACCGCCGCCCCGACCTCGTCGCTCGCGCTCAGGTCGACCTCGGCGGTGATGCCCCAGTCCCGGTGGCCCTCGGGGTCGAGCACGACCTGGCGCAGTCGCCAGGTGCCGGGGAGCTTCTCGACCTGGAGCAGGGCAGGCGAGCGGGCCTGCTGGTCGGTCCCGATCGAGTCGTGCTCGTCGTAGTAGGCGCCGAGGGCGTCGTTCCAGGCGCTGGCATCCATGGCGACCTGCTGTGGGGGATCGGTCAGCTCGGCGACCCGTGCCTCGAGCTCGCCGAGCGCCTCCCACTGGTCGCGCGCCGCCAGCTCCACCCGGTGGAACATCGCGTTGCGGACGAGCACCATGAAGGCGCGTTCGTTGGCGGTGATCGGACGGGTGGGTGGCGTGACGTCGTCCTCCCGGGTGAGGACCTGGGCGGGGTTGACGAGGTCCTCCCACTCGTCGAGCAGGCTGGAGTCGGTCTGACGGACGAGCTCGCCGAGCCACTCGATGATGTCCTCGAGCTCCTCGCTCCGATGCGACTCCGGGACGGTGTGCTTCAGCGTCCGGTAGGCGTCCGTGAGGTAGCGCAGCAGCAGGCCCTCGGAGCGGGAGAGGCCGTAGGCGGAGACGAACTCGTTGAACGTCATGCCGCGCTCGTACATCTCGCGGACCACGGACTTCGGTGACAGGGCGTCGGCCGAGACCCAGGGATGGGTCTGCCGGTAGGCCGCGAGGGTGACCTCCAGGAGGTCGGCCAGCGGCTTGGGCCAGGTGACCTCCTCGAGCCGCTCCATGCGCTCCTCGTACTCGACGCCGTCGAGCTTCATCGCGGCGACCGCCTCTCCCCGGGCCCGGTGCTCCTGGGCCCAGAGGACCTGTCGCGGGTCCTCGAGGATCGCCTCGATGACCGAGACGATGTCGCGGGCATGCGTCTCGGACTCCGGGTCGAGGGTGTCCATCACGGCGAGGGCGAACGGGGCGAGGGGCTGGTTGAGTGCGAAGTCCCGTTGCAGGTCGATGGTGAGGGCATGGCGCCGCCCGGACGCGTCGGGAGCCGCCAACCGCTCGACGACCCCCGAGGTGATCAGCTCGCGAGCCAGGACGAGCGCGTGGCGGCCGAGCCGGCGCTGGTCCTTGTCGTCGTGGTGGCTCTCGCGGATGAGCCGGACCGCGTGGGCCACCGGGTTCCCTTGGCGGGCAAGGAGGTTGATGAGCACGGCGTGGGACATGCGCAGCCGGGGCTGGAGCGGCTCCGGCTCGGCCGCGATGAGCCGCTCGAAGGTCTCGCGGGACCAGGTGATGAAGCCGTCGGGGGCCTTCTTCCGCTGGACCTTGCGCTGCTTCTTCGGGTCGTCGCCGGCCTTCTCGACGGCGCGGAGGTTCTCGATGACGTGCTCCGGCGCCTGCGCGACGACCCAGCCGCGGGCGTCGAAACCCGCCCGGCCGGCCCTCCCGACGATCTGGTGGAACTCGCGCGCCTTGAGCATCCGCTGCTTCGTGCCGTCGAACTTGGTCAGCCCGGTGAGCAGCACGGTCCGGATCGGCACGTTGATCCCGACGCCGAGCGTGTCCGTGCCGCAGATGACCTTGAGCAGGCCGTCCTGGGCGAGCTGCTCGACGAGCCTGCGGTACTTCGGCAGCATGCCGGCGTGGTGCACGCCGATCCCGTGGCGCACGAGGCGCGACAGCGTCCGGCCGAAGCCTGCGCCGAACCGGAAGCCGCCGATCCGCTCCGCGATGGCGTCGCGCTCCTCACGCGAGGTGATCCGGACTCCCATCAGGCCCTGGGCCCGCTCGAGGGCGGCCGCCTGCGTGAAGTGGACGACGTAGACCGGGGCGCGTCCTGCCTCGAGGAGCTCCTCGATCGTCTCGTGCAACGGGGTCTCGGCGTAGGAGAACTCGAGCGGGACCGGCCGCTCCGTGCCCGCGATGACGGCGGTGGCCCGTCCGGTGCGTCGCGTGAGGTCGTCCCGGAACATCGTCACGTCGCCGAGCGTCGCGGACATGAGGACGAACTGGGCCTGCGGGAGCTCGAGGATCGGCACCTGCCAGGCCCAGCCGCGGTCGGGCTCGGAGTAGAAGTGGAACTCGTCCATGATGACGAGGCCGACGTCGGCCGCGGATCCCTCGCGGAGCGCGATGTTGGCGAGGATCTCGGCGGTGCAGCAGATGATCGGGGCGTCCGCGTTGACGGACGCGTCGCCGGTGATCATCCCGACGTTGTCGGCGCCGAACTGGGCGCAGAGCGCGAAGAACTTCTCGGACACGAGCGCCTTGATCGGCGCGGTGTAGAAGGAGACGCGGTCCTCGGCGAGGGCGGTCAGGTGCGCGGCGCTCGCGACGAGCGACTTCCCCGACCCGGTGGGGGTCGCGAGGATGACGTTGCTGCCGCTCAGGATCTCGAGGAACGCCTCGTCCTGGTGGGGGTAGAGCGTGAGCCCCTGCTCGCTCGACCACTCGGTGAAGACCTCGTAGAGGCTGTCGGGATCCGGGTTGGCGGGGATCCGCTCACTGAGGTTCTTCACCCCGTGAGTATGCCGCCGGGTAGGCTCGTGCGCCCAACGCGGGCCGTGGTGCGGGGCAGGGGATGGGGCGGAGCGGACCGTATGCCGCTCAGTCGCGGGCGGCGCGTCGCTCGAGGGCGCGCTCGAGGAGGGTCAAGGCGTGCACAGTGGTCCGGTCGAGGATGTCCTCGGGCTCTCCGTCCCAGCGCTGCAGGTCCGTGGTGACCTCGCCGTGGCTGCTCAACCCGAACCACACCGTGCCCGGCGGCTCGCCGTCCTGCGGGTCGGGCCCGCCGACCCCGGTGACGGCGACGGCGAGGTCGGCGTCGAGGAGGCCGGCAACCCCGACGGCCATCGCCGCGGCGGCCACCTCGCTGACCACAGGTCCGTCCGGCACCCCGAGCACGCGGTGCTTGACGTCGCTCGCATACGCCACGAGACACCCCTGGAACCACTCGCTGGAGTGGGGCGCCGCTCCGAGGTGGCACGAGACCTTCCCCCCGGTGAGGGACTCGGCGACTGCGATGGTGCGGGCGTCGCGCATCGCGGCGCGGGCGATCGCCGCCGAGGCCCGCTCGGCCTGGCTGGTGAGGTCATCAGGCGTGCTCATGCCCAGTCCTTACCCGTGATGGCGGTCCTGCGGTCAGCGCGTCGCGACGGTCCGGCCACGGGTGCCGGGGCGGTGTGTCACCGCCAGGTGGCAGGCTGGGCCCGATGGCGACGGCAGACGAGGCCAGCGGCGAGGTGCTCGACCGCTTCTCTCCGGCGACCGCTGCGTGGTTCCGGAGCAGCTTCAGCGCACCCACAGCCGCTCAGGTCGGCGCCTGGGCGGCGATCTCGTCGGGCCACCACTGCGTCGTCGTCGCCCCGACCGGCTCGGGCAAGACGCTGTCCGCCTTCCTCTGGGCCGTCGACCGGATGGCGAGCGAGCCGGTGCCGGAGGACCGACTGGCCCGGTGCCGCGTCCTCTATGTCTCGCCGATGAAGGCGCTCGCCGTCGACGTCGAGCGCAACCTTCGGGGTCCGCTCGTGGGGATCGGTCACGCGGCCACGCGGCTGGGCCTGCCGGTTCCCGACATCGGGGTCTCGGTCCGCTCCGGCGACACCCCGGCCGCTGAGCGCCGCGCCTTCGCCCGGACGCCGACGGACATCCTCATCACGACCCCCGAGTCGCTCTTCCTCATGCTCACGTCGTCGGTGCGGGAGGCTCTCCGGGGCGTCGAGACGGTCATCGTCGACGAGGTCCACGCCGTCGCCGGCACGAAGCGTGGCGCCCACCTCGCCCTGTCCCTCGAGCGCCTGGACGCCCTGCTCGAGCGGCCCGCCCAGAGGGTCGGGCTGTCGGCGACGGTGCGCCCGGTCGAGGAGGTGGCCCGCTTCCTCGCGGGGGGTCGTCCCGTCGAGGTCGTCCAGCCCCCGTCGACGAAGGAGTGGGACCTCGACGTCGTCGTCCCCGTCCCCGACCTCGCGGAGCTGTCCGGCGCCCCGGCGGAGGTCGCGCCGGGCGTGCCCGACCTGTCCGGTCCGGCCGCCGGCAATGCGCCGCGCGCCTCCATCTGGCCCCATGTCGAGGAGCGGATCGCCGACCTCATCGCGGACCACCGCTCGACCCTCGTCTTCGCCAACTCCCGCCGGCTCGCCGAGCGGCTGACCGCACGCCTCAACGAGATCTGGGAGGAGCGGTCGTATGCCGACCCTCGGGGGGCTGCGCCCCCCGAGCGCCCCCCGCACAGCGCGCAGGGCGGGCCCTCGCCGGCCCGGCCGCCTGCGCAGGTCATGGCCCAGTCGGGGGCCAGCCACGGCGCCCCTGCCGTCCTCGCCCGCGCCCACCACGGCTCCGTGAGCAAGGAGCACCGTGCCGCCATCGAGGAGGACCTCAAGGCCGGGCGGCTGCCCGCGGTCGTCGCGACGAGCAGCCTCGAGCTCGGCATCGACATGGGCGCGGTCGACCTCGTCGTGCAGGTGGAGAGCCCGCCCAGTGTCGCCAGTGGCCTGCAACGGGTCGGTCGTGCCGGGCACCAGGTCGGTGCCGTGAGTCGCGGGGTCCTCTTCCCCAAGTTCCGGGGCGACCTCGTCCAGACCGCGGTCGTCGTCGAGCGGATGCGGTCCGGGGCCATCGAGAGCCTGCGCGTGCCCGCCAACCCCGTCGACGTGCTTGCCCAGCACATCGTCGCGATGTGCGCCATGGACGACTGGACGGTCGAGCAGGTCGAGGCGCTGGCCCGTCGCACCGCGAGCTTCGCCGCCCTGCCGAGGTCGGTCCTCGAGGCGACCCTGGACATGCTCGCGGGGAAGTACCCCAGCGACGAGTTCGCCGAGCTGCGCCCGCGCATCGTCTGGGACCGCGTCACCGACACCCTCTCCGGCCGCCGGGGGGCCCAGCGGCTCGCCGTGACGAGCGGTGGGACGATCCCGGACCGGGGCCTGTACGCCGTGTTCCTCGCGTCGGGGGACGGGCCGGGACGGCGCGTGGGCGAGCTCGACGAGGAGATGGTCTACGAGTCCCGGGTGGGGGACGTCTTCACGCTCGGCACGTCCTCCTGGCGGATCGAGGACATCACCCATGACCGCGTCCTGGTCACCCCCGCGCCGGGACTGGCTGGGCGCCTGCCGTTCTGGAAGGGCGACCAGCAGGGCCGTCCTGCCGAGCTCGGCCGTGCGGTCGGCGCCTTCGTCCGCGAGGTCGTCGGACTCGGCCCGGAGCAAGCGCGCGCCCGGGTCCGGCAGGCCGGGCTCGACGAGTGGGCGGCGGACAACCTGCTCGCCTACCTCGAGGAGCAGCGCGAGGCGACTCGTCACGTGCCCGACGACCGGACCATCGTCGTCGAGCGGTTCCGGGACGAGATCGGCGACTGGCGCGTCGCGGTGCTCTCGCCCTTCGGGGGACAGGTCCACGCGCCCTGGGCACTGTGCGTTGCGGCGCGGATGCGGGAGCGCTTCGGGATCGACGTGCAGGCCATGCACGGCGACGACGGGATCGTCTTCCGCCTGCCCGACCTCGAGTTCGACGCGCCGGGCGGGGTCTCCGGTCCCGTGGGTTCGAGCAGTGAGATCGGGCGCCAGCTCGTCGAGCTCGTCACGCTCGAGCCCGAGGAGGTCCAGCAGCTCGTCACGGCGGAGATCGGCGGCTCGGCCCTCTTCGCCGCGCGCTTCCGGGAGTGTGCTGCGCGGGCCCTCCTGCTGCCCCGCCGTCGTCCGGACCGCCGCCAGCCGTTGTGGCAGCAGCGGCAGCGGGCGGCGCAGCTGCTCCAGGTCGCCAGCCAGTTCCCCTCCTTCCCCATCGTCCTCGAGGCGGTGCGCGAGGTCGTCCAGGACGTCTTCGACGTGCCCGGGCTCGTCGAGCTCATGACCGACATCCGGTCGCGGGCGGTGACCGTCGTCGAGGTCGAGTCGGCCCAACCGAGCCCCTTCGCCAAGTCGCTCGTCTTCGGCTACGTCGCCCAGTACCTCTACGAGGGCGACTCGCCCCTGGCGGAGCGTCGCGCCGCCGCGCTCGCGCTCGACCCGAGCCTCCTGTCCGAGCTGCTCGGCCATGGTGACGCGCTCGCCCTGCGTGACCTGCTCGATCCGGAGGCCATCGCCCGGACCGAGGCCGAGCTCCAGCGGCTCGCACCGGAGCGCGCGGCCCGGGACGCCGAGGACCTCGCCGACCTCGTCCGCGTCCTGGGGCCGCTCTCGACGCGCGACATCCTGGCCCGCTGCGCGGACGGCTTCGAGCCGCCCGACGTCGAGTCTGCGCTCCGGTCCCTCGAGCAGGCGCGCAGGCTCATCGCCGTCCGCGTGGCGAGCGAGGATCGCTGGGCGGCGGTCGAGGACGCCGGGCGCCTTCGCGACGCCCTCGGCACGGCCCTGCCCGTCGGGGTGCCGACCGCCTTCCTCGAGTCCGTGCCCGACCCGCTGGGCGACCTCGTGGGGCGCTTCGCCCGCACCCACGGGCCCTTCACCGTGCAGACCGTCGCCGAGTGGTGGGGGCTCGGCCCGGCCGTGGTCCACGACGCCCTGAGGCGACTCGTCTCGGCCGGTCGCATCGTCGAGGGTGAGCTGCTGCCGACCGAGAGCGGCGGTGGTCACGGAGCCGAGTTCTGCGACGCCGAGGTCCTCAGGCTCCTGCGGCGACGGTCGCTCGCCGCCCTCCGCCACGAGGTCGAGCCGGTGGCACAGGTCGAGCTGGCCCGGTTCCTGCCGCACTGGCAGGGCGTCGGTGGCGGCCAGCGCGGCCGAGAGGGCCTGCTCCGCGCCGTGGAGCAGCTGACCGGCGCCGTCGTCCCGGCCAGCGCGCTCGAGACCCTCGTGCTGCCCGCCCGGGTCGCCGACTACCGACCGGCCCTGCTCGATGAGGTGATGAGCTCGGGGGAGGTCATCTGGCGGGGCCACGGGTCGCTCCCCGGCGATGACGGGTGGGTCAGCCTCCACCTCGCCGAGACCGCGCACCTGACGCTGGCGCCGCCCGAGCAGGCCGACCTCACCGATGCCGAGGACACCGTGCTCGAGGCCCTCGAGGGCGGGGGTGCCTGGTTCCTCCACGCGCTCGCCGACCGCCTCCGGGCGTCGACGTCCGGCGGCAGGGAGCTGGGCGACGCAGAACTGCTCGAGGCGCTCTGGTCCCTCGTGTGGGCGGGTCGGGTCACCGGCGACACCATCGCGCCCCTCCGGGCCCTGCTCGCCGGAGGGCGCACCGCGCACAGGAGGCCGACCACCGCGCCACGCTCGGCCCGCTACGGCGGCCGGCGCACCTCGCTCGGCCGTCTCGGGTCCCTCGGAGGGGTGTCGCGTGAATCCTTGGCCGAGGCGGCTGCGGCGGCCGAGGCGTCGGCTGCGGCGAGCGCGCTGCGGGCCGGGCGCGCTCTCGGCTCGGCGCCGCCGACCGGGGTCGGCCGCTGGTCCCTGCTGCCCGTCGTCGAGACCGATCCCACGATGCGGGCCGTGACGAGTGCCGAGCTGCTCCTCGACCGCTACGGCGTGCTCACCCGCGGCGCGGTCGTCGCCGAGGACGTGCCCGGGGGCTTCGCCGCGGTCTACCGGGTCCTCGCCGCGGCCGAGGAGGCCGGCAAGGTCCGGCGCGGCTACTTCGTCGAGTCCCTCGGGGCCTCGCAGTTCGCCTCGACGGGCGCGGTCGACCGGCTGCGCTCGTTCGCGCGGCTTCCCTCGACCGACCGGAGCGACCAACGGGGGACGCACCCCCCCGGGAACCGGTCCCCGGGGCCCCGGCCCAGCGGCATACGGCAGGATCCCCGGGCCGACGCGCTCGTGCTCGCCGCGAGCGACCCCGCGAATCCCTACGGCGCGGCCCTCTCCTGGCCCGACCGGCCCACGGACGGAGCCGGCGCGCGCAAGGGTCACCAGCCCGGCCGGAAGGCCGGTGCGCTCGTCGTGCTCGTGGACGGGGCGCTCGTGCTCTATGTCGAGCGCGGCGGCAAGACGATGCTCTGCTGGTCCGATGATCCGGACGAGGTGCAGGCCGCCGCCGATGCGCTCGCACTCGCCGTCCGTGAAGGAGCGCTCGGGCGGATCACCGTCGAGAAGGCCGACGGTGCGTCGGTGCTCGGCTCCGACCACCCGCTCGTCCACGCGCTGTCGGAGGCGGGGTTCCACATGACACCGCGGGGACTGCGGCTGCGTCGATAGACGCGGGACCAAAGCCTCTGGCGGCCGTTCCGCCCCGATGATGGCCTGACAGTGGCACCACGGTGTGGTTTCCAGTTCGGTTGCCATGACGTGGTCCGGGCCGAGAGGAGGCCACCATGTCGACCCCGACGACAACATCGCCAACGGCTCCGGCGCCCCGGCCGGTGCCTCCCCAACCACCCCAGCCCTCCTCCGCGGAGTCCGGCGCTCACGGACACCGACCCCGATGGGTCCTCCCGGTGGTCGCGGTGGCCATCCTCGCTGTCCTCGGCGTGGTCGGCCTCCTCGTGTGGAACAACTGGGTGCCCTCGGCTCCCGGTGGTGCCAGCGCCGGCACCCCCACGGCGACGTCCGTGGAGCTGACGTGGACCGCGCCGACCGAGGGTCCCGACGTGGACCAGTACCTCGTCCTGCGAGGAGGCAGCGAGGTCGCGACCGTGCCCAGCGAGGTCACCAGCTACGCGGATGACGGTCTCCTGCCCGACTCGACGTACCACTACACGATCGTGGCGGCGTCCGGATCGAAGCGGTCGGATCCCTCCGCCGAGATCACCGTCCACACCATGCCGGCCGCGCCCACCGACCTGCGCGGGACCGCGGTCACCGACACCTCGGTGACGCTGCGCTGGGCCGAGCCCTCCGAGGGCCCGCTTCCCGACGCGTGGGTGGTCGCGCGTGACGGGGCCGAGGTGGGGACGGTCGTCGGCGAGCAGACGTCGTTCGACGACGACTCGCTGCAGCCCGGAACGCGCTACACCTATGTCGTCGTCGCGTCGTCCGGGACCGCCCGCTCCGAGCCCTCCGACCCGCTCGGCGTGCAGACTCTGCCGAGCGCGCCGACGGGCCTCAAGGTGACGGCCCGGACCACATCCACCATCACGCTGCAGTGGGCCTACCCCGACGGCGCCGCCGTCGACCAGTTCCGGGTCCTCCGTGACGACGCCGAGGTCGCCACCGTGCCAGGAACGGCTCGGACCTTCGCGGACAAGGGCCTCTCGCCCGGGCGCTCGTACTCGTACCAGCTCGTTGCCCTGCTCGCGGGCACGTCCTCGGAGGAGAGCGGGGCCCTCAAGGCCACGACCGCCACACCTCCGGTGTCCGACGCCAGGCTCACCGGCACCTACGACGTGGACGGCAAGATCACGAAGAGCTCGAGCACGCTCACCCTCGGCGGCGACCCGGCCCTCGGCCAGACGATCGCGGGATGGTGGCGGATCACCCCGAAGTGCGACACCGGTGCCTGCGACGCGGTCCTCAAGGGCAGCCTGGGCGGCCACGCGTTCACGATCAACCTCGACCGTGACGGCGCCGAGTACACCGGCTCGACCACGGCGCAGATCTCGTACTGCACCGGACCCAACGGCAAGATCGAGGTGACCGACACCCTGACCTTCACGGGAACGGTGACCAAGGCCGGCCTCGTGGACGACGTCTGGGTGGCGACCGCGTGGAAGGGCACTCTCGCGATGAAGGCGCCCTACACGTCCGCCGGCACCGTCGGCAACATGCGGTACTACTGCCCGGCCGGCAGCCTGACGGCGACCGTGAGCGCCACTCGCTGAGCGCCGGGTTGGAGGAGGGACCCGGACCGACAGGCCCGGGTCCCTCCGCGTGTTCTCCGGTTCCGCCGCGGTGGACAGTCCGACCGTGCCATTCTCGGGCAAGGGATCACTCGCGGTGGCTCGCCGGAGGCTGTGCACTTGAGCGACGCCGACTCGTCGCCGCCCGAGGCCAGGGAGGTGCCCGGTGAACGCGACGCCCTTCGAGGGAACCGATGTGACGGCTGGAGCCTCAGGGTGGCGCGCGAGGGTGGTGAGCGCCGAGGATGCCGCAGCAGCGATTCCCGCGGGCTCGACGGTCTACGTCGGCAGTGCGTGCGCGACACCGCGCACCGTGGTGCGTGCGCTCGAGGACCATCCTTTCGAGCACCTCGGCATGCGTCTGGTCCACCACCTCACCGACGGTGTCCGCAACGCGCTCTCCACGGGGACCAACTTCGAGCACCGCACCCTCTTCGTCGGCGCCGAGCTCGCCGACCTCGTGAGCAGGGTGCAGCCGCACGGGGTGTCGGTCGACTACGTGCCGATGAGCCTCACCGACCTCCCGGCCAGCCTGCGGAACGGGCGGGTGCGGATCGATGCAGCGGTCGTCCAGGTCACGCCGCCGCGCGACGGCCTGGTCAGCCTCGGCGTGTCGGTCGACGCCGCACCCGCGGCCATCGAGTCGGCCGGCCTCGTCGTCGCCGAGGTGAACCCGGCCATGCCGTGGACCGAGGGTGCGAGCACGGTCCCCGTCGACCGCATCGACCTCTTCGTCGAGGTGCCCGGTCCCGTCATCTCCTACGAGCACCCGGGCGTCGGCGACGTCGGTGAGCGGATCGCGGGCTACGTCGCGCGGGTCATCGACGACGGGGCGACGATCCAGGTCGGCCTCGGCCGCATCCCGACCGCCGTGCTGGCGCACCTCACCCAGCGCCGGGATCTCGGCATCCACTCCGACGTCATCACCGACGCGGTCCTCGACCTCGTCGAGGCGGGCATCGTCACCGGGACGTCCAAGAGCGTCGACGTCGGGGCCGTGGTGACGAGCGCGGCCATGGGGACGCAGCGCCTCTACGACGCCATCGCAGACAACCCCCGCTTCCAGTTCCGCCCCATCGACGAGGTGCAGGCGGGGCTCGCGGCGCAGCATCGGCTCGTTTCCGTGACGCAGGCCTTCCGCGTCGACCTCACCGGGCAGGTCTGCGTCGACGCGCTCGGCGGGAACCTCTACGGGGGGCTCGGCGCCCAGGTCGACTTCCACCGGGCGGCCGCCCAGTCACCGGGCGGCAAGGCCATCGTCGCCCTCGCCTCGCGGCAGCCCGACGGCTCCCCCGCGTTCGTCGCCGACCTCGGCCCGAACGAAGCGGTGGCCATCCCGCGACACGAGGTGCGTTGGGTGGCAACCGAGTTCGGGATCGTCTACCTGCACGGCCGGTCCCTCCGGGAACGGACCATGGCTCTCGTCGAGCTGGCCCACCCCGACGACCGCGAGGCCCTCCTCGGCGCCGCCAAGGCGGCTGGTCTCGTCCCACCGGACCAGAAGTTCCGCTCGCGCCAGCAGTACCCGGCCGCAGAGGAGCGGCGGGTCGAGCTCAAGGACGGCAGCGTGGTCCTGATCCGTCCGACCCACACCGGTGACGCGCCGCTGCTCCAGGACCTCTTCTTCCGGATGCGTCCCGAGGACGTGCGCACCCGCTTCTTCCGCAACCTGTCCTCCTTGACGCGCAACGCTGCCGAGCACCTCACCAACGTCGGCTACGACTCCGAGATGGCGTTCGTGGCCGTCCGGGGGGAGCGGGAGAACGAGGAGGTCGTCGGGTCCGCGCAGTACTACGTCGACGCCGACAGTGGCTGTGCCGACGTCGCCTACATGGTCGACTCCGCCTGGCAGGGACGCGGCCTCGGGCGCGCCCTGAACCGGATCATCTCCGACTACGCGGCCCGGCACGGGGTCCGCGCCTTCACTGCGGACGTCCTCGTCGGAAACGACGCGATGCTCCACGTGCTCACCTCCGGCGGAGACGTGGAGGTTCGCACGGCAAACGGCATCCACGAGCTCCGCGTCCCCACACGGGCGCTCGCCGAGGGGGAGTCGTGGATCGCCTCCTGACCGTCGACCGGGTGGCCATGCTGCGCCATGTCGGGATCTTCGCCGAGACCCCTGGCCGGGTCCTCGCCGGTCTCGCGGGGGCCCTCACCGAGGAGTCCTTCGTCGCGGGTGAGGCGGTCATTCGCCGGGGCGCAACCGAGGACTGGCTCCACGTGGTGACGTCGGGAACCATCGAGATCATCCGCGAGGACGGACGGATCCGCGCCGATGCCCCGGTCGTCGTCGGAGATCTCGCCGTCCTCGACCCGCAGCCCCGGTCCGCGACGGTGCTGGCCGTCACGGACGTCGCCGCCCTGCGGCTCGCGAAGGCGGACTTCGACGAAGCGCTCGAGAGCCGCCCCGAGATCGCGCGCGGCGTCATCCTCGCCCTCGTCGAGCGGCTCCGCGAGAAACGCGAACCGCACCCGTGAGGCTGCGGCTGCTCGCGCTGCTCGGCGGACAGGCGGTCGCCCTCGGGCTGACCGTCGCCTTCCTCGTCGTCCCCGCGAGCGCCGTCTTCCTCCACACCTATGGCGCAGGGGCCCTGCCCTACGCGTACCTGACGGTCGCGGTGGGCGGCGTCGCCGTGTCGTCCGCCCTCACGGTGGCGCAACGCCGTATGCCGCTGGGCCGGCTCGCGCTCACCGTGCTGAGCCTCTATGTGGTGCTCGTCTTCGGGGCCTGGCTGCTGCTGAGCCGGTGGGACATGGCCTGGGTCACCTTCGTCCTCATCGTCCTCTTCCCGCTCTCGATCCCCACCGGCTTCCTCGTCGTCGGCTCGCAGGCCGTGCGGCTCTACGACGTGCAGACCCTCAAGCGGGACTTCCCGCGGATCGTGTCAGGCTTCTCGATCGGCTTCGCGGCCGGTGGTCTGGCGGCTGCGGCACTGGTCGAACCCCTCGGAGCGGCGACGCACCTGCTCCTCATCGACGTCGCCATGGCCCTCGTCTTCATCGGGGTCGTCTGGGCCACGAACCGGCAGTACCCCGGCCAGCTCCTCGCAGCGCCGTCCGAGACGCGCCGGCCCACGGAGCCGAGGCGGTCCACCCCCCGGCTGGCCGAGCTGCGGCTGCTCCGCGAGCCCTTCGTCCTGCTCGTGCTCGGCTACCAGATCCTCTCAGCTGCCGTGACCCAACTGTTCGACTACGTCGTCTGGGAGCGAGCCGCCGCCTACTACGAGGACCCGGAGAGCCTGGCCCAGTTCATGGGAACCTTCGGTGCGATCCTCAACATCGTCGCGGTCCTCTTCACGCTCCTGCTGGCGGGGCGCCTCCTCGCGCGCTTCGGCATCGGATTCGGCTTGCTGGCCAACCCGTTCGGCGCCCTCCTGCTGACCATCGTCGTCCTCGGGGTGGGCGCGGGCCCGGGCATCGCGACCTTCGCCTACCTCGTCGCCGTGTGCGCGGCCCAGGTCGTCGACATCACGTTGACCGACGGCACGACCCGCACCTCGATCGCCGCGACCTACCAGGGCATCCGGCGGGCCGATCGGCTGCGCGCCCAGACCTTCGTCGAGGGGGCGGGGATCCCCATCGCCGTCGGGCTCGTCGGGGCCTTCCTCCTCGTCGTCCGAGCCCTGGGCCTCGACGTGCGGGCCGTCGTGTGGACCACCGGAGCGCTCACCCTCGTCTGGATCTGGCTGGCGGTCCGGGCACACCGCCGCTACGGTCAGCGGCTCGGCACGGTGCTCACCGACCGGTCCTGGGACCCGGTGGCGCTCCGGGTCGACGACACGGCGGCCACGGCGGTCGAGCGGCTGCTCGAGAGCCGCGACGCTGTCGATCGGTGCACGGCGATCGAGGTCCTCAGCGACGCCCGCTCGCCGGCGGTCGTGCCCGTCGCCATGGAGGCGCTCTCGGACGTCGCAGCCGCCGTGCGCAGCGTCGCGGTCGAGGCGATCGCGGGCGCCGATGCCGCGGCGCGCCCTGAGGTCGCGGAGCGACTCGTCACGCTTCTCGCTGACCCCGACGCCGGGGTGCGCGCACGGGCCGCGGCCGCCGTGTCGCGAGAGGGATCGGACCGGCGGGAGGACGGGCACGGGGTGTGGCGAGAGATGCTCGCCGACACGTCGACCAGGGTGGAGGCCCTCCTCGCCGCGGCCGCGGTGCCCAGCGCCGTCCTCGTCCCGGACCTCGTCGGCCTGTTGGGCGACCAGCGCATTCCACCCGCACTCGATGCCGCACTCAGCGCCCACGGTGACCATCTCGTCGACGAGCTCGCCGGGCGCCTCGAGGGCGGCCCCGCGACCCCGGGGACGGCGATCCTCAGCACCGCCGTGGCGAGAGGCGGCGGTGAGCGGGGTCGAGCGCTGCTCCTTGCCGCGCTCGTCGACGACCGCGCAGACGTCGCGGCAGCGGCGGCCACCGGCCTGTCCCGCGTGCCGCGCGAAGGGCGGGCCGCGGCCCTCGACGCCCGCGCCAGACGCGCCGTCGCCACGGCCGTCGACCGGGAGCTCCTGCACGCCGGTCATCTCGTCGACGCGCTCGACGCTCTCGATGCGCTCGAGGCGAGTGTCGATGCGGCGCCCCTGCGCGAGGCGCTCGCCGACGAGCTGGCCGAGTCGTCCCGGCGGCTGCTCACGCTCGTGGCTGTCGTCGTCCCCGGCCTCACGGCGGAGCGGGTCACGGCGGGCCTCGGGTCCAGCGACGAGCGCACGCGAGGACTCGCACAGGAGCTGATCAGCGTCGCACTGGGCCGACGGGCCTCCCGGGTCCTCGCGGTGGTCACTCCCGGCCTGGCCCCGCGGGAGCGGCTGGCCGGCCTCGGCCGGGCCGGCGCGGTGACGGACCCAGCCGCTCTCGTGGTCGACATCGCGCGCGGCGCGGAGGTGCCTTGGCGCGATCCCTGGCTGCGGGCGTCTGCCCTGCGGGTGCTGCCCGGCATGGCGCCAGAGGCCGTCGACGAGGTCGTCGCCACCCTTCGCACCGAGCGACGAGCGGGGGCCGGCGCCTCCGCCGCGGGATCCACGCTGGACTGGGTCGTCACGGAGACGGTGCAGTGGCTGGATCAGGCGGAGGCGTCGGTGGCGAGTCGGAAGTCCGCCAGCGCCTCGGCCGACCCGGAGCTGCCCTGAATCGCAGTGAGGAAGTCGTCCCTGCCGAGACAGTAGGTCGTCAGGTTCCCGGGAGCCGTCACCGTGGCGGTCCGCCTGCCCTTCCGGAGCAGCGCGATCTCACCGAAGCTGTCGCCGGGACCGAGGCCGGGACGCGGAGCCCCGCCCACGGCCACTTCCGCGGTCCCCGAGGCGACGATGTGCACCGTCTCGCCCTCGTCGCCCTCCCTCATGACGACATCACCGGCGCGATAGTCACACCGCTCGAGTCGACCGGCGAGGTGTTCGACGACGACCACCGGGAGGGGCTCGAAGATGGCCACCCCGGAGAGCAGCTCAGTGGTCCCCTGCGCCTCGCCGGCGGAGCGGTCGACGGCCCCGAAGGCGCCGAGGTAGCAGATCGCGAGGACGGCGACGACGACCCCGATCGTGAGCAGCGCCGCGCGCACGGGCACGACCTCGATGACGACGGGTGCGACGGCCGCCCCGACGGCCATTCCCGTGCACGCAACGATCTCGACCGCACCCAGGGCCTGTGCTGCTGAACCCCGGGGCGCAAGGCGGGCCACCGAGGTGAAGAGGCTCGCGTCCTCGACGGCGTTGCCGACGCCGATGACGAGCATGCCGATTCCGGCGACCCACGGGCTGCCACCGACGGACAGGACGGCCAGCCCGACTCCCCACGCGAACACGCCACCGACCATGCTGCGGCCGAGCCGCGAGACGTGCAGGACCCGCGTGCCCACCGCCGCGCCGATGAGGCCGCCGACCCCGAGGGCGGCCCAGAGCCATCCGACGACGTCCTCGCCGAGCCGCAGCTCCCCCAGGACGAGGATCACGAGCAGCACCGTGAGCACTCCCCGGGCGAAGGTCTGCGCGAAGACCAGCGCCGGTGCCCCGCCCCCGCGGACGACGCGGGCGAGCACACCGAGCCCAGCGGCAAAGGACCTCTGTCGGGCTTCCCCGCGATGGCGCAGGTAGGCCTCGGGCAGCTGCACACGGGACAACGGCACGAGGGCCAGCGCGAGACAGACCGCTCCGATCGCGAGCGCCCGGTCGGGGGTGGTTGCGAGCAGGGCCGCGCCGGCGAGGGCGGGGCCGACGAGTGCTGCCGTGCTCTCGATCCCGGTCGACGCGACGTTGGCCACGGCGAGCTCTCGCGGCGTGTGGACGAGCCAGGGGAGGATCGCTGCCTGGAGCGGACGATACGTGCTGAGCAGCCCGCACGCGATGGTCCCCAGGGCCAGGACGACGAGGACCGGCCACCCGGCCATCGCCGCTGCGGCCGCCACGCACAGCGCGCCGATCGCGACACCCACGACCCAGCGCAGGAGGGTGCCGAGGTGCATGCGGTCGCCGGCGTGCCCCACCAGGGCGGACATCGCTGCGCCGATGACCGCCAGCCCGGCCGAGGTCGCAGCCAGCAGTCCGGGCCCACCCCGCTGATAGGCCAGCACGAGGAGGACCACAGGTGAGAACAGCCGCGCGGTTGCCGCGAGCCCCCAAGCGGTCTGGAGGCCTCGTCGTGGCGACAGGAGCGTGCCCCAGCCCATTCCCGCATTGTCTCGCTGCGGTGACGAACGCGGAACCCGTCATCATGGAGGTGGGGCCGGGCAGTGGGCGCGCGAGGGTGAAGGAGGTGCTGTGCCGGAGGGTGACACCGTGTGGCGCACCGCTCGCCGTCTCCACGAGGCCCTGGCCGGGCGGGGGATCGTCGAGTCGGACCTGCGCTGGCCCTCGCTCGCGACCGCCGACCTGTCGGGTCGGCGCACCCTCGAGGTGGTCAGTCGCGGCAAGCATCTCCTGCATCGGTTCGAGGGTGGTCTCACGCTCCACTCACACCTGCGGATGGAGGGCCAGTGGCGGATCGAGGCGACCCCACGGCTGCAGCCGCGGTGGCGTCGGTCGCCGGACCTCAGGGCGCTTCTCGCCGCATCCGAGTGGACGGCGCTGGGCCTCCGGCTCGGGATGCTCGACCTCGTGGAGACCCGTCAGGAGTCGGACCTCGTCGGGCACCTGGGCCCGGACCTGCTCGGACCCGACTGGGACGCGGAGCGCGCCGTCGACAACCTCGCGACGTCCGGTATGCCCCTCGGGGAGGCCCTCCTCGACCAGCGCAACCTCGCCGGCCTCGGCACCCTGTGGACGGCGGAGACGCTCTTCGTCCTGGGGATCCACCCCTGGACCACCGCGTCCCAGCTGGACCGGGCGACGCTCGAGCAGGTCGTGGCCCGGGCCCGCCACCTCATCGACCGCGGCCGACGCGATGCGGTCCAGTCCTCGACCGGCTCACTGGCCCGGGGCGAGTCGACCTACGTGCACGGGCGCAGCGGACGACCCTGCCGACGCTGCGGTGCGACAGTGCGCGTCGCCCTCGTCGGGGAGCCGACCCGCGAGCGGACGATGTTCTACTGCCCCTCCTGTCAGGGCGGACTCGGCCCGACCGACGACGGTCGCCCGCAACGGCCGCTCGGCTCGGAGTCCGGGCGGCGTCGCGTCACGGGTCAGCGCTGAAGGGCCCTGAGCGCCATCGGCCTGCCGCCGCTGAGCCGCGCCACCTGCGCCAGATAGAGCTCTGCGCAGGCGAGGGCGTCGGTCAGGGCCTCGTGCGCCACGTAGCGGGGCAGTCCGAGGTGAGCTCGGGCCGTCGCCAGACGCAGCGCCCCCGGCGGCAGGTCGGCGCCGGAATGACTGCGCAGCACGCGGGCCTGCAGCTCCATCGTGTCGACCACCTCGACCGGGAGCGGTACCCCGTGCGTGCGCTCGCACCCCGCGGAGAGGAACTCGGTCTCGATTCCTGCGTGGTGGGCGAGCAGCACCCGGCCCCGCAGCGCGTCCGCAACACGGTCGATGATCTCCGACAGCGCGATGCCCTCGTCCAGGGCGTCGTCGGTGATGCCGTGGACGGCGGCGCTCTGGCCGACCTCGGCATGGGCACGGCAGAGGAGCCGCTGTGCACCGGAGAGGTCGATGACGAGCCCGTCGACCGGCACGAAGCCGACCGAGACGACGTGGTCGACGCGTGGGTCGAGGCCGGTCGTCTCGAGGTCGAGGGCGAGGAGCGGCAGTGCGGCCACGTCCGTGCGGGAGGAGGGGCTCGGAGTGGCGAGGCACTCGCGGACCGGCCCCGGCGGAGCCTGTCCCGCAAGCCGGGCCCGTCGCCGGTCCCGGCCGAGCAGCGCACGGATCACGTCAGGTGCCCGAGCGGATAGCTCTGGACGACGGTCTGCTGGGCCGATCGGACGATCTGGAAGGCGTCACGCAGGTGGCGCTTCTCGAAGCTGCTCAGCTCACCCGGAGCGACGAAGTTGTCGGGCTCACGACCCTCGCGAAGCTGGCGCGCCTGGTGGGTGAGGCGCACGTAGCGGATGAACTCGAAGGCGTCGTGCAGGTCGGCCGCGGTCTCGGATGAGAGCGCACCGGCCCCGGCTGCGGCACTGATCCGGGCGAGCGTGTTCACCTGAGGCAGTCCCCGCGACAGGGCCTGGACCCGCGCGATCTCGACGATGGCGTGGACGCCGCCCCGTTTGAGGTCGAGCGTGTCCTTGTGCTCCCCCTTCCGCTCGAGGACGAAACCTCGGAAGAACCCGAGGGGCGGCTCGTTGGATGCGGCGTTGCGGGCGAGATGGGCCAGGAAGCGTCCGCTGTGGGGAGCCGTCTCGGTGACCTGCTGGTGCAGTGCGTCGACCAGTCCGGGCTCGCCGTGCAGGAGTCGCAGGTCGAAGAAGATCGCCGACCTGAGGACGGCGTCGGGCGTCGGTTGGTCGACCCAGCCCGTGAACATCCGCCGCCACGCGCGAAGTGATTGACGCCATTGCGGATTCGTCGCCATGATCCCGCCGGGGCAGGGCGGGTAGCCGCACGCGACGAGGCCGTCGACGACGAACGAGGCGAGCGACTCGAACCAGGCCGCCTGCTCGGGCGTCGGGTCGTCGGCGAGCACGAGGGCGTTGTCCTGGTCGCTGCCGGGCCCCTGCTCCAGTCGGGCCTGGGAACCGAGGACGATCCAGGCATAGGGAAGGGGCGGGGTCCCCAGCCGCTGCTCGGCGAGGGCGATGAGCCGCCTCTCGATGGCGTCACCGACCGCGGTGACGATGCGGCCGATGCCGTCGGCGGTCGCGTCCTCGTGGACGAGCTGGTCGACGATGCGGGGGAGCCGCTGGCTGAGGACGATGAGGGCATCGAGGTCCTTGGCCTTAGCGACGTCTCCGACGAGGTGGATCGGGTTGGCCCGCTCGAGACGCATGAGGTCGGTGCTCGTCAGCATGCCGAGGGGCCGATCGCCCTCGACGACCGGCATGTGGTGGATGTTCCGCGAGGTCATCTCGAGGATGAGCTCCATCGCGAGGTCGTCCGGCGCGGCCGTCACCGGGTCGCCCGTCATGATGGCGCTGACCGGATGGGTGGTCTCCAGTCCCGCGGCAAGGACTCGGGTGCGCAGGTCCCGGTCGGTGACGATTCCCCGGAGGCGCTCGCCGTCCACGACGAGGAGCGACGAGACCTGCTCTCGGGCCATGAGGGCGGCCGCGTCGCGAATCGTCGTCTCGCCCGTCGTGGTGATCGGTGCGCGCCGGATCAGGTCACGCAGGCGGGTCTGGAGGACGGCACTGCGCCGGTCGTGCTGGGGAAGCGACTGGAGGGCATGGCGGAGGCGAGCCTCGCGCTGCTCGGAGAAGAAGTCACCGACCGCGGGGTGCTCCTCCGCGAGGGACTGGAAGCTCGCCGTCGACATGACGAGCAGAAGGCTGTCCTCGATGGCCAGCACGTCGAAGCGAGAGGGTGTGCCGCCCAGGGCGGTCGTGCCGAATCCGGTTCCCTCGCCGCCCCGGGCCACGAGGGAGCCGTTCTCGTCGGTGATCTGCACGGCGCCGGAGCGGACCACGAAGACCTCGTCGTTGCTCCTGCCGACACTCATCAGGTGCGTGCCGCGCCGTGCGTAGCGCATGGTCAGGCGGCGGCCGAGCCGCACCAGGTCCTCGCGGGGCACGGCGGCGAAGGGCGCGTGCTCTGCGAGGAAGTCGGTGACTTCCGTGATGTCGACATCGGCCACGGCGTCATCGTCGCACTCCTGTCGGCATCGTTGACACCGAACACGAGGCGGAGCACGGGTCGGATCTGGGCCTACGCTGGGCGTGGTCAGGATCAGCTGCGCTGATCAGCACCCAGAGGTCAGGAGCACGGTCAGATGGCTTCACGACTCAACCCGTACATCTCGTTCAAGGACAACGCCCGCGAGGCGATGGAGTTCTACCGCGACGTCTTCGGCGGGTCCCTCGACATCAGCACGTTCGGGGACTTCGGCCAGCCGGACGCGCCGGATGCCGACAAGATCATGCACGCCAGACTCGAGACGGAGGGCGGCTTCACCCTGATGGGCGCCGACACGCCACAGGACATGGAGTACCACCCGGGGGACAACATCGCGGTGAGCCTCAGCGGAGACGACGCCGACGAGCTCCGGTCCTACTGGGGCAAGCTCTGCGAGGGAGGCACCGTCTCGGTCCCTCTCGAGAAGCAGATGTGGGGCGACGAGTTCGGGATGTGCACCGACCGCTTCGGCATCGGCTGGATGGTCAACATCTCCGGTGGGGCCTGAGCATCACGCACGATCGAGGCTGGTGAGTCGGGCGAGCTGGGCTGCCAGCTCGCCCGCCTCGACGAAGCTGGTGTGCGTGCCGGCTGACCCGCACGCCCACGCGCCGCCGACACTTCCGGCGAGCGCGGCTGTCTGCGCATCCGAGCCGCCCAGCCAGGCGTGCAGGAAGGCAGCCACGTAGCTGTCGCCGGCCCCGTTGGAGTCGACGACGGCGCGCCCGGGGAGCTGCACGGCCGGCACCTCCACCATCGACCCGCCCCGCTCGGTGAGCCGGCTGCCTCGCGCACCGTCCATGACGACGACGACTCGCGCCCGGCCGTTGGTGAAGATGTCCGTGACGACGTCTTCCTCGGTCCGTGATCCCGGCCGACCGAGGCGGGACCCGGACAGGAAGACGAGGTCGGCGGCATACGCGAACGGCCGGTGGTGGTCCGCCATCCCGTCCCAGTCGTGGAGGTCCGTCGACGTCGAGATCCCCGCCGCGGTGGCGTCGGTGAGCGCATGGATCGTCCAGGCCATGATCGAGGCGTGCACGTGCCTCGCACTACCCAGCGAGGCGCGCCACAGGTCCGGGTCCGGGACGAAGTCGTAGGGGTGGCGCCCGTCGTAGAAGGAGAGCCGGCGCCCGTGGGCGTCGACGAGGTTGACGGCACGTCGTGTCCCGGAGGGGTGGGTCTCGTGCCCGAAGGACAGGCCTTCAGCCGCGGCGCGCTGCATGATGAGGCGGCCCTCGTGGTCGTCCCCGATGACGTCGACGAAGCGGGTCCGCAGGCCGAGGCGATGACAGCCGAGGGCCACGCCGAGACCCGTGTGGCCGACGTAGGCCTCGATGGGCGGCACGCCGTACGAGTCGGCCATGGGCACGGGCAGGGCATCGACCCGCACGATGGTGTCGACGCCTGCCCCGGCGACGACGAGCACGTCGCACCCCGTCGCCCCATCGGTCGCCGGGCTCATGGGCGGGTCACGCTGAGGATGCCGAGGCACATCTCGTCGGTGGTGCCCTCGCCCCAGACGACGTAGCGTTCCGGGGTCCCCTTGAGGGCCGGGAGCTTGTCGCGCCAAGCCTGGTCGTGGGTGCACGTGACGGTGATCCGGTCACCCGGGCCCACCGTGGTGGGCGGCACGGCCCTCGCGCCCTGGTCGTCGAAGTCCCACGTCCGGATGTCGAGGAGCGTCCTGGCCTTCGCCGTGCCGGTGTTCAGCTCGATCCGGATGCTCGAGCCGAGCAGGTGCATGTGGCCGGCCGACGCCCTGATGACCGCCGGCTCCGTGACGGCGCGGGTGCAGGACTGGGTCGGTCCCGGCTGCGGGTCGACTCCTCCTGTGCAGATCATGAGCAGGCCGGCGACGGTCCACGGGGCACGGTCCCCGAAGCGGGTGGCGACGTCCTGGATCGCGGTCTGCCGGTCACACAGGGGCCCGGACCTGCCCTCGCGACAGGGCAGCTCGACCGGCGCTGGGTAGAGCACCGTCTCGAGGGCCGACAGGCTGGGCGAGGTGGACAGGCGCAGGTCGACCGCGGTCCGGTCGGGCTTCGCGCCGTCGAGCAGGTTGTAGTGCACCTGGAGCACGAGCTGGGAACCCTTCTCGAGCGGGATGCCGAGGTCGGGCTCGAGCAGCCGTTCCGTCCCGCCGGGAGCCCAGGCGCCGACCCACGGTGCGTCGTCGAGACTGGCGCCCTGCGCCTCGATTCCGGTGCCGCCGAAGCAGGTCCACCCGTCACCCGGGGCTGCGGCGTCCTGGGCGCGGGCGAGGTCGACCTTGTCGGGCGCGACGCGGTAGAGGATGACGTGGTGCACGACGGCCGGCTCACCCGGGACGACGTCGTATCCGGTGACGAAGCCGTCCTCGTCCAGGGCCGGGTCGAGCAGGAAGCAGCGGTAGTCGTCGGTGCCCCCATGGGGAGCCCGGGGCACGTAGTCGGCCGGCATGGCCACGCGCTTCAGTTCCTCCCCGGCACGAAGCGGGGCGGGCGCAGGCTTCGGGGTCGAGGGGTGCGTCCCATGTCCGGGCGGGGGCGCCCCGGTCCCAGTGGCAGCCGTCGTCGGGCTCGCGCCCGGGTGCCCCGCCAGCTCAGCCGTGGTGCCCGGGTCGGGCTCGCCGGGGCCGCATCCCGTGACGAGCAGGACGAGGGCCGCGCCGAGCGCGACAAGGAGGCGGCCTGTCCTCATCGGTCCAGTCCAGAAGGGTCGCTCGGAAGGCCTCCCGGGTCGTGGGCGCACACGAGCTCGACCTCGTCCGTATGCCGCTGGGCCAGCTCGGACAGGGACGTGCGGGTCTCGCTCCACGCCCTTCGATCGGTGCGGACCACGACCTCGGACAGAAGCAGGGGCAGGGGTGTCCGGTCGCCCGTGAAGGCGCGGTGTGAGAACGAGGCGTCACCGACGTGGAGCAGCCACGGCGTGCGGCCCTCGGACCGGCGGACGGCGACGCCGATGTGTCCCGGGACATGTCCCTCGAGAGGAACCACGTGCAGGTCACCCCCGCCGAATGGCAGAGGTGCACTGGGCAGACCGAGGAGCTCAGCGGCATACGGCGGCGTCGTGCTCCAGCGGGGACCGTGCGCCCACTGCACCGCCCGCATCCGGCCGGCGAAGCGCAGGGGGACGCTCGGCCTCACGTTGGCGAGCATCCGTGGCGACACGTGGACGGTGGCCCGAGGGAAGTCGCTGAGGCCACCCGCGTGGTCGCTGTCCAGGTGCGTCAGGATGATGTGCCGCACGTCGGCGGGGTCGAGTCCGAGCGCACGGGTCCGCGCCTGCGCGGTCTCGCCCGGGTCGAGCACAGGGCGGCTCAGCACGCGGAGCACGCGGCCGACCCGTCGGTTCGGACGTGCGATGTCCTGGAGGCCGAAGCCGGTGTCGACGAGGACGAGGCCGTCGTCGCTCTCGATGAGGAGGCAGTGGCACACGAGGTCGCCGCCCACGGGCCGCATGGTTCCGCAGTTGAGGTGGTGCACCCTGAGCGGCACGTGCAGGCCCTACTCGCGGCTGATCGGGATGCGGCGCGGGTCGGGGGCACTGAGACGCTCGGCATTTGCCTCCGAGTCGACGACCTCACGCTGCGACTCCCGCTCGGCGTCGACCCGTGCGACGTAGGCGGCGACCTCGGCGTCGGCGCGCTCGGTGTCCCAGCCGAGGACCGGCGCGACGAGGTCGGCGACGGCCCTGGCGCTCTCGGCGCCTCGATGCGGGGTCTCGATCGACACCCTCGTGCGGCGGGTGAGGAGGTCGTCGAGGTGCAGCGCCGCCTCGTGCGTCGCAGCGTAGAGGATCTCGACCTTGAGGTACTCCTCAGCGCCGGGAAGCGGCTCGTAGAGGGTCCGGTCCTGCTCGGCGAGGGCGAAGAGCTCGTGGACGAGGGAGCCGTAGCGCTCGAGCAGGTGCCGGATCCGCCACACGGGCAGGTCCTGCTTCCGGGCCAACCGGTCGACCTGGTTGACGAGCGCGACGTACCCCTCGGCCCCGGACAGCGGGATGAACTCGGTGACGCTGTCGCTGACCTCGCCTCCGATGTCCTCGCGGGCGACGTCGACGGCGTCCTGGGCCATGACGCGGTAGGTGGTGTACTTGCCGCCGGCGATGGACACGAGACCGGGCTGGGGGCGGGCGACCGCGTGCTCGCGGGAGAGCTGGGTCGTCAGTTCGGACTCGCCGGAGAGCAGCGGCCGGAGCCCGGCGTAGACGCCTTGGATGTCGTCGTGGCCGAGCGGCACCTTGAGCACCGAGTTGAGGTGCTCGAGGAGGTAGTCGATGTCCGCCCGGGTCGCCGCCGGGTGGGCTCGGTCGAGGTTCCAGTCGGTGTCGGTCGTGCCGATGATCCAGTGGGTGTCCCACGGGATGACGAAGAGGACGGACCGCTCGGTGCGCAGGATGAGACCGGTCTCCGAGTTGATGCGGTCGCGGGCGACGACGACGTGGACGCCCTTGCTGGCACGCACCTGGAAGTGCCCTCGGCCGCCCGCCATCGCCTGGATGTCGTCGTTCCACACGCCCGTGCAGTTGATGACGACAGACGCGTTGACCTCGTGGCTCTCGCCGGTCTCCACGTCCTCGACCACCGCACCGACGACCCGCTCTCCGGCCCGGGCCAAGCCGGTCACGCGGGCCGAGCTGAGGACGGTGGACCCATAGGCGGCTGCCGTGCGGATCGTCGTCAGCGTGTGCCGGGCGTCGTCCATCTGGGCGTCGTAGTAGAGCAGACCCCCGGTCAGGGACTCCCGTTTGAGTGCTGGGGCGAGCTTGAGGGCGCCGCTCCGCGTGAGCTGCCGGTGCCGCGGCATCGACCGAGGGCCGCCCATCGAGTCGTAGAGGGTCAGGCCCGCCGTCACGTAGGGTCGCTCCCAGCCCCGGCCCGTCAGGGGGTAGAGGAACGAGACGGGGCGCACGAGGTGCGGTGCGAGCGTCTTGAGCGTGAGGTCCCGCTCCCGGAGCGCCTCGCGGACGAGGTCGAAGTTCATCTGCTCGAGATAGCGCAGGCCGCCGTGGAACAGCTTGGACGAGCGGGACGACGTCCCCGAGCCGAAATCGCGCTGCTCGACAAGGGCCGTGGAGAGCCCGCGCGTGGCAGCGTCGAGGGCGACCCCGGCTCCCGTGATGCCACCACCGACGACGAGGACGTCGAACTGCTTGGTGGCAAGGCGCCTCCAGCCTGTGGCGCGATAGTCCGCGTCGAGGCGCACGGGACTCGTCATGCCCTTCCCCTCACATCGGTGCCGGCGATCTCACCCTAGCCAAGCCGTCGCCATGCCGTTCCCGTATGCCGCCGGGCTGGCTCCACGGACGCGGTGGTCTTGCGTCCCTCTCGGCTTCCCCTAGGGTGCGACACATGTTCGCCACGGGTTTCGTGAACGTGTACACCTTGGACATCGAAGCCGGACTTCGCTTCTACCGGGATCTCCTGGGGTTCCGCGAGACATTCCGCACTCCGACGGACGGCGTCCCCGAGCATGTCGAGCTCGAGCTCAACGGGTTCGCCATCGGGCTCGGGACGGTGGAGGCGGCAAAGCGGGTGCATGGCGTCGACGCCACGCCCGGTCAACCGGCGATGGTCCTGGTCGTGTGGGCTGACGACGTCGACGTCGCCTTCGAGGAACTGACCGCCGCCGGAACGCCGGTCGTGCAGCCACCTCACGACACCGGTAACAACAACCGCAACGCCCTGCTGCGCGACCCTGACGGCAATCTCGTCGAGATCGTCTCGAAGCGGGCCTAGCGTGCCGCAGGGGGGCTGCCCATGACCTCACGCGGTCGGGCGACACGGGTGTCAGAAGGGTGGGGGCTCGTCGGGCGGTGGTGGCCACGGCCGTCGAGGAGGTCGGGGAGGGCGCGGGTCATCCAGCGCCTCGCGATAGTCCTTGGAGAACGTGGTGTAGTCGCGCCCGGCGAGGGTGCGCCAGAGCAGTCCTCGGGTGGTCGCGTGGTCATCGGTCGGGACGCACGACCAGAAGCGAGCCGTCTTGAGGTTGTGGTGTGCCCGGTGCAGCGGTCCACCGTTGCGGGTGCTGGTCTCGCCGCCGGGGTAAGGCACGTGATGGTCGATGTCGCACCGGTGCGCCGGGACCTGGCAACCAGGTCCACGGCAATGGCCGTCGAGGGCCCGGATCTGCTCGACGATGGCCGGCGTGGGTCGGTAGCGGTCCGTGCTGAGGTGCAGGGCCCGCCCGGTGAGGGCGTCGACACCCAGCCACCGCCACTCGGAGCCCGGCGCGGTGATGATCGCACGGGCCTGCTCGGCGGTGACCCAGCCGTGTCCGGGGATCTCGCAAGCGGCGTCGCCGGCGCCGGTGGCCACCTCGAAGGGGACGACGATCCAGACGGTGGCCGGCGGGGCGGTCGGTGCACAGGGACAGGGCCCGGGCTCGCCCGTCGCCGCCGTGATCGGCTCGGCGTGGCTCGGCCGGCACGGCGCGAGGGCAACGGCGCGCGGTGTCTCGTCTCCGGGTGCAGCACTGTCGGCCGTCGGAGGCCGGCCGCTGGCCGCCTCGTGTGCAGAGTGCTCCGCGCAGGGGCCGTAGGTGTGGCCGAGGAGGCCGTCGGTGGCGAGGTCGGAGCGCAGCTGGTCCAGGGTGCGCGGGTCACCCGCTGCGCGCAGTGCGCGGGCGAGGGTCTCGATGCGCTCCAGGATGGCGACCGTGCGCTCGGCGCTCGTCGTGATGGTGATGACTCCCGTCCCGTGCTCGTCGAGCTGTCCGTGCGCGGAGCGTCGGGACAGCGCGTCCCCTCGGCGGCCGCCGGAGTCGGCAGGGGAGAGCGAGGCGAGGACGCGGCGCAGCCGCCGCACGATGACCTGGTGGCTGGGACGCGACCCGTCCCGCATGGGCGCGAGGACGCGCTCGACCACCGAGCCGATGACGTCGTCGGGCAGGTGCCGGGCATCGGTGGCGATGAGGGTGGCGTGATGCAGTGACACGGCGCCGACGGCGAGCCGGTCGAGCAGCGAACGGTGCCGGCGGGGCGCCGCGGCCAACCGCAGGCGCCGCGAGGCCTCGCCAGCGGGCACAGCAGTGGCGGCGACCACCTCGTGGGCGACCAGCTGCCCCACGCTCACCGCAGCCTCGGCAGGGCTCTCCCGCGGGAAGCCCTCGGGCAGCTGCGCGTCGTGCGCAGCGTGCTGCTCGGTCATGACGGTGTGCAGGGCCCCGTAGGCCTCGACCAGGCGCGCATCGACCCGGGACCGCTCCGCCTCCAACGCCTCGATCTCGGCCAGCAGCGCCGCGGATGCCTGCTCCAGCGACAGCCCCTCGGCAGACTGGCCCGGCGCCGGCACCCCGGACGGCGCGGTGACAGCGGCCTGGTCGGAGACAGCGGCCTGATCAAGCGCAGTCGGTTCCGTCGACGGCTCGTCGTGTCCGGCCACGACGTCCCAGCCGACCTCGACGCCCTCGGCCTCCCGGAGGTCGAGCCAGGCCAGATCGAGCGGCACCACCCTCCCCCGCCCACTCGTCGCGTCGTGCGCCGCGCCACGAGCGAGGACGTGCTCGAAGGGGGACAGTGCAGCGGCGGTGAACGGCACGTCCCCCCCTTCCCAGTCGGCCCTCTGCGGGCGCCTGCCGGCTCGCCGACCTGCCCGGCGAACCACCTCAATTCGAACATGGTTTCGGGCGATCCGGCAAGGCATTTTCCACAGTATGCTCCGCGAAAGCGACTGGTGCGCAAAGAAACTGGCAAGGCGGTGCCAGCTCAGCGGCATACCACTGAGGTCTGACAACCCACCGCTGCCGCGACGGACGCTACGGTCTGCCCATGGACTACGTCGTCGCGATCGACCAGGGCACCACGAGCACGCGCGCGATCGTGTTCGACCGGTCAGGGAGCATCGTCGCGATGGACCAGCGCGAGCACCGCCAGATCTTCCCCCGGTCCGGCTGGGTGGAGCACGACCCGCTCGAGGTCTGGGAGAACGTCCGGGCGGTCGTCGGCGGCGCGCTCGGCAAGGCGAACCTCGATGCCCAGCGCATCGTCGCCGTGGGCCTCACGAACCAGCGCGAGACGACCCTCGTGTGGGACCGCACCACCGGCAAGCCGGTCCACAACGCCATCGTCTGGCAGGACACCCGCACCCAGGCGATCTGCGACGAGCTCGCCGGCGACGTCGGTCCCGACCGGTTCACGGAGCAGACCGGACTCCCGCTCGCGACCTACTTCGCCGGCCCGAAGATCCGCTGGATCCTCGACCACGTCGAAGGGGCTCGTGGGCGGGCAGAGCGGGGCGAGCTGCTGGCCGGGACGATGGACACATGGATCCTGTGGAACCTCACCGGCGGCCCCGACGGCGGCGTCCACGTCACCGACGTCACGAACGCCTCGCGCACCCTGCTCATGGACCTGCGCACGCTCGAGTGGGACGCGCAGATCGCGGCCGAGATGGGCGTCCCGACGGTCCTGCTCCCCGAGATCCGCTCGTCCTCGGAGGTCTACGGCTCGTGCCAGCCGGGCATTCTCCTCGACGTGCCTGCGGCCGGCATCCTCGGCGACCAGCAGGCGGCCACCTTCGGGCAGGCCTGCCTCGAGCCGGGCACCGCCAAGAACACCTACGGCACGGGCAACTTCATGCTCCTCAACACCGGCGAGGAGATCGTCCCGTCACGACACGGGCTCATCACCACGGTCTGCTACCGGCTCGGTGATGCGGCACCGGTCTACGCACTCGAGGGGTCCATCGCAGTGACGGGGTCTCTCGTCCAGTGGCTGCGCGACAACCTCGGCCTCATCCGGTCGGCCGACGAGATCGAGCAGCTCGCTGCCACCGTCGAGGACAACGGCGGGGCCTACTTCGTGCCGGCCTTCTCGGGACTCTTCGCGCCGCACTGGCGTCCCGACGCCCGTGGGGCGCTGGTTGGCCTCACCCGCTACGTGAACAAGGGGCACATCGCGCGAGCAGCCCTGGAAGCCACGGCCTTCCAGACGCGAGAGGTGCTCGATGCGATGAACGCCGACAGCGGGGTCCCGCTCACCGAGCTGCGGGTCGACGGCGGAATGGTCGTCAACGACACGCTCATGCAGTTCCAGGCCGACCTCCTCGGCGTGGACGTCGTTCGTCCGAGGGTGGCCGAGACCACCGCGCTCGGGGCGGCGTATGCCGCTGGGCTGGCCGTCGGGTACTGGTCGGGTCCCAGCGACGTGACGGACAACTGGGGGGAGGACCGGCGCTGGTCGCCATCGATGGACCCGACCGAGCGCGAGCGCCTCTACCGCAACTGGAAGAAGGCGGTGCAGCGCACCCTCGACTGGGTCGACGACGACACGCCCTAGCTCTCGAGATGCAGCACGACCTTGCGCAGGAGTGAGTTGAGCTGCACGAGCTCCTTGTGCGTCAGTGGTGACAGCGCGTCCTCCTCGATGCTCATACCGAGTCTTAGCCCCTTGTCCCACAAGGCTCGTCCCGATGAGGTCGGACGAACGAGAATGCGTCGACGGTCGAGGGGGTCGACCTCCCGCGTGACATGTCCCCGCTCGACGAGGCGGTCGAGCCGCGAGGTCATCGCGGCCCGGGTGACTCCGCAGGCATCGGCGAGCTGTGCTGGCGTCGCCTCCTCGGGATAGGGCTGCACGAGGAGTGCGTGGAGGGTGTAGTAGTCCTCGATCGTCTCGTCCGTGCCGGCGTAGCTCGCATGTTTGCGCGCCCTGACGCGCTTGGTGATCGCCTGCATCCGGGTGATCGCTCCCTCGACCTCGGGGTCCATCCCGTCGATGAGCCCCGTCCAACGCGCGACATGGCGGTCCACCGAGTCCTTCGGTGTCCTGCGGTCGAGGCGAGGCCTGGTCGGAGTCCGGGTCTTCGCGTCACTGGTCCGGGTCTTCGCGTGACTGGTGGGGGGCGACATGGATCCATCCTCCCAGACCGGACAGGTGTCTGACTGTTCGACGAGGCGTTTATCAGATGACAGATAGTTAGACGTCTGACTAATATCTGGGCGATGACCTCCACATCCGTGCTCCAGCTGCGCGACTTCCGGTTGCTCCTCGTCGGTCAGGGCCTCTCGTGGGTCGGCGACGCGTTCAGTCCCATCGCCCTGTCCGTCGCGGTCGTCCTCGGCGGTGGCGGCGCGGGTGAGCTGGGCCTCATCCTCGCCTCGGCCATGGTGGCCCGGCTCGGGTGCACGCTCCTGGGCGGGGTTTGGGCCGACCGCGTCGCTCCGCACCGGATCATGGCGGCGACCGACGGGCTGAGGGCCGCGTCGGCCACCGGCATGGCCGCGGCCTTCGCGGTCGGAGAGCCTCCGGTGGCCCTCCTCGCCGTCCTCGCCGCCGTGAGCTCGGGCGCCGGAGCCTTCTTCTTCCCCGCCTTCGTCTCGCTCCGTCCGCTCGTCGTGCCGCCCGATCTGAGACAGAGCGGCAATGCGGCCGTCAGCTTCACCCAGTCGGCGGCCCACGTCGCCGGTCCCGTCCTCGCCGGGTTCGTCGTCGCGCACAGCGGTCCCGTCGTGGGATTCGCCGTCAACGCTGCCACGTTCGTGTGGTCGGCCGCGTGCGTGCTGCGGGTCCGCTCCCGCGCGGCCGTCCGAGTGCAGCGCCGGTCGTTCCTCGCGGAGACGCGAGAGGGCCTCGACGAGATCCGAAGCCGCGACTGGCTGTGGACTGGTCTCGTCTCAGCCGGCATGTTCCACATCGGCACCGGCGTCTTCACCGTGCTCGTCGAGATCACCGCGGTCCGAGACCTCGGCGGGGCCCGCACACTGGGCTTCATCACGGCCGCGCAGGGAGTCGGCGGCGTGCTCGGTGGCCTGCTCGCCATGCGTGTGCGGCCTCGCCGGATGCTCCTCTGGGGCTTCGTCGCCCTCGGGGCCTTCCCCCTCTTTCCCCTGTCCTTCGCCTGGCCAGGAAGCCTCTCAGCGATCCTCGCCTTCGCGGTGCTCGCTCAGCTCGGGCTGATGTTCTTCTCCGTCGGCTGGGACACCGCGCTGCAGGACGGCATCCCGCACGAACGGCTCGCTCGAGTGGCCTCCTGGGACATCCTCATCTCGTTCCTCGCGATTCCGGTCGGCAACCTCCTCGCCGGACCCGCGGGCGATGCCCTCGAGACGGAGACGGTCATGGCCGGGATCGCTGTGTGGATGCTGGCGGCCGGGTGCTGGCCACTCCTCGTGCGCGGCGTCCGCTCCTTCGGCAGCGCCGCCCCAGCTGCAGGCGAGCACGCCTCGTCCGGCGGTGCAGCAGGTCCGGCGAGTCCTCAGGACAGTGCGGCGACGGCCGCGTCGTAGTCCGGCTCCTGCGAGATGTCGCTGACCAGCTCGGTGTGCAGCACCGTGCCCTCCTCGTCGATGACGACGACGGAGCGCGCGAGCAGGCCACGCATGGCGCCCTCGGCGAGCGTCACTCCGTAGTCCTCGCCGAACGTCGACCGGAAGGTGGACGCCGCGACGACGTTGTCGATCCCCTCGGCACCGCAGAAGCGCTTGAGGGCGAAGGGCAGGTCCTCGGACGCGCAGATCACCCGGGTGTTCTCCAGCTCGCTCGCGAGCGTGTTGAAGCGGCGCACGCTCATGGCGCACACGCCGGTGTCGATGCTGGGGAAGATGTTGAGCACGACGCGCGTGCCGGGCGTCAGCGAGACGTCGCTCAGGTCGGCGCCCGCGAGGACGAACTCGGGGGCCACGTCGCCGACGGTGGGCAGGTCCCCGATCGTCTCGAGGGGAGTGCCGCGCAGTGCAGTGGTAGCCATGGCCTGTTTCTAACCATCAACCGCTGCCAGTGCCAAAGCCGTCCGGGTCGCGGACACGCACGCCGCACCCCGTGCAGTCAGTAGCGTGGTGACCATGACTGGCACATCTGGCGGCAGATCGCTCACTCCCGAGGAGCGGCGACGGATCATCGACATCGCGATGGAGCTCGCGCGCACCGGTCAGACAGGCGACCTGCTCGACTTCCTCGATCATGGGGTGCCGGTCGACATGGCCGACGCGGACGGGAACAGCTTCCTCATGCTCGCCGCGTACCACGGCCGCGAAGAGACCGTGGCGGCACTCATCGCACGAGGCGCCGACGTCAACCGCCGCAACTCGAGGGACCAGTCACCGGTCGCCGGGGCGATCTTCAAGGGCGAGGACTCCGTCGTCCGCACCCTCGTCGCGGCCGGCGCGGACCTCGACGCCGGCTCACCGACAGCGCGCCAGGCTGCCGAGCTGTTCGGTCGCTCGTACCTGCTCGAGGGGGCACCGTGACCCAGCCGGCGGCCGGACAGGGAGGTGCTGGGCGGCGCTTCCTCATCAACATGATCGGGGCCACCGGTCTCGTCTTCGGCTTCCTGCCCATGGTGAAGTACCTCCTCGACCTCGATCTCTTCGACTTCACGGTCGCGCCCTATGCGTGGCTCGAGCTCGACGGGGTGGCGCGGTTCCTGCCGCCGGCGATGGTCCTCGTGACCAGCCTCGTGCTCGCCTACGTCCTCGAGCGGGGCGCACCGCAGACCTGACGCATGGGCCGGCCTTGGGCCAGATCCCCGTGGTTTCGATGGACCGTGCGGGATTCACAACGCGCCGTGATGTGATTACCCAATGTCGCTGACCCGTCCGCGCCGGCTCCGTGCCGGGTTCGTCGCCGTTGGGCTGTCCCTGGCGGTGACGGTCGGCGTGGTGCCCGCCGCCCCGGGTGCCCTCGCGGCGGCGGTCCGACCCGTCGCGCTCGTGGCGGCAGCCGAGGACCTCACCGTGCAGGTCGGTCCCGAGCCGGACGGCACGGCGGTCACACTGGACGCGGCCGTGTGGACGCCGGCCGGTGGAGGGCCCCACCCCGTCGTGCTCCTCGCACACGGCTTCGGGGGGTCCAAGGACTCCGTGACGAGCGAGGCAACCCAGCTCCAGGAGCGGGGCTACCTCGTCGTGACGTGGTCGGCCCGCGGTCACGGCGCATCCGGCGGGCGCATCCACCTCAACTCTCCCGACTTCGAGATCGCCGACGCACGGGCGCTCGTCGACCTCGTCGCGAAGCGCTCCGACGTGCTCCTCGACACGGCCGATGACCCGCGGCTCGGCGTCATGGGCGGCTCCTACGGTGGAGCGCTCGGCCTCATGCTCGCCGGGGCCGACCGCCGCGTCGACGCCGTCGTCGCGGCGATCACCTGGAACGACCTCGCGGACGCGTTCTTCCCGCAGTCGGCGTCGACGTCGACCGGTCCGACGCCGGCCGGGCGTGAGCCGGTCGGCACGCCGGGGCCGTTCAAGCAGGTCTGGGCGACGAACTTCTTCCTCGGGGCCAACGCCCGCCTGCTCGAACTGCCTTCTGCCGCAGGCGTCCCGGGCGCGGCACCGACCCCGTCGCCGAGCGCGCAGGGTGTGCCGCCCGTCCCGTCAGCCAGTGGGCAGGAAGGGCCGCCCGCCCCGTCAGCCAGTGGGCAGGACCTGCCGTCTGCCGCCACCTGTGGCCGCTTCGACCCGACCATCTGCCGCGGGTTCCTCGACGCCTCGGTGACAGGGGAGCCGAGCGACGAGCTGGTCGCCCTGCTCCGGCGGCACAGCCCGAAGCCCACCCTGCCCCAAGTGGCAGCCCCCACCCTCCTCGTCCAGGGCATCGCCGACTCGCTCTTCGGGCTCGAGCATGCCGACGCGACGGCGAGCGCTCTCGCGGACGCGGGCACACCCGTCGCGGTGCGCTGGAGCGACGGCGGCCACGACGGACCGAGCACGAGGGAGGCGGAGGAGACCGAGGCCGGCCACGCCTGGCTCGACCACTACGTCAAGGCCGGCGCCTCGGACGAGTCCGCCCTGCCCACAGCCGGCTTCACCTTCCCCACGCCGGCGAGCCGCCGCAGCCAGCCCGCCGACCTGTGGACCCTCCCCGCCTACCCCGGCCTCGACGGGGCAGCGGTCACCACCGAGAGCCTGCCGCTCGCGGCCACGACCGGAGGTCTGCTGCACCCGCCGGGTGGCCAGCCCGCGTCGATGGTCGCGGTTCCCGGATTCGCCGCCCTCGGGATCACGGTCTCGACCTACCAGATCGCCGCCCTGCCGGGGCTGTCGACCTCCTTCGAGACCCAGCCGGCACCCCGGGCTGTCACCGTCGCGGGCTCACCGACCCTCACCCTCACCGTGACCTCCGACCGGCCGACGGTGACGCTCTTCGCCTCGCTGTGGCGGGTCTCCGGCGAGCAGGCGTCGTTGCCCGCGTCGCTCGTCGCGCCCATGCGGGTGCCGGTGACCCCCGGCCGACCCACCACCGTGACGGTGTCGCTGCCGGCCGCCACCTACGAGATGCCGACCGGGAGCCGGTGGCGCGTGCTCCTGACGAGCACCGAGGCGACCTACGCCAACGCCCGCGAACCGGCCCGCATCGCTGTCGAGGCGGGGGCCGAGCTCACGGTTCCCGTCGTCGAGGCGACCCCGGTCGGCGTGTCGATCGCCGGGACCGACACCGAGTCGGCGCTCGCCGGCGGGATCCTCGGCGCCCTCGTCGTCCTCGCGGCAGGGGCCGCGCTCTGGCGTCGCCGGCAGCGACGACACGCGGAGCCGCGACCTGACCTCGCGGGGATCCCCCTCGTCGTGACCGACCTCGTCAAGTCCTACGCCGACGGGCACCGCGCAGTCGACGGCGTGTCCTGGCGCGCCGAGAAGGGCCAGGTCGTCGGCCTCCTCGGCCCCAACGGCGCGGGCAAGACGACGACGATGCGCATGGTCATGGGCCTCATCGCCCCCGACACCGGCACCGTCCACGTGCTCGGCCAACCCGTCTCGGCCGGCTCCGACGTGCTCGAACGGGTGGGCGCCCTCATCGAGGGTCCCGGTTTCCTCCCGCACCTCACGGGTCGTCAGAACCTCGACGCGTACTGGGCAGCGACGGGGCGACGACCGGAAGAGGCGCACGTCGACGAGGTGCTCGAGGTGGCCGCGCTCGGCGGAGCCGTCGACCGGCCGGTCCGCTCCTACAGCCACGGCATGAAGCAGCGCCTCGGCATCGCCCAGGCCATGCTCGGCCTGCCCGAGCTGCTCGTCCTCGACGAGCCGACGAACGGGCTCGACCCGCCCCAGATCGCGGCCATGCGACCCATCCTGCGCCGCTATGCGGAGACCGGGCGCACCGTCGTCATCTCGAGCCACCTCCTCGCCGAGGTGGAGATGACGTGCACCCACGTCGTCGTCATGCACGCGGGGCGGGTCGTGACCGAGGGCCCCGTCGCCGACCTCGTCGACAGCGACGACACGACCATCCTCGACCTCGACCCGCTCGTCGTCGAGACGGACGAGGACTCGGCAACCCCCCTGCTCCACAGCCGGCTCGACGCGCTGCGCGGGGTGGACGGGGTCACCGAGGTCCGGCGAGACACCGAGACCCGGATCGTCGTCGTCGCCGAGCGACCCCGCGTCGAGGTCGTCGGCGCCGCGGTCGAGGCCGGACTCCCCGTCGTCGGCGTGAGCAGTCGCCGCCACCTCGAGGAGGTCTTCCTCGGCGTCATCTCGAGCGCCTCGGCCGACAGCGCGGCCAATGGCGCCCCGGTCGACACCACCGATGCGTCCCTGATCGAGCGACTGAGGCAGGTGCGGGCCCGATGAGCCAGCCGACGAGCGAGCCGACTCGAGAGACAGCGCTGGAAGGCGACTCAGCGGCATACGGCATCACGCGCGTGCGCGACCCGCTGTCCTGGCGGGCCGAGTGGGGCCGTCAGTGGGGGCGACGGCGCACGCTCGTGGCCTTCGGCCTGCTCCTCGCGCTGCCCGTCATCCTCGTCATCGCCTTCGCCTTCGGCGACGACGACGAGGGGCGGAGCGGCGGGGCGGCGACCCGGATCTTCGACCTCGCCCAGAGCGGTGCGGCCAACTTCAGCCTCGTCGTCGTCTTCCTCGCCTCCGAGCTGCTCCTCGTCCTCATCGCGGCCCTCTTCTGCGGCGACGCGGTGCCGAGCGAGGCCTCGTGGTCGTCGCTGCGCTACCTGCTCATCGCGCCCGTCCGGCGCGCCCGCCTCCTGACGAGCAAGGCCGTCATCGGCCTCGGGTCCACGGTGCTCGCCACCGTCCTGCTGCCCACGTGGGCGTTGCTCGTCGGCGGGCTCGCCTACGGCTGGGACCCGCTCACCAACCCGCTCGGTGAGAACCTCACGTGGGGCCAGTTCCTCCCTCGCCTTGCCCTCGCGGGCGCCTACATCTTCGTCACGCTGCTGCCGATCGCCGCCATCGCGTTCTGGCTCGGGACGAGGTCGGACGCCCCCCTCGCCGCGGTCGGCGGCGCGGTGCTCATCTCGATCCTGGCCAACATCCTCGACCAGCTCGACGCGCTCGACCCGTATCGCAACGCCCTCCCGGGCCACTACAACCGGGCGTGGCAGGATGCCCTGGCGATCGAGCCCCAGTGGACCGACATGATCCATGGGACGCTGTGGTCGCTCGTGTGGGCGGTGGCCTTCACGATGCTCGCCTACCGGAGGTTCCGGAAGTCCGACATCCTCAGCTAGGAGGGCTGCGGTGGGAACGGTGCTCGGCTGCAATCCCGGTGTCGAGGCCTCGCGCCCCGAACTGCGTGACGAGCTGCGTGACGAGCTGGGTGACGAGGAGCCGAGCGAGCTGCTCGTCCTGCTCCACGGCCTCGGTGGGACCGGCGACATCTGGCTCCCGGGGATCGCCGACCGCGACGACCGGTGGGCCGGCTGGTGGTGGGCACCCGACCTCCCCGGCCACGGCGCGACCGGGCAGCGGCTCGCGGGCTACACCTTCCGGTCCATGGCCGAGGCGCTCGCCACGCAGCTGCCGCCGGCGCGCCGCTACGTCGTCGTCGGTCACTCCCTCGGAGGCGTCGTGGGGCTGGAGCTGGCCCATCTCGTGCCGGCTGTGCGCACGGTCGTCGGCGTCGGGATCAAGGTCGAGTGGACGGACGACGAGCTCGCGCGGGCGCGGGACCTGGCGCGCCGGCCGGTGGCCTGGTTCGACACCGAGGCGGAGGCCGTCGCCCGACACCGGAAGGTCTCCGGCATCGGCGATCTTGTCGACGACGACATCGCGCGGACCGGGGTCGTGGACGAGGGCCGTCGCTGGCGCCTCGCCCTCGACCCCCTCGCGTTCGCCGTCGGCCGTCCCGAGATGGCCCGACTCGTCGACGGTTCCCCTGCCGAGGTCGTCCTCGCCCGCGGCGAGACGGACCACATGGTGACCGAGGCACAGCTGCGCGCACTCGTGCCGGCGCCCGTGATCCTGCCCGGGCTGGGCCACAACGCGCACCTCGAGGACCCCGGGGCCGTCCTCCGACTCGCCTGACCCCGTGTGTTGCTCGCCTCACCACAGCCGGGTTCGGAGCCGGCCGGCGGTCCCGAAACCGACCCGTGCGCTCCGTGCTGCGGGGCGGCGCTTCCGGGAGTAGCGTGACCCGGGACGTGACCGCTGACCGTCACTGAACGGCCTCCTGGCGCGCCGCTCCTGTCCTTGTCCCTGAGAGGTGAGCCAGATGAGCAACATCGCCCCTGAGCAGGCCGAGCTCCCGCCGGCAGCAGTGGATCCCCAGGTCGTCGACGAGTACGACCGGCGCTGGACGCCCGCGAAGATCGCCACGTGGGTCGCGGTGGCCCTGGTCGGTGCCGTCGCCTGGGCCATGATCGCGATCGTCCGGGGCGAGACGATCAACGCGATCTGGTTCGTCTTCGCCGCCGTGTCGACCTACCTCATCGCTTTCCGGTTCTACTCGAGGTACATCGAGCGCCACGTCACCCAGCCCGACGACACCCGGGCGACCCCGGCCGAGTACAACGACAACGGCAAGGACTTCATGCCGACGGACCGGCGGGTCCTCTTCGGCCACCACTTCGCCGCCATCGCCGGCGCAGGCCCTCTCGTGGGACCGGTCCTCGCCGCGCAGATGGGCTATCTGCCGGGCACCCTCTGGATCATCGTCGGGGTCGTCCTGGCGGGGGCTGTGCAGGACTACCTCGTGATGTTCTTCTCGATGCGTCGGGGTGGGCGTTCCCTCGGCCAGATGGCGCGCGAGGAGCTCGGGATCATCGGCGGCACGGCCGCGCTCATCGCGACCCTCACCATCATGATCATCATCACCGCGATCCTCGCCCTCGTCGTGGTCAACGCCCTCGGGGAGTCGCCGTGGGGCGTGTACTCCGTCGGCCTGACCCTGCCGATCGCGCTCTTCATGGGCGTCTACCTGCGCTTCATCCGGCCGGGCAAGGTCATGGAGGTCTCCGTCATCGGGTTCGCCCTCCTGATGTTCGCCATCATCTCGGGTCGCTGGGTTGCCGAATCCAGTTGGGGTGCGGACTTCTTCGGCCTCGAGCGCACGACCATCGCGTGGCTCATCATCATCTACGGCTTCATCGCCGCGGTCCTGCCGGTGTGGCTCCTGCTCGCCCCGCGCGACTACCTGTCGACGTTCATGAAGATCGGCGTCATCTTCCTCCTCGCGGTCGCCATCATCGTCGTCCGGCCGGAGGTCAACTTCCCCGCCGTCTCGGAGTTCGCCAGCCGCGATGACGGGCCCGTGGTGCCGGGATCGCTCTTCCCGTTCCTCTTCGTCACCATCGCCTGCGGGGCGCTGTCCGGGTTCCACGCGCTGATCTCCTCCGGGACGACGCCCAAGCTCGTCGAGAAGGAGCGGCAGACCCGCTTCCTCGGCTACGGCGGGATGCTCATGGAGTCCTTCGTCGCCATCATGGCGCTCGTCGCCGCGATCACCATCGACCGAGGTATCTACTTCGCGATGAACTCGTCCGCGGCCGCGACGGGCGGCACCGTCGAGGGGGCGGTGGCCTTCGTCAACTCCCTCGGCCTCACCGGCGTCAACCTCACACCCGACATGCTGACCACGCTGGCTGACAACGTCGGGGAGGGGTCCGTGGTCTCACGCACCGGTGGTGCGCCGACCCTGGCAGTCGGCATCGCGACGGTGCTGCACCAGTGGTTCGGCGGCACGGCCCTGATGGGCTTCTGGTACCACTTCGCGATCATGTTCGAGGCCCTCTTCATCCTCACCGCGGTCGACGCGGGCACCCGCGTCGCGCGTTTCATGCTGCAGGACACGATCGGGAACGTGATCCCGAGGTTCAAGGACACGTCATGGACGGTCGGAGCCTGGATCTGCACCGCGATCATGGTCGCCGGCTGGGGCTACATCCTCGTGCTCGGCGTCACCGATCCGCTCGGTGGCATCAACACGTTCTTCCCGCTCTTCGGCATCGCCAACCAGCTGCTGGCCGTCATCGCGCTGTCGGTCGTCATGACGATCGTCGCACGGAAGGTGAACCGGAAGTATCTGTGGGTCGTCATCGTCCCGCTGGCCTTCGCCGCGGTCATCACCGTCACGGCGTCGATGTACAAGATCTTCTCGCCGGTGCCGGCTGTCGGGTACTGGGCCCAGAACAACGCCTTCCGCACCGCGCTCGACGAGGGGAGGACGAGCTTCGGCACGGCGAAGTCCGTCGATGCGATGGAGGCCGTCGTGCGCAACACCACGGTTCAGGGCACGCTGTCCGTCGTCTTCGTCGTGCTCACGCTCATCGTCCTCGTCGCGTCGATCATCGCGACCATGCGGGCCGTCCGTGGCAAGGTCGGCGTCGACACCGAGGACCCGCGGGTCGAGTCGCGGATCTTCGCCCCTGCAGGCCTCTTCCCGACACCGCCGGAGCGGGAGCTCGAGGAGCAGTGGGCGAAGGTTCCGGTGACGCGGCCGACCCGAAGGCACCACTGACCATGCCGACCCCAACCAGGGCCGGACTGCCGCGGCTCCTCTCGCGCGGTCTCTCCGGCGCCCGCGGCGTCGTCGACTACCTCCGGGCCGTCGTCGGCGCGGACGCCTACGACCGCTACTGCGCCCACCTGGCCACTCACCACCCGGACCGTGAGCCGCCGAGCGAGAAGCAGTTCTGGCGGGAGCACATGGACTGGCTGGAGAAGCACCCGCAGGGCCGCTGCTGCTGAGCGGCCACAGCGCGAGGCACGTGCGCCGGGGTCCGAGCCCAGCGGCATACGGCAGAGGAAGGAAGCCCCACCACCCGAGGGTGGCGGGGCTTCCTGCTCTCAGCTGACCGTCAGAGGACGTCGGCGAAGTCGTCCCGGTCGACCGGCGCACCATCGACCGGCGCGTTCGCGTTGGCTGCGCCCTTGGCCACGTCGTCCGCCTCGGCGGCAGACGCGTCCAGCGCGTCGATCGCCGCCCGGACCCCGGCGCCGTAGGCCGGGTCGGCCTTGGTGCAGTTGGCGATGTGCCGCTCGATCGTCTCCCGCGAGGCGCCCACGATGGCCCGCGCGGTGTTCTCGAAGAGGACCTGCTGCTGCTCCGGCGTCATCTTCTCCCGGAAGAGGATTCCCGGCTGCGTGAAGTAGTCCTCGTCGTCCTCGCGGTGGTTGAACCGGTCCGCGTAGGGGTCGATCCTCCAGGCCGGCTCCTTGTACTGCGGCTGGTTCGAGTACCGGCCGTAGGAGTTCGGCGTGATGGCGGGCGTCCCGTCCGCGTGGATGCGCATCGCGCCGTCACGGTGCGGGCTGTTGGTGTGGGGGGCCGCCTTGGGGGCGTTGACCGGGATCTGGTGGTGGTTGACCCCGAGGCGGTAGCGCTGGGCGTCACCGTAGGAGAAGAGCCGGCCCTGGAGCATCCGGTCGGGCGAGAAGCTGATGCCCGGCACGACGTGGGCGGGGGAGAAGGCCGCCTGCTCGACCTCGGCGTGGTAGTTCTCCGGGTTGCGGTTGAGCTCCCACTCGCCGACCTCGATGAGTGGGTAGTCGCCCTTGGGCCAGACCTTGGTGAGGTCGAACGGGTGGTAGGGCACCGTGAGGGCGTCCTGCTCCGGCATGACCTGGACGTAGAGCTTCCACTTCGGGAACTCGCCGCGCTCGATCGCCTCGAAGAGGTCCCGCTGGTGGGACTCCCGGTCCTCGCCGATGAGCGCGGCAGCCTCGGCGTCGGTGAGGTTCTTGATGCCCTGCTGGGTGCGGTGGTGGAACTTGACCCAGAAGCGCTCGCCCTCGGCGTTGTAGAACGAGTACGTGTGCGAGCCGAAGCCGTGCATGTGGCGGTAGGACGCGGGGATGCCTCGGTCGGACATCACGATGGTGACCTGGTGCAGGGCCTCGGGGAGGTTGGTCCAGAAGTCCCAGTTGTTCTCGGCGCTGCGCAGGTTCGTCTTGGGGTCACGCTTGACGGCGTGGTTGAGGTCGGGGAACTGGAGCGGGTCGCGGAAGAAGAAGACCGGCGTGTTGTTGCCGACGAGGTCCCAGTTGCCCTCCTCGGTGTAGAACTTCACGGCGAAGCCGCGGATGTCGCGCTCGGCGTCTGCCGCCCCGCGCTCACCGGCGACGGTGGAGAAGCGAACGAACATCTCGGTCTGCTTGCCGACCTCGGAGAAGATCTTGGCGCAGCTGTACTGCGTGATGTCGTTCGTCACGGTGAACGTGCCGTAGGCGCCGGACCCCTTGGCGTGCATGCGTCGCTCCGGGATGACCTCGCGGTCGAAGTGGGCGAGCTTCTCGAGGAACCAGACGTCCTGGAGGAGCATGGGGCCGCGCGGGCCCGCGGTGACGCTGTTCTCACCGTCCCAGACGGGCGCGCCGGTGACGGTCGTGAGCGGTGCGGTGTTGCCCGGGTCCTGGCGGGGTCCTTCGACAGACATGTGTCTCCTCTGTTGTGGGTTGCGTGCGAAGAAAGGGGGGTCGTATGCCGCTGGGCTCAGTCAGCGGGAGCTGTTGCGCGAGCGGTGCGGTCGCCTCGGACACCACTGCCGGTCCGGCAGGCAGGGCAGGTGCCCCAGTAGATGACCTCGGCCTCGTCGATGTCGTAGCCGTGGTCGTCGGAGGCGTGGAGGCAGGGGCGGGTGCCGGTGGCGCAGTCGACGTCGACGATCTCGCCGCAGGAGCGGCAGACGAGGTGGTGGTGGTTGTCGCCGACCCGCAGCTCGTAGCGGGCGGGGGAGCCGGCCGGCTCGATCCGGCGCAGCAGGCCCGCCTCGGTGAGGGCGCCGAGGATGTCGTAGATCGCCTGCGTGGAGACCGTGCCGAGATCGTCGCGCACGACCCGGGTGACGGTGTCGGCATCGGCGTGTGGGTGGCGCCGGAGGAGCTCGAGGACCGCGACTCGGGGCCTCGTGACCCGAAGCTGCGCCCCTCGCAGCATCGCTCCAGGGTCAATTGTCGTCACGGCACCGACTCAACCACCTAATCTGGAATCAGTCAAGAAAATGGACGGGCCTCTCGACCGGTCGTGTCAGCCGCGTCGAGCAGGCACTTCGGGCGCCGGCGACGGTGAGCCGGCCCCGCGGCATACGGCCCGTGTGGTGTCTTCAGGAGCCGGCGAGGCGGCGGAGGGCGACCTCGGCGAGGTAGGCCGCCCCGTCCGGCACCACGGAGTCGTCGAAGGCCGCTCGCGGGGAGTGGTTGTCGTCAGCCAGCTCGGGATCGCCAGTGGCGCAGGCGCTGAGGTTGAGGTAGGCCCCGGGAACGTGCTCGAAGACGATGGCCATGTCCTCGGACCCGAGTTCCGGGGTGGCCATGTCGACCCACCGTTCGGCGCCGAACAGGTCGATGGCGGTGTCGCGGGCGTGGTCGAACTCCGTCTCGTCGTTGACCGTCACGGGATAGCCGGAGGCCCAGGTGATCTCGACCTCGAGCCCATGGGCGTGCGCGACACCGCGGCAGGCCCGCTCGATGTCGGCGACGACCTGGGTGCGGGCGGCGCTCGACAGCGTCCGCACGGTCGCCTCGAAGACGGCGTCGTCGGGGATGATGTTGTCCTTGGTGCCCGCGGCGAACCGACCTACCGTCACGACAACGGGGTCGAAGACGTCGAAGCCACGCGTCACCCGACTCTGCAGCGCGAGCACCATCTCGCAAGCGGCCGGGATGGGGTCGCTGGCCCGGTGCGGCGTGGAGCCGTGGCCGCCCTGCCCGATGACCCGCACCCTCACCTCGTCGGCGGCCGCCATCTGGGGGCCGGGGCGCGCGAACCAGGTCCCGAGCGGGTGCTCGGCGGAGAAGACATGGAAGGTGTAGGCCGCGCTCACCGGCGTGCCGCTTGCCTCGAGCAGCCCCTCCTCGATCATGCGGGCCGCGCCGCCCGGGCCCTCCTCCCCGGGCTGGAACATCAGCACGACGTCCCCCGCCAGCTCGTCGCGGCGTTCGTGGAGGATCCGGGCAGCTCCGACGAGGGCCGCGACGTGCAGGTCGTGCCCGCACGCGTGCATCGCGCCGTTCGTCGAGCGGTAGTCGACCTCGACCTCCTCCGACACCGGGAGGGCGTCCATGTCCCCCCGGAGCAGAACCGAGGGCCGTGGGCCTTCGTCGGGCACCGCCCCACCCCGCACGACTGCGACGACTGAGGACAGGCCGCGTCCGGTGGTGATCTCGAGGTCCAGCCCGGCGAGCGCCTCGAGCACGAGGGCCTGCGTCTGGGGGAGCTCCAGCCCGATCTCGGGCGTCCGGTGCAGGCGGCGTCGCAGCGCGACGAGGTCGGGCGCGA
>NZ_JAJJPG010000003.1:0-27649 GCF_032907665.1 Intrasporangium sp.
CGACGGCGAGCCTCCGCGGCTTGCGATGTATCGCGGCGATATATCCCGTAGTAGAGTGGGATGGTGCCCAGATCCCCGCGTCCCCCGAGCCGCCGCGCCGCGCTGCTCGAGTTCGCCATCCTCGGGCTGCTCCATGACGGGGCGCTGCACGGCTACGAGCTGCGCAAGCGGCTGACGACCGCTCTCGGCATCTTCCGGGCCCTTTCCTACGGCTCCCTCTACCCGGCGCTCCGCGGCCTCGTCGAGTCGGGGCACATCACCGAGACGCAGGAGCCGTCCCCGGCCGGCAAGCGTCCCCGGATCACGTACGAGCTCACGGCCGAGGGCAAGGAGCACTTCCAGGACCTTGTCGCAGCGAGCGGGCCCGACGCGTGGGACGACGACGACTTCGACGTCCGCTTCGCGTTCTTCTCCCGCACCGAGCGCGAGGTCCGGCTCCGTATCCTCGAGGGCCGTCGCTCCCGCCTCGAGGAGCGCTTGGCCCGGATCCGCGAGACGAGCGTGCGCAACCGCGAGCGCATGGACAGCTACACCCTCGCCCTGCAGCAGCACGGTGAGGAGCGCGCCGAGCGAGAGGTGCGCTGGCTCGAGGAGCTCATCAGCGCGGAGCGGCGCGCAGCACTGGATCCCGGCCCAGCGGCATACGACCTCGACCTCTCGCCTCCGGGCCTGCGGGCCCGACCACCCTCCCGACCAGACAACAAGCACCACGACCAGTCACACAACAAGGAGTGATCCATGGGATCCGTACGCGTCGCCATTGTCGGCGTCGGCAACTGCGCGAGCTCCCTCGTGCAGGGTGTCGAGTACTACAAGGACGCTGACCCGGCCGGCACCGTGCCGGGCCTCATGCACGTCCAGCTCGGTCCGTACCACGTTCGCGACGTCGAGTTCGTCGCCGCGTTCGACGTCGACGACAAGAAGGTCGGCAAGGACCTCGCGGAGGCGATCGACGCCTCCGAGAACAACACCATCAAGATCTGCGACGTCCCGACGACGGGCGTCACGGTCCAGCGCGGCCACACGCTCGATGGGCTCGGGAAGTACTACCGCATGACCATCGACGAGTCGGGCGCCGACCCGGTCGACGTCGTCCAGGCACTCAAGGAAGCCCGGGTCGACGTGCTCGTCTCCTACCTGCCGGTGGGCTCCGAGGAGGCCGACAAGTTCTACGCGCAGTGCGCCATCGACGCAGGTGTCGCCTTCGTCAACGCGCTGCCGGTCTTCATCGCGAGCGACCCGGAGTGGGCGGCCAAGTTCGAGGCAGCCGGCGTGCCGATCATCGGCGACGACATCAAGAGCCAGGTCGGCGCGACGATCACGCACCGCGTCATGGCCAAGCTCTTCGAGGACCGCGGCGTCACGCTGGACCGCACGTACCAGCTCAACGTCGGCGGCAACATGGACTTCAAGAACATGCTCGAGCGCGAGCGCCTCGAGTCCAAGAAGGTCTCCAAGACCCAGTCCGTCACGTCGAACCTCACGGGCTCCCTCGCCGGCAAGGTCGACGACAAGAACGTCCACATCGGCCCGTCGGACTACGTCCAGTGGCTCGACGACCGCAAGTGGGCCTACGTCCGCCTCGAGGGTCGCGCGTTCGGTGACGTGCCGCTGAACCTCGAGTACAAGCTCGAGGTCTGGGACTCCCCCAACTCGGCCGGCATCATCATCGACGCGATCCGCGCGGCGAAGATCGCCAAGGACCGTGGCATCGGCGGCGCGCTGATCTCGGCGTCGTCCTACCTCATGAAGTCCCCGCCTGTGCAGCGCGAGGACACCGAGGGCCGCACCAAGCTCGAGGCCTTCATCCGCGGCGAGGAGCCCCGCTGACCTCGATGGTCGGCTGAGTCTCCTTCTGCCGTATGCCGCTGGGCCCGCTTCCACACGGAAGCGGGCCCTTCGTGCGTCGATGTGATCGATCGACGTCAGGGTCGATCGGTCACATCGATTCGCAGGGTCCGGCAGTCAGTCGCCGTCGCCGGGTCGGAGCACCCAGCGTCCGCCGTTCGCCGCCGCGCGAGCGGCCGCGACCGCGGAGAGGTGGGCCCACGCCTGACGGGCGTTCTCGCCGTAGGTGGACATCCGCGCGGCGATGAGCCCGGAGACGAGGGGCGTCGCGAAGGACGTGCCGCTCCAGCTCGCCAGACCCGACGTGAAGTTGCCATCCGGCTGCCCCACCATCGGCGGCTCCATGTACGTGTACTTGCCCTTGGGGTAGGCGTTGACGATGTCCGAGCCGCGTGCCCACACGTCGACCCAGGCGCCGTAGTTGCTGTAGCCGGCCTGGCTCCCATCAGCGTCGAGTGCACCGACTGCGACGGGCCAGCCCTGGCTCGCCGGCTCGAAGGGGCCGGGCCCGGCGTCGTTGCCGGCGGCGCAGACGAGGAGAGTGTTACTGCCCTTGAGGTAGTTGTCGTAGAAGGCCTGGAGGCTGAGCAGTGAGTTGCCGGCCGCCGGAGCAACCCCCGCCGACATGCTGATGATGTCCACGTTGGAGAGGAAGACATCGACGAGACGGGGCGCGAGCTCGCTCTCGAGTGCTGCTCCTCCGTGCGGGAAGAGGGACCAGACGTCGACGTGGGCGCTGGGCGCCATCGTCCGCAGGACTCCGGCGACGAACGTGCCGTGACCGCGGTAGTGCCCCACCTTGGCCGGCGGGGCCTCCGCCTCGCCGGTGACACCATCGAGCCAGGAGTGCTGCTTGACGACCTGGGGGACGATTCCGGTGTCGACGACGGCCACCCGCACGTTCCTGCCCGCGTCGGCGTTGGAGTTGACGGCGGGTTCGGGCCCCTCCTTGGCTGGATCCGGCTCGGTCGCCGGACAGTAGCTGACGGCCGGGCTGACGTGGACCACGGTGTCGTAGCGGACGACGCCCTTGCCGATGGCCCGGTCGACTCGGTCGACCACCTCTGCCGCATCGCCGACCTTGAGGACCGTGAGCCCGTTGATCGGGTCGGGAAGACCCTCCTGGTGCTTGTCAACCGTCTCCGGGAGGTCCAGCAGTCGCCGCACCCGCGAAGCGTCCGAGTCGCTCGTGAGGACTGTATCGGCGCGATACATGAACTCGACCTCGTCGAGGTGGTCGTCGTCGACGTCGGGGTGGAGTCGCACTGCAGTGCCCTGGTCCCGCAACGCTTGCCGGACGAGTCGGACCTGGTCCGCATAGCGGACCCGCCTCAGCTGCTCCTGGCCGGGATTCCACCATTTGTCCCGGGGGCCGTACGGGCTCATCGGAGTGCTGCCATGATCGGTGTCGTCATCGTGTTCTCCTGGAGGGTCACAGCGTGGGTCGTGGAGCAGACGTGCCACAGGCGCGGCCTGATACGTCCACGTCTGCGCGCTTTGTCGAGGTGGACACGCTTCTGCCGTTGGCAATATCGCAGCCCACGGTGGCTCTGGCAACGGCAACGGGCATCATCGCGACGGACACCGACGCGCGTCGCCTGTCCATCGCCCACCAGGCCGCGGCCATCGTCCAGAGAGATCGCGGTCGCATGGACGCCGCCCTCTCCCACGGCCTCCAGGCCCTGCGGTTCGCGCGCAGGATCGACCCAGAGCGGCAGGGCGACGTGCTCGCGACGCTGGCCGTCGTGCTGTTCTTCGCCGGTCGCACCGCGCAGGCGCTGGCCCGCTTCGAGGAAGCGGTCCGACTCACGCCGGCGGCACAGCTGCCGCGACTGTTCCATCGACGCGGGCTGGTGCTGTGGAACCTGTCGCGCTACACCGATGCGCTCGACGACCTGAGCCGAGCGGTGGATGGGTCCCATCGGCTCGGCGACATCCTCTGGGAGGGCCGCGCTCTCAACGGGAGGTGCACGGTCCACCTGTCGCTGGGCGACGTCGATGCGGCCCAAGCGGATGCGGCCAGGGCCGGGGAGCTCCTCACGAGCGTGGGCCAGGACTACGAGGCTGCCCAAGCGCTGCACAACCAGGCAGTGTCGGCCCACCAGCGGGGCGACCTCCCACAGTCGCTCGCCCTGTGGGACCGGGTCACCGAGCGGTACGAGGCACTCGGCAACGTGTCGCCCGAGCTGTACATCGACCACGGTCACGCCCTGCTCACCGCGGGACTCATCGACGAGGCCCAGCGGCTGTGCGAGGCGGGGCTCGAGAAGGAGCGCTCGCCCGTGCGCCGGGCAGAGCTGCTCCTCTTCCTGGCCCAGGTGGCACTGACCCGGGGCGACTCGGAGAGTGCCGAGTCACGCGCTGACGCGGCCGCCCGACTGTTTCGGTCCCAGCTGCGGCCCGGCTGGGTCGACCGGGCGCGACTGCTCCGGCTGCGTGCACAGCACCTTGCCGACCACCCCGAGCTCCAACCCTGGTCCCTCGAGGACCGGGACCGCCCCGAGCGGTCCCGCCGAGCGCAGGCCGCGAGAAACGCCAGGCTGCTCCGCGACGCGCACGAGCTCGTCGAGTCGATGCGGGCCTCGCATGCCCTCGAGCTGCCCGTCGCACTGGTGCTGCAGGGGCGGATCGCCAACGATTCCGGCGACGCGGAGCTGGCCAGGTCCAGCCTTGCCGCAGCAGCCCTGACGCGACGCTCGGGTCCACCCCTGTCGCGCGCGGCCGGGTGGCTGGCAGCTGCCCTGCTGGCGAGCCAGGACGGAGACGGGCGGGCCCTCTACTCGGCATGCCGCCGCGGTCTGGACGCGGTGGACGAGCACCGGGCCGTCCTCGGTGACTTCGAGCTGCGCGCCCTTGCGAGCGGGCACGGCATCGAGCTCGCGCGCCTCGCGGTGTCGGCCGCGGTCCGAGCCGGGCGGCCACGCGAGCTGTGGTGGTGGGCCGAGCGCTGGCGAGCCTCGGCGCTCAACGCCGCCTTCACCCGCCCTGACGACCCGGTCCTGCGCACCGAGGTCGCCGCGCTCCGAGACGTCACCCGGCGACTGGACAGCCTCGCGGACGACGACCCGACCGGCTCAAACCTGCTCGCCGAACGCGCGCGTCTGGAGGCGTCGATCCGGCGAGCACACCGCCGCCTGCGCGCCGAGGGGAGCGAGGGTTTCGGCCTCCCGCCCGGTCTCGACCTGCCGACCGTCATGGACGAGCTCGGTGATGCGGTCCTGCTCACCTTCGTCAACGACCGGGATGACCTCCATCTCGTCACGGTTCGCGATGGCCGGGTGCGCCACCACCGGATCGGCAGCAGCAGCGCGGCCGAGCGCGAGGCCGACTTCGCACGCTTCGCCCTGAGACGGGCGGCCTCCGGACGGCTCGTCGACCTCACCGCGACAGCCGCCCGCCTCGAGTCGGCGCTCCTCGGGCCGCACTCGTCGGCGTTGCGGGGACTCGTCGAGGGCGGCGACCGCCCGGCCGTCGTCGTGCCGCCGGCCGGCCTGCTCACCGCGCCCTGGGGCCTGCTCCCCCTCTTCGCCGGCGTGAACCTCACGGTGAGCCCTTCCGTGACCCAGTGGCTCAAGGCGCGGCGGGCGCTCCGAACGCGGGCGAACGGGCACGTCGCCCTCGTCACCGGGCCGGGCCTCAGCACCCGTGAGGCCGAGGTGACCCGCCTCAGCCCGGTGCATCGCGGCGCCCTCGTCCTGCCCGCCGAGAAGGCCACCGTGGCGGCTGCCCTCGAGGCCCTCGACGGGGCCGGGCTCGCCCACGTCGCCGCTCACGGCACCTTCCGCGCCGATGCGCCGCTCTTCTCCTCGCTCCAGCTCGCCGACGGTCCCCTGACCGTCCATGATCTCGAGGGGCTCCGACACACGCCGCGCTCGATCATCCTGTCGGCCTGCGACTCGGGAGGTGCCGCACCCATCGGGCCGCACGAGGCGCTCGGGCTCGTCTCGGCCCTGCTCGGGATGGGGGCGTCAGACGTGCTGGCGAGCGTCGTGCCCGTCAACGACCATGCCACGCTCAGCGTCATGGCGGACGTCCACGCGGTCGCAGGACGAGGCGGCACCCTCTCCGAGGGATGGCTCGCCGCTCGCACCGCTGCGCAGGGCGACCTCCTGCGGGCGGCCACGGCTGCGTCGTTCACGTCGTGGGGGGCGTGACCCACCCGAGCCGATCCTCCGGCCGCCGTCCCGGCCGGTGCCTCGGATGACGTGCTGCCAGCCGCCTCAGCGGACGGGTCAGCCGACGTCGAACCAGGTCGTCGCCATGATCCGCTCGCCGGACCTCTCCAATGCGATCCGGGCCAGGCCGAGCGGAACCCGCTCGAAGGTGAACCGGTCGTCCTCGAGGTCGACGGTCCGGGTCACCGATGCCGTCTCGAGGACGACCTGGGCGCCCGCCGTCGCCTCGCCCGACTCGTCGACGACCACGCCGAGGATCCGCCCGAAGTCCCCCCGCCCGGTGACGTCGAGCTCGATCGAGACCGGCCCGTGCTCGAAGACGAGCAGGTGGGAGGTGCCACGCGCGCCGTCGGTGGACCGCAACGCGACGAGTGTCTCGGCGTCGGTGACCATCTTCATCAGCGTCGAGTCGGCGTGGTGGAGCGCGAAGGCGGCCCTGCCGAGCTCGACGACGTCGGGTGGGACGGGATCGACGATCTCGACGATCTTTCCGAGGCGCTCGAGCAGCTCGATGTCGTCGGGGTGCAGGTCATGGGTGGACATCACGGTCGACCCCCTCCGCTCTCAAAGGCGTAGCCGGTGTCGGAGACGAGGGACCTCAAGGTGGACAGGCACCGCATCCGCGTGGGACCGATGGAGCCGACCGGCATGCCGAGGGAGGTGGACACCTCCGCGTAGTTCGGCCGGTCACACGCCATGAGGACGCGAAGCAGGCGCTGGCACCGCTCCGAGAGCTCGCGGAAGCACGTCCACAGCTGGACGTCCCGCTCCTCCTCGAGGAGTGCGGTGTCGAGCGACGACGCCTCCTCGTCGACGAGCATGGGTCCCAGGTCGTCATCGCGCACCAGGACGTCCCGGCCGCGTCGCCGCAGCATCGAGAGGCACTCGTGTCGGGCCGTCGTCGCGAGCCACCCGGGCAGGGCCTCGGGCTGCTCGATCCGGTCGAGATGGTCGAGCAGGCGGAGCCAGGTGTTCTGCACCACGTCCGCGGCGTCCTCAGCGGAGAGCCGGTGTGCCCGTCCAACGGACCAGAGGAGGCTCGAGAAGCGCTCCACGATCGCGTTCCATGCCGCAGCGTCTCCTTTGGCCGCGGAGTTCACGAGTTCGGTGAGTCCCCTGGGTTCATGCATGACACGCCTCCCTCTCAGCGTGTTCATCGTAGGTCTCACGAACGTCAGATACTTCCGTAACCGGACAGATACATCCCGTCGGCTCGGCTTCGTCACAGTGCCATAACGTCAGCTCCCCGCCACCCACCCGTGCGAGGGTGCGCTGGAAACGAGCCCAGCGGCATACGGACCATGCCGTATGCCGCTGGGCTGGGACTGCCACGTCCGCGCGCTGCCGCGGGAGCCGCGTCAGCTGCCGGAGGTCGACTTCTGGGTCTCGGCGTTCGTCTTGGCCTTGCGACCCATCTCGTTCAGCTTGTCGCCGGCGGCCGCGACGACCTGGCGCTGGCCGTTCCAGTCGGACTGGAACTGCTCGGCGTCCTGGCCGCCCCAGTTGCTCTTGATCTGCTGCACGGCGTTGTTGACGGCCTCGACGATGCCGTCGAGCTCGCCCTTGTAGCCGATGAGCTTGTCGCCGGACGCGGACACCGCTTCGGCGTCCATACCCTTCTTGTAAACAGCCATGGTTCGGATCCCCTTCGGAAAGTGGCTAGGTGGTGGGAGTGGTGGCGGTGCGTCGGATCGGTGCCGCGGTCAGTACTGCGCGGACGTGTCGCGCTGCTGCTGGACCTCGCGGTCGATCGTCGCCTTCATCTCGGTGAGGAGCTTGTGCGCCTTCTGGAGCTCGGGACGGTGCGTGCCGGTCCACTCCTGCTCGAACTGCCGCGAGTCGTCGCCCTGCCAGTTCTGCTTGAGCGACTCGACCTCCTGGTCGACCTTCGTGATGAGCTGCTGGATCGCCTCCGCCTGCTGCTGCAGGACGTTGCCCTGGGCGGTGACCTCGTCGTCGTTCATGCCGAGCCAAGCCATGACCTTCTCCTTGCGTCGTTCCCCCGACGGGGACTGGTTCCGGACCGGGCGCTGGGCGCCAGCCCCTGTTCACACCTTCTCGACCGCTTCGACCCGGTTTGGGCCCTTGCGTCGACGAGGTCGAATCTATGAGGCCGCCCGAGGGGTGTCGATGGGGAGCACTCCCCATGCGACGCCCCTCTTCCGCAACACGCCCGGGGGTTCGCAACGCACTTCGGATATTTCAGGTGGACCTTCGCACTACCGGGCGTGTTGCCGAGGGGGGCGCCCTCACGGGTGGGCCACCTGGAGCAGCTCGAACTTGCCCCGCTCGATGACGAAGCCCCGCCCCGGCGGCAGCTCTGCCCGGTTGAGCGCCGGCAGGTTCGCCTTGAAGACGGCGAGCCCCTCGTTGCCGTCCGGATGGAGGGCCAGGCCGGAGCGGGAGGTCTTCAGCAGGGCGGGCAGGCCGAAGTTCGAGGTGAAGAAGGACGACTCGCCCTCGGCCACGACGAGCTGGTCGTTGTCGAGGCAGGCCTTGACGAGGCTGGTCATGGCGTTCTCGGCGCCGGAGGGGGCGAGGTCGTCGATCCGCTCGATGAAGACCGCGACGGGTCGGGTGATCCGGCCCGCCTCGATGTCGGCCGTGAGCCGGTTCGCGAGCTGCACCGTCGCGTCGCCGCCGATCGCCGTCTCGGTCCAGATCCCGAGGTCGAGCAGCTCCGAGGTGCGACGAGGCGTCATGAGGTGGAGCGCACTGTGGGAGCTGAAGCGGAAGAGACCCGCCGCCGTCGTGGCCACGGCCGTCGTCCGGCCCGACCCGGAGGGGCCGGTGATGATGAACGTCCCCTTCGGATCGAAGCCGTGCGGCTGCAAGCTGGACGAGGCGACGCCCACCACGGGTCGTCCGCCGGACTCCGTGGGGAGCTCGCCGAGGGAGATGACGTCGGCCAGGCTCTCGATCGGTGGAGCCTGGCTCACGCCGGCCTTGCGGGTCGCCTCCCCGAACGCCGCGACCGCCGCGGCCTGCACGGTGACGTCGGTCGAGCCGCCGAGGACGGCCACCTGCACCTCGGAGCCGTTCATCAGGCCCCGACCGGGCGGCGAGGCCATGGTGAGCACGTCACCCGGCACACCGAAGACCGAGTAGTCCTCGGCGTTGGCCATGCGGAGGATGATCCGGCCCTGGACCGCGGCGGCGAGGTTGGTCGGCAGGCCGGTCCGCTGGTCCGACGCGATGATGAAGTGGACGCCGACCGGGCGGCCGTCGGCGGCGAGACCGGCGAGCAGGTCGAGCCAGTGGAAGCGTCCCCCGACCTCGTAGGCCTGCCGGAAGGCCGTCATGCCGTCGATGAGCACGATGACCCGCGGCTCGTCGGGCCGCCCCGCGAGGCGCCGGTAGTCGGTGATCGTCGCGGCGCTCACGGCGGAGTACCGGGCGGCCCGCTCGTCGATGGTGGCCCGGAGGTGCCGCAGCAGCCGGGTCACGCGCTCGTGGTCCCCGCCGGGGATGATCGAGCCGACGTGGGGCAGCGCCTCGAGCATGGCCAGGCCGCGGTTGCCGAAGTCGAGGCCGTAGACGTGACAGGGCCCACCGCGGACCGTGTAGCCGGCGGCGACCGCGATGGTGCGCAGGAAGACGGACTTGCCCGACCCCGACGTGCCGTAGACCGCGATGTTGCCCTCCTTGTCGGGCCGGAAGGCGACCTCGGGCTGGGCCTGGTTGTCCGGGTCGTCGGCCACCCCGAAGACGAGCTCGTCGTCGCGACGCTGCGTGGGCAGGGCCGCGAGGTCGTAGACCGGCTTCATGTCGGGCAGCCAGGGCTTGCGCGGCACCGGCAGCTCGGCTCGCTTCGCGGCTCTCCCCAAGGTCGTCACGAGGCGCTGGATGTCGGTCGGCCCGAGGTCCGCGCTCTCGTCGGCCGCCGCGCTCTCCACGTCGTCGTCGACCCGCGGCTCCCACTCGATCCCCGCGCCGAAGGTCAGGGTCTCGACCTTCATGTCGGGCGGTGGCGGGACGTCGGAGGTCCAGCCCCCGGCATAGCCCGTCTGGAAGGGGACCAGCCGACCGGGACCGGTCTTGGACACGGCCCGTCCGGGAAGCGCCGGGTCGAAGTAGGCCGCCTCCTTGCTGCCGAGCACGTCCTCGGAGTCGTTCTCGTCGGCCATGCGCAGGGCCATCCGCAGGTTGGTGTTGGCGCGCAGGTTGTCCTTGATGACGCCGGCCGGGCGCTGGGTCGCGAGGATGAGGTGCAGCCCGAGCGAGCGCCCTCGCTGGGCGACGTTGACGACCCCGTCGACGAACTCCGGCACCTCCTGGACGAGGGCCGCGAACTCGTCGACGACGATGATGAGCGACGGCGGCGCCTCGACCTCGCCCCGGCGTTCCAGCTCGACGAGGTCCTTCGCCTTGAACCGGGCCAGGAGGTGCTCCCGGTAGTGCAGCTCGGCCGCCAATGATGCGAGCGCGCGCCGGACGAGGTGCGGCGACAGGTCGGTGACCAGGCCGACGGTGTGCGGCAGCTTGACGCAGTCGCGGAAGGCCGAGCCGCCCTTGTAGTCGACGAGCAGGAAGGTGACCCGCTGGGGCGAGTGGGCCGCGGCCATGCCGAGGATCCAGGCCTGGAGCAGCTCCGACTTGCCGGCACCGGTCGTCCCGCCGACGAGGGCGTGCGGGCCGTCGCTGCGGATGTCGAGCGAGAAGGTGCCCTGGCTGGACTGGCCGACCACGGCGCGCAGGTTGCCCGGCTTGCGCGGCAGCGCGGCGGGGGCGTAGGGCCCGGTGAGGATCGACCGGGACTCCGCCCAGCGCTCGATGACCGCCTCCTCCGACCGCGCGAGCTCGGTGCCCGTGAGGGTGAGCAGCGAGACGGCCCGCGGCAGGTCGCTCGAGTCCTCCACCGGCACGCCGGCGTCGACGACCGGGGCGAGCTGCCGGGCGCAGGCCATGGCCTCGGCGTAGGTGATCCGGTCGACGGAGAGGGGCTGCACCTCCTCCCCCGCGCGGACGTAGCCGGCGAGTGAGTCGGAGCCGGCGTCGTCGCCGCCGACGACGAGGAAGGTGTGGCACGCGGCGGGCAGCAGGGTCTGGGCCTCCGCGACCCAGATGACGACGATGCCCTTCTGGTGGCCGCGCTCCGCGAGGGCGACGAGGCGGCTCCGGTCGATCGGGGCGTCGCCCTCGACGAGGACGACGACGGTGGGGCGCTGCTCCGGAGGGGCCGCTGACTTGGCCTCGCCCTGTGCTGCGCCACGGCCGGTCGGCTTGCCGGCAATGAGGTCCTCGAGGGCATCCGCGAGCGCTGAACACGCGGGTGCGGTCTGGGCGAGGTGCTCGGCATCGACCGGGCTGTGCGGCGAGCTCGTGTGGGGCAGCCACTTGAGGAAGTCCCAGTCCCGGGCGCTGCTCGACGAGGCGAACGCGCACACGGCGACCTCGGCCGGGGAGTGGAGGGCGACGGCCTGGACGACGAGAGATCGAGTGGCCTCGAGGGCGTGGCCGCGGGGACCGCAGACGCCGACGGCCCCGGTCGAGAGCGGTGTGGCGACGACGGGGACGTCGGGGACGATCTCGAGCCCCTTGAGCTGCTGCGACACCTCGAGCCACGCCTCGGCCTTGGACCGGCCGACGGCGGGCATGGTGATCTCGGACCGCGACGGCAGGGTGCCGAGGCCGAGGCGCAGCTCGACGAAGCCCTTGCCGTCACGGCGCCGCGTCCAGAGCAGGGCGCTCCGGTCCCGGACCGCGGCGAGGCAGTCCTCGCCGCTCGGGTGCTCGCGGCGCCGGACGTCCGCCTCGACGTCGAGGGACTGCCTGACCTGCTCGGAGAGGATCCCCAGGTCCTCCCGGAAGGCCTCCATCGCCGCAGCGAAGGCCTTGGCCTGCTGGCGCTTGAACTCCCAGTAGGTGCCGATCATCATCAGCGGCATCATCAGCATGAAGACGGCCGAGATGGGGCTGCGGGTGACGGCGAACATCACGGCGCCCATGAGGATCGGCACGATCATCGTGACGACGGGCAGCGGGTTGCCCCTGCCGCGCTCGGGCAGGTCGGGGACCTGGAACTCCTGTCCGGTGAAGAGCGGCGCGACTCGTGGGGACCGGGAGAACTGGACGGTCCCGGCGTCTCCCGAGAGGACGCCGCTGCCGGGCCGGGTCAGCGCGCCCTCGCCGAGCACGTGGACCTCGAGCTCGGTGTCGCCGAGGCGGATGAGGTCACCGCTCTTGAGGTGGGCCCGGGCGACCTGCTGGCCTCCCGCGGTGATGCCGTTGGCGGATCCGAGGTCGACGACCTCGACGACCTCGGTGACGACGAGCTTGGCGTGCCGGCGCGACACGGACTCGTCGGCGAGCTGCACCTCGCAGCCGCGCCCACGCCCGACATAGGCGGTGCCGCGCGCAAGAGGGAACTCCCGCCCCGCATCGGGTCCGCTGCGGATCACGGCGACGGCGGCGGGCCGGCCCCGGTCGACGAAGGCCTCGCCCGCGCGAGTCACCGCGACGCGCATGCCGGACTGGAGGCCGCTCTCGGCGACGGTGGCGCGGGGGTCGAGCGCGCGCAGCTCGTGGTCGACGAGGGCGAGCGTCATCGGCGAGTCGACCCCGAGCACCGACGAACGGTGCGGGTCGGCTCTGGCGAGGTAGGCGGCGAGGTCGCCGACGGTGGTCGCCGAGTCCGTCGTCGCGACGAGGTCGGTCTCGCGGTCACCGGACCGCAGGACGAACTTCAGCTTCACGCTCCACCCTTGCCTTCTCGTCGACTTCCCTGGCGCAAGCGATGTGGCCGTATGCCGCTGGGCTGGCTCCGCTGTCCCCGCGAGGTGACGCGACGGCTGGGTCCCAGGTCGTGCCCGGTCGGCAGATGGGTGCGGAAAGTGAGGAGGGACAGGTCGGCACGGACCCGCGCCCAGAAGCCGTGCCCCGACCGGAGGGCCCGTCGCGCGGTGGCCACATCGGCCCAGAAGGCCTCGACCTCCTCGGGCGTCGGCTCCGTGATGTCGAAGACATGGTCGTTGGCCGAGGCAGCCAGCGGGACGAGAGCGAGGGCGGTGCGTGGCGGGTCCGTCCCCCTCGACGGTGCAGGAGGGTCCTCACCCGCCGAGGGCGCGGACGATGCCATCGGGACCCCCATGAGTGCGCCGTCGACGACAGGGCTCGGCTTCTCGGGGGGCGGCCCGACCAGGTGCTCCTCGATGGCCCTGGCCTGCTCCAAACGGGTCCCCTTGACCGGCAGCGACATCCGGAGGTCGCGCGCGGTGTCGACGAGCTCCCGCCACCCGCTCGTGACCCGCGTCGACGGGCCCCCGACGGTCCGTCGGCGACGGCGCCGGACCGCCTTGGCGAGCCGGATGCCGCCGTAGACGAGCAGCACGACGAGGAGCGGGAGGACGAGGAAGAAGACGACGTAACGGAGCCAGTCGGGCCAGTTGTCCGGGTCGAGCGGGCTCTCCTCGTCCTTGGGCGGGTTCCGCAGCTGCGTGGCGTTCTGCGCCTGGTCCGGACCCTGGAGCACGCTCGGCGGGTTGTTGGCCGCCGGAGGAGGCACCTGGGCCCCGGTCTTCTGCTGCTCCGACTTCTGGACCAGCGGCTCCGGCTTCTTGTTGCGGTCCGGGAGGAACTGCGAGGGCAGGATCGGCTGCCACGCGCCGTCGGCCCGCCGCACCTCGACCCAGGCGTGGACGTCCTTGCCTCGGACCGTGCCGGTCGCATCGGGGATCGCCCCGAGGACCACGCGCGCGGGCACGCCGAGCCGGTTGGCCGCGAGGGCCAGGGCGGCGGCGTACTGCTCGTCGTTGCCCGCGAGCTGGGTGGCCTTCATGAACTGCGTCATCCGCCGCAGGCTGTGGCCGGGCAGGAAGATGTTCTGCACCGTGTCCCCGGGGGCGCCGCCGTCCGTGTAGGCGCCGCTCTGCAGCGCCTTTGCCATCGCGGTGACCTTCTGCCACGGGCTGTCGGCCCGTCCGCTCCACGCGTCGACCTTGTCGTCGAGGAAGGTCAGCGCCTGGGTGTCCACGACGGATCCGCTGTCGAGGTCGACGTGCTCGGGAAGCTGCTCCGGCACGGGCGTGACCCTCGCCGTGATCGTGTAGCGGTCTCCCGCGGCGAGCCGGGTGGGCAGGACCCCGGTGCCCGTGTCGGTGTTGAAGCGCAGCTCGTCGGACAGGGTGTCGGCCCGGTCGCCGTCGAAGGACAGGCCGGTGACCGTCCCGACGGTCGGCAGCCAGACGTCGGAGTAGCCGTCCGCAGGGACCGTCACCGTGGCCGTGACCTGCTGGCCCGGGCCGTCTGACGCGATGTGGCTGCCGACCCTGCGGAAGCTCGCGCCACCCGGGTCCGGTCCGTCGCCGAGGTTGGCGAGGTTGCCCGCGCCCCAGACGTAGGAGTCGTAGGAGTCGAGCGCCGCGATGCGCAGCGGGACCCCCGGGGGCAGCCCCTCCACCGTGAGAAGGGTCTTGTCGTAGAGCTTGGCCGAGTTGGGCTCGGTGTACTGCCGGAAGCCGGCGAGCGGGCTGGGGTACTGCGTCACGTCGTAGGGCGGGACCAGCGACGTGCGGAGCACGGTGCGCCGGGTGACGTCGGCTCCGGGCAGATGCGGTCCGACGAGGAAGCCTCCGCCGGTGGCGACACCGAGCAGGACCACCGTGGTGACGGCGCGGGTGGTTCGGCCCGCGCCGTTCTGGAGTGCCGGCCGGTTGCGGTTGCTCCGCAGCGCAGCCCAACCGATCGCGACGAGACCGAAGACGGCTCCCTGCACCGCGACGGCGGCAGGTGTGAGGGTGCCGAGGACGATCGAGGCGACGAGGAGGCCGACCGGCCCGATGAGGGCGACGACCGCGCCCGTCCAGCGGCGGGCCACTCCGTAGGTCACGGCGCCGCCGGCGAGGCCGAAGAGGAACGGCAGGGCCAGGTAGGGGCCTTCGGAGTCGACGGGCGGCAGGGCGGTGAGCAGCTCCTTCCAGCCGGGCACCGCAGCATGGGCGAGAGTCGCGAGCGCCGTGCCCGACGGGAGCACCCCGGCGATGAGGTCCTCGCGCACGGCGATCGGACCGCCGAGGGCGAAGTAGGCCGCAACGAGGGCCAGGGCCGTGCCGATGCCGTACCACCGGTACGTCGCACCGACGTGGGCGACGAGCAGCCCGGTGAGCAGCCCCGCGAGGCCGACCCACAGCCAGCCGAGCCCGTGGAAGGTCGTCCGGAAACCGATGAGGGCGATGCCCACGAGCGCGGCGGAGAATGCCGCGTCGACGAGGTGGGCCCGAGCGGGCACGAGTTGCCTGATCACCCCCGCCACTCGTTCGCCGGCTCGCGGCGCCTGGTGCAGGGCCGAGGGGGGTGGACCAGCGAGTCCGCTGGCGATCCCGGCGTTGCTCATCGGGCCACCCCTGAGACGAGAAGCATGCGAAGGTCCTCGAGCTGCGACAAGGTGAGGATGACGAGCCCGCCGCCGTGCCGGATCCCGTGGGCTGCGTGCGGGTCGACGACGACGATGACGCGGTTGACCTCCGGCGGGAACTGCCCCGCGGCACGCTGGAGGTCGATGAACGGCCGGTGCGGCCCGGTGACGATGAAGGCGGTGCTCGTGTCGGGGGCGAGGTCGGTGGCGTCGAGCGCCAGCGCGAGCAGGTCGATCGGCCCGGGCTGCACCCGGGCCATCGCGTCGAGACCGAGCTGGGGCCCTGTCTTGCTCATCCGCTGGTCGCCGCACACGACAGTCCAGTCCTGCTCGTCGAGCGCCGCACGCAGCATGATGGAGCTGCCCACCGAGATCGCGGTCTCGACGTCCGCCTCGGTCGCGGACGGGGCATTGGCGGCGTGGACGTCGCCCGCCTCGCCGTGCCCGGCAGCGGCTCGGTCAGCCTGACCGGTGCGACCGTGACCGGACCGGTACTGCTCCGGGTCGGTGTCGACGATGACCGTGACGTGGGAGCGGCGCGTGTCGAGGAACTGCCGGACGAGGAGCTTGCCCGCCTTGGCCGAGCTGCGCCAGTGGATGTAGCGCCGGTCGTCACCCGGCTGGTACTCGCGCAGGGCATGGAAGGCGAGGTCGCTCATGGAGATGTCCTCGGTCGTCGACCCCTCGAGGTCCCGGAGGAGCCCCGCTCCCAGGGGCTCGAGCGCCACGGTGCGCGGGTGGACGAACAGCTCGGTCTGCTCCGTCCACCGCAACGTGCGGCGCATCAGGCCGAGCGGGTCGCCCTGGACCGTGGTGGCGGGCCCGACCTGGATGACCCCGCGCCGTGACGTCGGCACGACGAAGAGCTCCTCGTGCGCGTGACCGGGCGCGAGCGCCGGGAGGACGAACCGGGCCGCCGAGAGGCCGACGGGCAGCTCGACGAGCAGGGGCAGGAGGGGAGCCCGGGCCTCGTTGGTCACGGCGATCCGCCCGGTGGCCGGCTCCCCGACGACGACCCGCCGGGGCTCCACCTCGGCGTCGATCCGGACCTTCGTGCGGCCGACGGCGAGGACGAAGCAGACGGCGAAGAGCACGAGCGCGGCAGCGGCCACCATGAGCAGCTCGACCCATCCCCACTGGGCGCCGACGAGCCACGACACGACGCCGAGCGCGAGGATCGTCCACCCGAGCGGCGACACCCACCGCAGCACGTGGGCGACCGGTCGCCACACCGGTCTCGTCTGGTCGGCCACCTGCGCGACGGCGCGGGTGACCGGCTGGGTGACCGGGCGCGTGATGCCCCGCGTCAGGCCGACCAGGCCTGCCGGCTTCTCCCGGCCCGCCGGAGCGGGGCGGGCCGCTGCGCGCGGGCGGGAGCCCAGCGGCATACGGAATCGCCGTCCCGCAAGGGCCTGCTCGCGGAGCTCACGTCGAGACGTGAGCCCCGTGTCCTGCTCGGTCACGCCGACGCACGCTCCGCGGGCGGGGCGATGTCGCCGAGGATCTGGTCGATGACGTGCTCGACCGTCGCTCCCGCGAACTGCGCCTCCGCACTGAGGAGCAGGCGGTGGGAGAGGATCGGCTCCGCGAGCCTCTTGATGTCGTCGGGGATGACGTACGTGCGCCCCTGCGACGCCGCCCACGTCTTCGCGCAGCGGACGTAGGCGAGGCAGCCGCGCACCGACAGGCCGAGCTTGAGGCTCGGGTGGCGGCGCGACTCCTCGGCGATCCGGCTGACGTAGCCGAGGATCGCCGGGTCGACGTGGACCTCGTCGGCGAGCCGCGCCATGTCGACGATGACGTTGCTCGCGATGAGCGGCTGGAGCTGCTTGGCCCGGTCGCGCGTCTTGGCGTCGGCGAGCACCGCGATGGTGGCCTCGTGGTCCGGGTAGCCGACGCTCGACTTCATGAGGAAGCGGTCGAGCTGGGCCTCCGGGAGGCGGTACGTGCCGGCCTGCTCGATGGGGTTCTGCGTCGCGATGACCATGAACGGCTCGCCGACCGAGTGCGGCGTGCCGTCGATGGTGACCCGCCCCTCCTCCATGACCTCCAGGAGCGCCGACTGCGTCTTCGGCGAGGCGCGGTTGATCTCGTCGGCGAGGACGATCGTCGCGAAGATCGGGCCGGGGTGGAACTCGAACGCCTGCTTGCTCGGCTCGTAGATGGTGACACCGGTGACGTCGCTCGGGAGGAGGTCGGGCGTGAACTGGATGCGGCTGTGCGTGCCGTGCACCGTCGCAGAGAGGGCCCGCGCGAGCTGTGTCTTGCCGGTGCCCGGGAAGTCCTCGAGCAGCATGTGCCCCTCGGAGAGCAGGCAGGTCAGGGCGAGTCGCGTGACGTGCTGCTTGCCCAGCACGGCCTGCTCGATGTTGCCGACGAGCTGGTCGAAGGTGTGGGCGAACCAGGTCACCTGGTCCTGCGTGATGTGACTGGTGCCGCTCATGAGTTCCGTTCTCCTGTGGTGCCGTTGGTCGAGGTGGAGGGCGTATGCCGCTGGGCCGGCGGGACGGTCGCCTCACGCCGGGTCGATGGTGTGGTCGGGTCGCCGGTCATGTCAGCCCCACGGGTTTCGGGTGAACGAGTCGGAACCGTTGGAGCCGTGGCACGTGATCCTGACCCAGAGGTCGTGGTAGCCGTAGAACTTTCCCGACGTGTTGGTGCCGTTGCGGGGCGTGATCGTGCCGCGGGTCCCGTCGTCCCAGCCGTAGGGCCAGCCGCCGTCAGGGCTCTCGAAGTAGCACCTGATGCTGCCCTGGAAGTTGCTGAGGTCGTACTGCAGGTAGTTGCACTCGCCGCTGTCGCAGCCTGGCTGGTAGCCCGTCGGCGGACCGTGGCGCAGCCAGTTGACCGACGGGGCCGGCGCGGCGTTCGTCGTCCCCGAGATCGAAGTCCACGGTCCCCAGCCAGAGTCGGGTGCGCTGGCACGGACCTGGATCGTGCGTGAGGTCGAGTAGCCGAGACCCCCAACCCGGTAACTTCGGTCGCTGGCCGGCTGCCTCCATTTTCTATCGGACCAGTTCTCCTTGACCTCGTACTCGCTGATCTGCCTGCCGTTGTAGGCCGGAGCGTCCCACGTGAAGGTGATGCTCGTGTTGTCATGGGTCTCACGCGGGCTGCGGATCGCGCGGGTCGGGCCGTAGGGGTGGAAGGTGACGTTGTTGGACCACGCGGAGCACAGACCGGCCGTGTTGCACGCCCGGATCTCCATCGCCCGCTGGTTGACCCCGGTGTTGCCCGTCGTGCCGCCACTGCTCGGAGCGGACCACCGGCCCGAGTAGGCCCCGTCGGTCGTGCGCCACTCGACCCGGTCGTAGCCGGACGAGCGGTGGCTGCCGAGGGTGTAGGAGGCGACGGCCCGGTAGTCGGCGCTGGGGGTGCCGACGGAGTTGAGCGTCGGTGTCTCCGGCATGCCGTCGGCCTTGTAGGACGCGAAGTTCGTCCGTGCCGACGTCGCCGGTCCGCCGTTGGTGGCCGTCACGGTGTACTGCACCGTCTGGCCGCCGTAGGGGATCGTGTCGGTGGCGACGCGCTGGGCACTGCCGGACACCGTCGCGACGTGGGCCCAGGCACCGCCCGAGCCGGTGCGACGGTAGACGTCGTACTGCGTGATGGGCGGTCCGTTGGGGTCGGTCGACTGCCAGGTGATCGTCACCTGGGCGTTGTCCTGGTCCGGTGCAGGAGACCGGGGGTTGAGGGTCGGGGCCGGGACCGGAGCCGGCTTGCCGAACGACTGCGCGGTGACCTCGGGGCCGTAGGGGCCCCAGCCGAGGTCGTTGCGGGCCTGGACTCGGAGCTTGTAGGCGTCGTTGTTGATCAGCCCGGAGACGACGGTCGACAGGCCGGGAGCCTGGACGACCCTGGTCCCCGTCTGGCCGGCGTTGGCCCCGACGTTGACCCACTGGACCTGGTACTGCGTGATCGCCGATCCCTCGTTGACCGGCGGGGTCCACGTCACGGTGAGCTGGCGGTCACCGGCGACGATGTTGCTGATCGACGTCGCCTTGGGCAGCGTGTCGGGCCGCACCGCCGGGGAGGACGCCGGAGAGGGGTCGGACCAGCCGACGGCGTTGCGGGAGCGCACCGTGAAGGTGTAGTCCTCGCCGTTGGTCAGTCCGGTGATGGTGCACGGCGAGGCCTGGCAGGTCTGGGCTGTGCCGCCCGGGCCGTTGACCCCGACCTCGTACTCGAGGATCGGCATGCCGCCGTCGTAGGCGGGAGGCCGCCAGTCGACGCGCGCCGTTCCGCCGAGGACCCGGTCGGCCACCGCCACCGGGGCGGCGGTCGGGTCCGGCTTGCTGCGCACGCCGACGCTGACCTCGCCGACGGCGGGGGGCCGACCCGGCGCGTCGGTGACGCGGACCTCGATCCGGGCGTCGCCCCGGGCCTGCTCGGACGCGCTGACGGTGAGCTGGCAGCCGGAGGCGGATGCCGTCACGCCGGTGCCCGAACGGACGGTCGTCGCGGTGATCTCGCACTGCGGGGAGCCGAGCGGGCTGTCGAGGTACTGAGCGAGGTTCAGCTGCTGGCTCGTGCCGGCGATGAGCCCCTCGATGTGAGCCTGCCGGAGGGTCGCGTTCCGCGGCTGGCCGGTCACCCGGACCCGGAGCGTGAAGCGCTCCGTGCCGCCCTTGGCGCCGATCGTCACGGTGCCGCTCGAGCCGGCCTGCGCGGCGGGCTCGGCCTGGAGGACGACGGTGCGCCCGCCCTGACCGGTCTGGCTGAGGTCGACCCGGTCGATGGCCTGGTCCCACTCGGCCTCGTAGCGCACCGTCGACGCGTCGAGCGTGTCGGGGAGCCAGGCCCGGCAGAGGCGGGGGATGTCGACCCGGCGCGGCGGACCGTCGGCCACCAGCCGGACCTCGTGGTCCGGGCAGCGCAGGACGGGGACGTCGGGACCGATCTGGACCGGGATCGTCACGTAGGCGGTCTGGGCCGTCTTGTCCTGCGGGCCGGTCGCGTTGGTGACCTCGAGCATGAGCGCGGCAGGACCGACATAGCCGTTCGTCGACGTGAGGGTGAGCTCCGTGGAGGACGCCGCCTCACGCTGGAGGTGCTCGGCCGGGGAGGTCGAGACCGTGTCCGGGGACGTCAGGGCAACGGTGCCGCCCCGCGGGTCGACGACGTAGTCGGACAGCCGGACTGTCACCGTCGAGTCGGCATCCATCGTGATCGTCTTGCCCTCGACGACGTAGGGCTGGCCGTTGTTGCCGGCCGGCACGTAGATCAGGGCCATCGCGATCGCACCGTCGGCGTCCTCGATGACGTAGGGCACGACCCGCGCCTCGGGGCGCAGCTGGATGCGCACCTGGCGCCCCTCGATCGTGGCGCCGTCACCGATGACCTCGGTGATGGTGAGCGACTTCTGGTCGCCGTCGACGTCGCGGTCGTTCTCGAGGACGTCGACGAGGATGCTCGTCTCGCCGTCCTTCGCGACGCCGGTGTCGTCGACGGCGATCGGCGGGTTGTTGAAGTCCTTCTGCCCCCGGACGGTCAGCGTCGAGCGGGACGGGTCGAACATCCCGTTGGTGATGCCATAGGCGAGCACCTTCGCCGGGCCCTCCTCGGGCACGACGACCTTGAACGAGTCATCCGACTGGCGCCTGAAGTCCCCCAGGACCTCGTCGTCGTTGAGCTTGGCGAAGTCCTCGAACTCGACCGCGTCGCCACTCGCGATGAGGTCGTTGGCGAGCAGGTCGACATGGACCGTGCGACCCGGGGCGGCGACGACGTCGTCCTCGACGGCGACCGGCGGCTGTGGGTCGCCCGGCTGGACCACGCCGACCCGGATGAAGCCCTCGCTCGTCAGGCCGAAGCGGTCCCGGAGCTGGTAGCGGATCACCTCGGTGCCGGCGCTGCGCGGATAGGCCTCGTAGCGGATCGTCGCGGCTCCGAAGCCCAGGACACGGCCGAGCTCGAGGTCCACCGCCTCGCCGGTCTCCCCGACGATCCCCCCCACGAAGGTGAGGTCGCCGTCGGGATCCACCCCCGATGTCGGGACGGTGATGGAGAGCGTGTCGCCCGCGGTGACGCTCGCCGAGAAGCTCCGGGCGGTGGGTGGCCGGTTGGGTCGGGCCTCGCTCGGCAGCGGGTTGATCGTCACCGTCACCCTGCCCGTCGCCGACCGGGCCCGCAGGCCCTCGGGGAAGGCGACGTACTCGATGACCGCGGTCCGTGGCGCAGTCGCCTTCTCGTCGGGCTCCGGAACGTAACGGACGACGCTCCCCGACGCGAACGCCTGGCCACCGCCGGCGCGGACGCGGACACCGCTCGGGTCCAGCGCGAGCGGGATGCCCTCGGACATCGAGTCGTTGTCGAGGACCGGGATGGTCACGGCGTCCCCGACGCGGACGATGGCCGTGTCGTCGAGGACCGTGGGCAGGATCGGCTCCTCGGGGTCGGGACGTTGGACCACCGAGAGCTGGCCGTCGGCCGACTGGGTGCCGTCGCTGATCGTGTAGGTCACCGTTCCCCGTCGCGCCTTGTCGCCGTCGAGCGGCGCGGTCGCCTCGACCCTGACCCACCGCCCCTGGACGACGCTGACTCTCAGCCAGGCACTGTCGGTGACGACGCGCTGGACGACGAGGACGTCGCTGCGCGGGCTGTAGTCGTTGGAGAGCACGTCCGCGATGACCGGGGTCTGGCCGCGCACCACTGCCGAGTCCGGGGCGGCGACCGGAGGCAGGTCCGCATCCGGATCCGGGAGGATGTCCACCCGCACCCGACCGACGCTGACCCCGGAACCCGACTGGGCGGCATACGTGATCGTGGAGGTCCCCGGCGTGGCGCCGGTCACGGTGAGCACGCCCGTGTCGGTGTTGGTGTCGATGGTCAGCTGGCCGGGGCCCTTGACCTCGGAGGCGAGCCGCATCCGCGCCTCCGGATCGGTGGGGTCGGCCCCGGGGACGTCGTTGCCGAGCGGCTGCAGCTGCACCGGCTTGCCGACGACCCCCCGCAGCACGTCCGGCTGCGTGCGCGGCGCCACCGCACGATCGTCGTCACCGAGCACCTTCACCGTGATCGCGGACTTCGTCACGCCGCCGTTGCTGTCACTGACCTCGTAGGCGACCTCCTGGTCCCCCTTCTTGCCGATCGCCTTGACGATCAGCGCTCCGGCCCCGTCCACACCGGTCGCGGCCGGGTCGACGGGCGAGACCTGGAGCGGGTCGTTCTCGGCGTCACGCCAGTCGGCGATCACCCCCACCTTGACCGTCGAGTTCTTGGCCACCGGGTAGCTCGCCGTGGCGAGCTTCTTGCTGCCCCCTCGAAGGTGCGGCGCGGTGTTCTCGTCCGGCCCCACGATCCGGACCGTGACCTTCGCGGTGGCCCGGCCGTTCTTGGCGGTGGTGCCGTTGTTGACGGTGTATTCGAAGGTGAACGTGTCGGCGGCCGGCTCCTGGGGGACGGTGACCTGGACGGTCTGCCCGTCGGCGGACGCGCTGGTGCTGACTCCCGCGATCGAGGCCTTGCCGACGTCGCCCGGGCTGATCGCGAGGATCGAGCCCTGGGAGTCGGTGTCGTTGTCGAGCACGTGGAGGGTCGACGTCCGGCCGGGACGCACCTTCAGCTGGTCGGGCTGGGCCTTCGGCGGGGTCTTGGTGACCTCGTCGTCGATGAGGTTCTCGTCCTTCTTCTTGTTCTTGTTGTCGATCCGCGGTGGAGGAATCACCGAGTTCCAGTTGTCGATCTTGACCTGGTCGCGGTCGACGTCCCAGACGTCACCGGAATCGAGGTCGTTGAGGACGATGAGTCCGCGGTTGACCCGGAGCTTGACGCCGTCGACGCGGACGCCGCTCTTCATCGCGCCGAGCCCGACGGTCCGCGTGTCCTGCGGCGAGCCGCAGTTGCGGCCGTAGTAGGCCTTGGCGTCGCTCGCCCACGCCCCGTGGACGCAGCCCCCGAGCCGGACCGGGGCGGACAGGAAGAGCCCGGCCTCGCTCGGGGCCTCGGTGAGCGTGACGCCGGCGCCCGGAGGGTCGTCCGTGAGGGGGACCTGGAGGAGCTGCGTCTCGTCCTGGACCAGGACGGCGGTCGCGTCCGGTCCCGGCTGCTGCAGCGCGGCGTAGGCGGGCTTGCCCGGCTCGGCGCGGCCCACCGAGACCTGCTCGGGCTCCTCGAGCAGGTCGGAGTAGAGCATCCCGGTGCCGGAGTCGAAGACGACCCAGTGCGGGCCGACGGCAGTGACCTGGGCACTCTTCGTGGTGAAGCCGAGCTTGACGAGGACCGGCTTGGCGAACTTCTCATCAGCGGGCTCGAGGATCGCGAGGACACCCTTGTCGCCCGACAGGGCATAGACCGTCCCGTCGACGCCGACCGCCACCGCGGCGTTCGCGCCCACCGTGACGAGCGGCTTGGCCTGGGTCTGGAGCTGGTCCAGAGCGGCGATGCCGCCGCGGTTGTCGACCCGCTGGGCCCGCAGCTCGCCCTTGGCGGGGTCGATCATCGCGATCGTGCCGCCCCGCAGGTCCACCGGCTCGGTCTCGAAGACCCGGTTGCCCGTGGCGGGAGCCGCCTTCGGCAGGACGATGGACTGCTGCGGGGCGAGAGTCCCCTCCGCGGCATTGATCGGCACCAGCTGGTTGCCCGCCTTCGACAACCCGACGACGGCGGCCCCGTCCTGGAAGACGTCGAGGCCGGACCCCGGCGTCCCGTCGGAGAGGACGCCGGCATCGAGCTGACCGGCCGCCTTGTTGATCCGGCCGAACCGGGCCTGGTCGGCATTGGTGACCCAGATCCCGCCGTCGTTGAGGTCGGCCTTGCGGACGACCTCGCCGTCCGACCTCGTGGCCACCCAGACGAGCAGGCCGGCCACGAGGGCGACGACCACCGTCCCGATGACTCCGATCCGTCGCTTGGTCGCGGCGGTGCTCATGCCTTCCCCCGATCGGCCGCCCCGGCGGCTTCCAACGTGGCGTCCTGGTCAATCAGCGCGAGGTCGTCCTCGACGACGAGCTTGGTGGAGAGGGCGTGCTCGACGAGGCGGGCCTTGCGGTTGGAGGCGACGCGGCCCACCCCACCGTGCAGGCCGCGCGTGCCGGCGTCGGCGAGCTTCTGGCAGACGTTGTCGAGCTTGCGGTTGAAGCGGGTCAGCGTCCATCCCAGCCGCTCCGCGGCGGCCGCCGACGACGGGATCTGGCTCGTCCCGGCCTCACGGCGCCGGAGGAACGGCTCGCAGAGCGCCACGATGAGCAGCTTCTGGTCCGGTGTGAGACTCACCCGCCCGACCGTTGCCTCGCCGACCTCGTCCCGCGGACTCGGCGCGGCCGACTCGGCCTCGACCGACTTGAACACCGGGCTCGCGACGTGGATCTCGAAGTCATAGGTCGTCGGGCCCGCCGTGAACCACACCATGAGCCTGCGCATGGCCAGCGGAATCCGGGCTCCCGGATTGAGGAAGGCCTGGAAGAGGCCCTGCTCGTCGGCGACCGTCGCGGTGAGTGTCGAGCCGGTGTTGGTCAGCCACCAGAAGCCTGCGTCATGGGAGACGCGAAGGAAGGTGCGGTGCAGGTACGGGTTGTCGTCGATCTCGACGTCGCCCGTCCTCCCGATGGTCAAGCCGTGCTCCGGCGAGACCGGATACGTCTCGCCGCAGAACGCGACGGTCACCTTGCTGTGGATCACGGATCGGGGCCCCCTGCCCAGTCACTGCTCTGTTACTGCCCTGTCTCTGACTTCCGCATGTCGATTACGAGCCGTCGGCGTCGCATCCTAGTGAGAGAACCGCTGTGGCCGGCAATGCGTCCATTTGGTGCAATTCGCCGCCGCCTACCGCGCAGTCTCGCACTGGACCGGGGACCGAGGCGACTCCCTTCCACCCCGGTTCACGCTGACGACGGCACACCGCTGCTGACCTTGGGGAACCTTCTCGGTGAAGGTCGCCTTCTCGAGCACCTTCGGGCTCGCCTCAGCCACCTCGTTCTGTGACGCGGCGACGAGCAGCCGGAAGGTGTCGCCCTCGGCCGGCTGCGGGTAGGTCCACCGAAAGGTGACCGACCCCTCGCTCGACTCCGCGACGAGGGTGGGCGGATCGAAAACGGCATCGAGGACCGCGTTGTCGTCGCCGGGCATCGAGACGGTGGGGCTCGGAGCCGTGATGCCGGTGCCGGTGCCGGGGTCCTCCGGGCGCAGCAGGAGGAAGAGCACCACGCCCAGGAGGACGACGACTCCTCCGACGAGGCCCCAGAGCAGCGCAGGACCGGGTCGCGCCGACGCCGACCCCGCCTCGGGCGCGGCCCGGGCAGGACCCGGGCTCACTGGGCTCGCTGGGCGCCGCACCGTCGGCTCGTCGCTGTCGTCCCGGACCAAGGGCGCCGTGCGGCTGCTCGAGGTCGGATCGGTCACGGCTGCGGGACGGACCGGTGCCGGTGCCCCGGCAGGACCGCCCGTTCCGGGACGTCCGCTCGCGGAGCCCGACCATGACCCGCCCGCGGAGGTCGTCGGGAGGGGCGCGGCCACGCCCCGGCCGTGAGGCCGCCGCCGTGTCTCGTCGTCAGGCCGGGCCGACGGCAGGTCGGGCTGCGCGATGACGGTCTGGGGCGACTTGATCCGAGTGCGGTCGTCGTCGGAGCCGCCGGGTCCCGCCGGAGAGCCCTGGGTCTGGCTCACGAGCGTCGTGTGCCCCTGCTCGTCGAGGACGACGATCGGAGTGCGCGCCAGGCGCTGCTGCTGCTCGACCGCCTGCAGCGCCCGGGCGAGGTCGAGTGCGGTTGCCGGCCGGCGTGCCGGGTCCTTCGCCAGCGCCTGGCCGAGCAGCCGTTCGAGGCCGGGGGGCACGTCCGGCCGGCCGGTCGGGGGCGGCGGCGTGCTGCGGATCCGGGGCATCAGCGCGTAGGCCGAGTTGTCGCCACCGGGCACCTCGAAGGGGGACCGTCCCACCAGGAGATGCCAGAGCGTCGCAGCGAGGGAGTAGACATCGGAGCGCTCGTCACCGTTGCTCTGGCCGTAGAGCACCTCTGGCGCCGCCCAGGGCACCGAGACGCCCACGTCATCGGTGGAGTCTGCGTCGACGTCACCGTCCCGCCCGCCCCGTCCGGCAATGCCGAAGTCGGTGAGCCCCGGCGCGCCGTAGGCGCTGACGAGAACGTTGGCGGGCTTGATGTCGCGGTGCGTGATGTGCGCCCGGTGCGCCGTCTCCACGGCGCTCGCGAGCTGGATACCCGTGCGGAGCACCTCCTCGACGGTGAACCGCTCCGCCCTCGCCCGCATCGCGAGGTTGGGCGGCGGGTAGTACTTCATGACGAGGTAGGGACGGCCGTCGTCGGACGTGCCGGCCCGGAAGACCTGGACGATGTAGGGGTGGTCGCCGAGCTGCGCCATGGTGTCGGCTTCCTCGACGAACTGGCTGCGCAGGGCGTCGGTCAGGCCGTCCGACTTGAGCACCTTGACCGCGACGGGCATGCGGGGGGTCTGCTGCTCGTAGAGGTAGACGTCGGCATACCCTCCCGAGCCGAGGGGCTGGACGAAGACGAGGCCGGGGATCTGCGGCGGCGCCCCTCTCCGGCCGTGCTTGGCAGCCTGTCGCGAGCCGGCCATCTCAGTTCCCCCCGGGGTCGAAGACGAAGGTGACCTCATCGGCCATCGACACGATCGAACCGGGCTCGAGCACCTGCTGGTCGTTGGCCCGGAGGCGGACCGGCATGCCCCCCGGCAGGGTCACGGTCGTCCCGTTCGTCGTGCCGAGGTCGCGGATGAGCACGTGCCAGCCCTCGAGGACCACCTCGACGTGGTTGCGCGACACGTCGCGCTCGGGGCTGGGCACCTTCACCACGTGCGGGCGTTCGGTCACCGCGATTCCCGGGCCGAGCGTCGGCGCGCGGCCGAGCAGCACACTGCGGTCGAGGGTGACGACATCGCCGGTCGAGAGTCGCAGCGATCCGAGCGCCGGCCGCGGCATGGTGAAGGTGTCCTGCGGCGGGATGCTGCTGCCACAGATGCGGCAGGAGTCGCCGTGCGGCGGCGTCGGGTGTCCCTGCGCACAGAGGACCGCGAGGACGCTCGGGCCCGACCCGGCACCGGACCGGGCCGCCTCCCGCGCCTGGATCAAGGCGCTCCGGTCCACGGTCAGCTCGTCCGCATCGGGCCCCCCGTCCCCCGGGGATCCCGGGTCCGGCACTGCCGGTGCGGTGCCGGTGGCCGGCGCTGCGGTGGCGGCGTCGCGCGCCGGTCCGGCTCCTTGCGGGGCACGGCGCTCGGCCGCGGGAGGCGGTGAGACCGCGGTTGGTCCGGCCAGGGGCGGGATGAGACTCGGCGCCGGCGGTGGCGTGTGCCGCCCCGAGAA
>NZ_JAJJPG010000003.1:27749-52811 GCF_032907665.1 Intrasporangium sp.
CTGTCGCGGCCCCCGACCGTGGCGGGTCCCGAGACCTCACCGGCAGCCGGGGTGGACGCACCGACGTCTCGGGGGGCCTTGTCGTCGAGCCCGCGGTCGTCGTCGGCCTCGTCGCCCGTGCCGTCAAGGCCGGCGAGGATCCTGCGGTGCTCGTCGACGGTCACCGTGTGCCCGAAGAGGTAGTCATAGCTCGGCGCTGCCCCCGAGTCGGTCGAGGCGCCCGGCTCAGCCTGCGGTGTGGGCTCCACAGCCGATGTCGTCTCCCGGGGCGCTGGTGGAGCCGGCTCGGGCGCGGGCTCCGCGGCCGACCCTGGGACGTCCTCGGCGGTGGGCGCCGCCGGTCGGGCTACCCAGGTCGACTCGAGGTCGACGGGGCCCGTGTGGGCAGCGGGAAGGTCGGCCGCCTCCGGTGCGGAAATCGGCGCAGCCCGTGCCGCCGCCGGCGCCGTGGCGGCGGCCGTCGAGACTGTTTCCCGTGTGGGTCCGGGCGCGGCGCGGCGCGGCGCCACCGCAGGCCCCGGACCCCAGGGACGCAGCGCAGCCCTCTCCGGAGCGACCCGCGGTGCCGCGGGACCCGCTGACGGTGAAGGTGTCGGTGCGGGGGTCGGCGGGGTCGCCGCAGCCGCCTCCGGCTCCGGCTCCTCGGGCCCGGTGGTCTCGTCTCCGGGTCGCACCCAGGTGCGCCCCCACGACGACGCCGGTGCGGCGCTCTCCTCCGGACGGGCCGTGCCGAAGGTGGGGAGACTGCGGGGAGCCGACTCCGACTCGGACGCCGACTCCGACGCCGACGCCAACTCCGACTCCGGCGAAGGCTCCTCCTGGACCGGTTCGGGCCGGTCCGTCACGGACGCCACCGGCGACGGGGACGGTGGTTCTGAGGAGTCGGGCGACGGGGAGGTCGCTGGCCGGTCCCGGGCATCGGTCGTGGTGGTCAGCGCAGCGACGACCGCCACACCGCCCGGCCCTGCGGTCAGGGTCGAGGGTGGAACGGGCTCCTCGCGCTCCTTCTCGTCGAGGACGAGGAGCTCGACGCGCTCCGGGTGCTGGTCGAGGAGGAGGTCGGTCCAGACCCGGGGGTTCGATGCCCTGACCTCGTGCTCCGTGCCGTCGGCCAACGTCAGCCTGACGGAGACCGGCCCGAAGGCGACGATCCGCGTCCGCGGCCCCCAGTGGACCCCGACGAAGTGGTGGGCCTTGCGCACCCCACCGGCGGTGAGCACGTCGATGACGTCGTCGAGCTCCCCGCCGTCGGCGGCGTCGCTCGCGGTGAGCGTGCGGTCGTCCTCCTCCTCGAGGGCGATGAGCAGGTGCATGCCGGGCCCACCGATATGGGTCCAGCCGTCGGGCGCGCGTTGGACGACGACGGACGGATCACTCACACCACGGACCTGCTCTCCCCTGTCGAGCCTTCACCCGCCGCCCTGTCGCCCGCCCCCTCGGTGGGGACCTTCGGATCGGCGGTGTGCTTCCCTGTCGGCTGCCGGCCCTCTGGCCCGCCCATCGCCTCGCGCGGAGCGGTGTCCTCGTCGACGCCGGCCTCGGACTCGTGACCTTGCAGCGTCACGACGATAGCAGTGACGTTGTCGCGCCCGCCCGCCTCCACGGCCCGGCGGACCAGCTCCCCGGCGGCCACCTCCGGGTCGTCGACGGCACGCACGACGTCCTCGATCTCCTCCGTCGGCAGCTCGTTGGACAGCCCGTCGGAGCAGATGACGAAGACCTCGCCGGGGTAGGGCGGGAAGACCCACGTGTCGACGGGGCCCATGGGGTCGCGGCCGAGCGAGCGGGTGATGACGTTGCGGCCCGGGTGACGCTGGGCCTGCTCAGCGGTGATGACGCCGCGCTCGACGAGCTCCTGGATCTCCGAGTGGTCGACGGTCACCTGCGAGAGGTGCCCGTCGATGAGCCGGTAGACCCTGGAGTCGCCGATGTTGAAGACGACCCAGTGCTGCGAGCCTCCTCCGGAGACGAGGGCGAGCCCGGCGACGGTCGTGCCCATCCCGGTCTGCTCCGGGTGGCGGGCGGCCGACTCGAGGATGCGGCGATTCGCCTCGCCCACCTGGTCGACGATGTCGTGCTGGTGCAGGACAGGGCGCTCGGCGAGCTCCATGAGCGCGTCCACCGCGATACCGCTCGCGACCTCACCCGCCGCGTGCCCACCCATGCCGTCGGCGACGACGAAGATCAGGCCCGCGGCCCGGGCGCTGTCCTCGTTGTGGCGGCGCACACGTCCGACGTCGGTGGCGACACCGAACGAGATCGCCGACTGGTCGACCGTCATGCGCCCGGGTTTCCTGCCGAGCTCGGCGCGGCCACTCCCGGACCACCCGTTGCCTCACCGGACCACGGGCGCACCCGGACCGACGCGAGGACGCCACGGATCAGCTCATAGTCCGCCTCGGCCGAAGGACCGCCGACCGATCCGCTCAGCTGGACGAGCCACGAGGCGGCGCCCTCACGTTCCGGGCGGACGACATGGAAGAGGTTGGCCTGGAGGATCGTCTCGACGTCTGCGTCCGGCCAGGTGGCATCACAGCCCACGAAGCGCGCGCCACCCAGCTCCGCGGCATACGGCTCACTGGCGGCTCCACCCCGCGACTCGGCAAGGGCAGCGATGCGTCCGACAGACTCCTCGTCGGCAGGCCCGGACCCACACGGCTCGATGCTGACGACGACGTTGGGCGCGAAGGCGTCCTCCCGCGGCTGCTTGGCAGCCAGGGCCGTGCCCGGCGCGTGCACGGGCAGCCAGCCGTCCGGGACCTCGATGGCCACGGAGGGCGGACCCGGGAAGTCCGTGCTCGGGTAGGCCAAGGTGCTCATCGGTGTCCTTTCGTCGCTCCGTGGCGGGCGGGGGCCGTGCCGTGGCCGGAGCAGCCCGCAAAGTCAATCAAAGACGCGGGTCCGTGTCAGGTCCGGACCCTGCGGCCCGGCTCCCCCCGCCCCGTCACAGGCCCGGACTCCCGCGACCGACGCCGAGCGACACGCTCCAACGTCACCCGAACAGCCCACCGATCGCACCGACGGGATCCTTGATCGCCGACCCGATGTCGTCGGCGACGTCACCGAGGCCGACGTCCTCGATGAACTCCTTCGGGTTGACGTCGACGCTGAAGCTCACCCCGCCACCGATGCCGATCGCCGCTCCCACGTCGACCTTGACCTTGACGCTCTCCGCGCTGAAGTTCGCGTCGACGTTGGCGTGTGCGCCGATCCCTGCGTAGACCTCGCCGCCGACCGTGCCGCCGACGCCGGCGATGTTCCCGCCGACCTCCCCGCCCGCCCTGACCCCGGCGAAGGCCTCGGCGCCCGCGCTCGTCCGGATGCCGTCCTTGCCGATCGCGACGGAGGCGTCTGCCTTCGCCTCGGCTCCGGCCATCGCGTTCGCGTTCGCGTGCGCCGCGAGGGGACCGTTGTCGTAGGCGACCCCCGCCTCCCCCTTGACGCCCACCATCGCCTCGGCATTGGCCTTCGCCGCCAATCCGTCCTTGCCGAGCGAGATGCTCGCGTCCGCCTTGCCCTCGGCGCCGACGTAGCCGCTCGCGTTGTACCTGCCGTGGTCGCCGAGGTTGCCCTCGACGCCGCCGCGGAGCAGGTAGGCGCCGGCCGTCCCACCGAGACCCGCCGCGAGCGCCCCGTCCTTGATGCCGAACTCGTGGTAGCCCGCGACCTCCGTGCCCGGGCCACCGCCGTAGGCCATCCGGACGGCGTGCTCCTCGTCGGTGACGTTGCCGTCCGCGTCGTAGTAGACCTTCTCGTAGTCGGTGTGGCCCTCGTGCTCGGTCCGCTCGAGCCAGTTGACGCCCTCGAGCCCCCGGTTGATCGCGGTGTCCGCTCCGGGGTGCCGGTTGGCGAAGGAGTTCTCGTCCTCGGAGTTGTCGGTGGGCAGCCAGGGCCGGTTGACGCTGCGCTCGGTCTCGCTGCGCCAGCCGGACTCGTGCTCGAGCTGCCGGTCGCGGTAGTCACCGGCGTGGGTGTAGCGGTCGTAGCGGACGCGGCCGTCCTCGCCCTCGGTGGCGTTCTCGTAGCTGTGGCGGCCGCCGTCGGCGGTGTGGTGGTAGCGGGTGCCCGACTCGTCGCCCATGCTGTCGGGCTGCTCCTGGGGCTCGCGCTCGAACGTGTGGCCCTTCGTCTGGGTCACGTCGTTCAGTCCACCACCGCCGCCGCCACCCGAGCCGCCGGACCCGACCCCGCCGCCGCCGCTCGCCTGCCCCGAGGCGGACCGCTGCGCGGCCACGTTGGCGTCGAGTCGTCGTGCCATGGAATCGAAGATGCCGTTGCAGGCGTGCAGGCCCGGGACGGCGGTGGCATTGAAGTGGCGCACGAGGGCACGCAGGTTGTCGCCGCCCCAGCTCGCCTCGATCGAGCGCATCGCGGCACGCGAGGTCGCCTCGATGCGAGTCAGCTCGCCCTGGAAGGCCTTGAGGGTGCTGGCGCTGCGAGCGAGAGCCTCGACGTCGGCGCCCTTGGAGAAGGTCGTCACTGCGCTCCCTCCTCGTCGAGCAGCGGCGTCGTGCCGGGTCCGGGCGTCACCCGCAGCCCGGCGATGACGGTGCCGAGCTCCGCGTAGTCCTCGCGGTGCCGCCTCGAACCGACCGTGCCGGTCACGGTGATCCGGACGAGCCCCCCGTCGACGTCGCGACGCAGGAAGCCGAAGAGGTTGCGCACGAGGAGCGTCCCCGCCTGGTCGTCGACGTAGCTGAGGTCGCGGCCGAAGAAGGTCACGCCGCCGACGTTGTGCGCCGTGACCTGGCCGGCCGTGCCCTGCGGACGCTCGGCCGCGAGCCGCTCCACGCCGTCGAGGTCGTAGCGCACCGTGTGATCGGCCGGCACCTCGTCGAGGGTCACCATGAGGTTGGCGCGGAACTCCCCGGCCGGCTCCGGCCGCATCGCGACGAGCGCAGCGCCGGCGAGGTCACCGACAGCGGGCACGGCCTCCCACCCCTCGGGCAGGTCGAGTCGGAGCGCGGGCCGGCCCGGGAACGTCGGGCTCGGATACGTCAACGTCGGCATGGGACCCCCTTCATCAGGGGCAGGCTAGAGCCTGCGCTCGACGGGCGCGATGGGGAGCGCTCCCCACCGTTCACGCGCGAGCCGGCCCAACGGCATACGGACACAGTCGGTGACGTATGCCGCTGGGCTCGCCCCGTGCCCAACGTCCCTCCCGCTGCTCGGCATCGAGCCGGTCAGGAGGGGTCGCGGTCAGCCCACCAGGCGAGCAGCATCTCCCGGGCGGCCTCCTTGCCGATCGGGCCCTCGTCGAGACGGACGGCGAGAAGGTACTTGTAGGCCTCGCCGAGCAGGGGTCCGGGACTGATCCCGAGGATCTCGGCGATCTCGTTGCCGTTCAGCTCCGGCCGGACCGAAGCCAGCTCCTCCTCAGCCGCCAGGCGCTCGATCCGCTGCTCGAGGTCGTCGTAGGCGCGGGACAGCCGCTGCGCCTTGCGGACGTTGCGGGTCGTGCTGTCCGATCGGGTCAGCCGGTGGAGGCGTTGCAGGTGGGGGCCGGCGTCGTTGACGTAGCGACGCACGGCGGAGTCGGTCCACTGGCCGTCGCCGTAGCCGTGGAAGCGCAGGTGCAGCTCGATGAGGCGGACGACGGCCTTGACGGTCTCCTTGTCGTAGCGCATCGCCTTGAGCCGCTTGCTCGCCATCCTGGCGCCGACGAGCTCGTGGTGGTGGAACGACACGGCACCCCCGGGCTCGAAGCGGCGCGTCGCCGGCTTGCCGATGTCGTGGAGCAGCGCGGCGAGACGGAGCACGAGATCGGGCCCCGGGACCTGCTCGTCGGGCGCGCCGGGCGGACCTTCGAGCGCCATCGCCTGCTCGAGAACGGTGAGGGAGTGGTCGTAGACGTCCTTGTGACGATGGTGCTCGTCCACCTCGAGACGCAGCGCCGGCAGCTCGGGGAGGAAGACGTCGGCGAGCCCGGTGTCGACGAGCAGGGCGAGCCCGGGCCGCGGCGAGCCGGACAGGAGCAGCTTGGTGAACTCGTCACGGATCCGCTCCGCCGAGACGATGACGAGGGACGAGGCATTCTCGGTCATCGCCCGCCGGACGTCCGGCGCGACGTCGAAGCCGAGCTGGGACGCGAAGCGTGCCGCTCTCATCATTCGCAGCGGGTCGTCGGCGAAGGACTCCTCCGGCGTCGCCGGCGTCCGCAACCGGCGGGCGGCGAGGTCCGCCAGGCCACCGTGGAGATCGACGAACTCCAGACTCGGCAGCCGGATCGCCATGGCGTTGACGGTGAAGTCGCGGCGGACGAGATCGCCCTCGAGGCTGTCGCCGAACATCACCTCGGGCTTGCGACTCGCGCGGTCGTAGGTGTCGGCACGGTAGGTCGTGATCTCGATGTGGTGCTCGCCCCTGCGCAGGCCGATGGTGCCGAACTCGCGACCGATGTCCCAGTGCGCGTCGGCCCACCCCTGGACGGCGGCGAGGATCTCGTCGGGGCTGGCGTCCGTCGTGAAGTCGAGGTCCGGTGAGACCCGGCCGAGGAAGGCGTCGCGGACCGGCCCTCCGACGAGCGCGATCTCGTGGCCCGCCTGTGCGAACCGCTCGCCGAGCCCCTGCAGCAGTGGGAGCACCGGGGCCAGCTGGGCCACCGCGCCACGGAGCAGAGGCAGGTGCGTGGGGTCGGGGGTGGTCGCGGTGGGACGGTCGGGCACGGGGACCAGCCTAGGTGAGCGAGCGAGGCCCACTGGTCGCCACCGCCCTCGGCCGCAACACGCCCGGCTCTGGGCAAGCTGCTGGCGAAATATCCGTGGGTGGTCGGGGACCACCGGGCGTGTTGCTCGGGGGGTGTGCGTGCTGCTCGCGCACGGGGCGCGAAACAGGTCCCTTGGTTATGGTGGCGACATGACCGCGCAAGCCGCCCCGAGCTCCCAGCCGGGGAGGCGCTTGCCCGCGGTCGAGGAGCGTTCTGCGGGAGGCATCGTCGTCGATATCCAGGACGGGTGCGCCCTCATCGCGATCATCGCGCGGCGCAACCGCGCGGGGCGGATCGAGTGGTGCCTGCCCAAGGGTCACGTCGAGCCCGGGGAGACCCTCGTCGAGACCGCCGCACGAGAGGTGGCCGAGGAGACCGGCATCGTGGGGCGGGTTCTCATCGAGCTGGGCACGATCGACTACTGGTTCGCGACGTCGACGAAGCGGGTCCACAAGTACGTCCACCACTACCTGCTCGAGGCCCTCGGCGGCGAGCTGTCCATCGAGAACGACCCCGACCGGGAAGCCATCGACGTCGCCTGGATGCGCCTCGACGAGGTCCACCGTCGGCTCACCTTCCCCAATGAGCGACGCATCGCACAGGCGGCGTGGAGCCGGCTGGCAGGCACGGCGTGACCCCGAACCGGCCATGGCGCGCCGCCCTCCGGACGGTGGCCCTGACGACTCTGCTCGTCCTGACGGGACACCCCGCCCTCGCGTCCGCGAGTGAGCCGGACCCAGCCCGCCCGGGCCGGGACGACCCTGCCCCCGTACAGGGACCCCTCGTGACCCCCGACGACGACAGGGCCATCCTCACACTGACGGAGGTGTCCCCCACCGTGCTCGACGGCCGGGGCGAGACCCGGATCACCGGGTCGCTCACGGCTCCCACGTCCGGGCCGCTCGTCGGGGCGCGCATCGAGGTCGTCCTCGGCTCGCGGAGTCTCACGGTGCGGGGCGACATCGACCGCTGGGCCAAGGGCACCGGAAAGGCCACGGGTCGCGTCGTCGTCGAGACCGACGCTGAGCCGTCCGAGGTGCCGGCTGGGCAGACGGTTCCCTTCAGCATCGACCTCGAGGAGTGGCGGGTCGGCACGGACGCGGCCTTCGCCGCCCTGCCGATCGCCCTGGAGGTCTACGAGCGCGGCGCGTCGACCCCGATCGGGACGACGCGGACCTTCCTCTCGTGGAACTCCCGCGTGGAGTTCGTCCCGCTCCAGATCGCCCTGGCCGTGCCAGTGACCCTCCAGCCTGACCTCAAGCTCTTCTCCAACGACGAGAAGGTGAGGCGGCAGGCGTGGACCAACGCCATCGGCCCGGGGTCCCGGGTCGACCGGATCGTCGAGGGGACGAGCGGGAGCCATGCCACGCTGGCCATCGACCCCTCGGTGCTCGTCGCCGGGCCGGACGAGCTCACCGGGACGCCCCCGGGAGGCACGTCCACGACGCCCCCCACCACCGCTCCCCCGACCGAGGGGCCGGACGGCTCCGACTCCGATGCGACGGTCGGGCCGCCGACCGCGGCGACAACGGCGGCGACGACCCCGGCCACGCCGTCACCGGCGGACACACCCACGTCCGCACCGGCCGACCCCTCGGGTGCGGAGGGCGGCCGGTCCTCGCCCCTCGTCGACCGTCTCGTCTCCAGCCTGCGGGGTCGCAGTCTCGTCTCCCTGCCCTACGCCGACGCCGATGTCGCCGCCACCGGCGACATCGACCCCGACAACCCCGTCGTCCGCGCCCTCGTGGCACGGGCCACGGCGGTCGGCGCGCGGATCGGGGAGCCGGTGCGCGGGGACATCGCCTGGCCCGCCGACGGGCTCTTCCCCGCCGGACGCGACGACGACGTGCAGTCGCTCTGGTCGACCTCGGCGACGAAGCAGGCGGCCGGGATCATCGTCGACCAGCGCGCCATCACCGCTCCCTCTCCGTACACCCCCACGGCGCGTCGGGTATCCGCCAACGGCACGCGGCTGCTCGGCTACGACCGGCGACTGTCCGCGCTGCTGCCGAAGCGATCGGACCCGTCGCCGACGCTGTCGACGCAGCGCTTCCTCGCGGAGACCCTCGTGCTCCTCGGCGAGCTCCCGGGAATCGAGAGGTCCGTGCTCGTCGCAGCACCACGTGGCTACGACCCTGACCCCGACGCCCTGTCCGCCTTCCTCCGTGCGACCACCGACTCGATCGCCTGGCTCGACCCCGTCGATCTCGACGCCCTGCTCACCGACGACGGCGGTGACCAGGCCCGCGTCGCCGAGCAGCCCGCCAAGCCACCCGGGTCGGCCGCACCCAAGCCGACCCTGAGCGAGTTCCGGCTCAGTCAGCTCGCGGAGCAACGCCACACTCTCGACGCCGTCGCGACGGTGGTCCAGGACGGAGTCGCGTTCGAGCGGACCTACGGCGAGCTCCTCGACGAGCTCGCGAGCGTGCGCTGGCGCTACCGGCCGGCGGCCTGGGGCCAGCTCAACAACTCCGTCACCAAGGACGTCCGGAATGCCACGTCGGCGATCAGGGTCGTGCCGCGACGCATCAACTTCCTCGCGGAGAACGGGACGTTGCGCATCACCTTGGAGAACGGGCTCGGCTACGCCGTCGACGACCTCCGCCTCGTCGTCACCCCACTGAACCCTCGCCTCCAGATCGTCGAGCAACCAGGCCCCGTGAGCATCTCCGCCGGCCCCGGCGCCCGGAGCAACGTCTCCGTGCCTGTCCACGCGGTCGCGGCCGGGAGAGCCGACATCCTCGCCTACCTCACGACGGCCGATGGGACGAGGATCGGGTCCGAGGCCCGCATCCCCGTCTCAGCCAACCCGCTCGACTCCACCTTCTACTGGATCGGCGGCGTCCTGGCCGGGCTCGTGCTCCTGGCCGGCGTCATCCGCACGGTCCTCAAGGGCACCTCACGCATCGACGACATCGGTGACCTCGACGCCATCGCTGAGCGCGACGAAGCCGCGCTGGGCCGGATCCGCGACTGACGCGCCATAGTATGAAGCAGGACCGCAGTCGGCTCCGTGGTCGGGACAGGTCCTGACCACGGAGGACCATGCCGGCTCGGCCCACCATTTCTCGCCCGCGACTCGACGACGGCCCGCTCCGGCGGGTCATCGACCAACCGACGTCACAGCCAGCACAGCCACCAGCACGCAGCACAACCACAGCTCAGGACCACAACTCACGCAGGAAGGGGTGACGCAGGTGCACGGGATCGGACCGGGAACAGTGCTCGGGGGCCGCTATGCCGTGACCCTGCGCACGTCCGAGGGTCCCAACCACGAGCGATGGCGGGCCACCGACCACACCCTCGACCGCGAGGTCGTGCTCGTGTGCTTCCCGGCGGCCTCGTCGGTGGCGCCCGCGGCACTCGACGCGGCCCGCCGGGCAGCCGGCATCGAGGACCCACGGCTGGTCCGCGTCCTCGACGTGGGAGCCGACGCGGACATTGCCTTCATCGTCGAGGAGCCGCTCACCGGCGCCATGCCGATCTCCCACCTGCTCCAGGTCGGGGGCCTCCCCGCCGAGGAGGTTCGCCGTCTCGTCGGTGAGGCGGCCAGCGCTCTCGAGAAGGCGCGGCACCGGGGCCTGCACCACCTGGGCCTCACTCCGTCGTCCGTGCTGCGGATGCCCGACGGTGACGTCAAGGTCCGGGGACTCGCCACCGACGCTGCGCTCAGCGACGCCGAACGGGCATCGGACCGGGACGCCTCCCGGATCGATGCCATCGGCCTGGTCAAGCTCATCTACGCCGGCCTCACCGCGCGGTGGCCGGCCGGCTCCGCAGGCGCGGGCAAGCCCCGCCCCGTGGGGCTCGAGCCCGCGCCGATCGTCGTCGGCGGCGTGGCGGCCCCGTCCGAGATCGCGGTGGGGATCCCCAATGATCTCGACCTCATCTGCCGGATGACCCTCAACGACGACCGCGGCCCCTTGTCGCCCGGAGATCTGGCGCTCCAGATCGCTCCGTGGCCCTCGGAGCCGCCGACGAGCGATGGCGCCAGCGGGATTCGGCTCCCCGCCAGCCGCTCTGAGATCGAGCCGACCCAGGTTGCCCCCGGAATCGCACCGCGCTACTCCCCCGAGGGGCGCACGAGCGGCGACCTCTACGCCCGGCTTTCCGGGCGGTCCCCGGGCCGGGCAGGAGGGGCCGCCGGTGAGTCGGGCGGCGCCAAGGGCGCCGCTGCTGCTGCAGGCGCGGGGGCAGCAGCCGCAGCGGGGGCAGCCGGGTCATCGGCTCCGGGGGCCGCACCCGCCGCCGGGGCCGGGGTCGCCGGCACGTTGGGCGACCGAGTCGGCTCCTTCGCCCGCGCGGCGGCCGACAAGGCGGCGGCCAGGGCCGCGGAGCGCCGCGTCGGCCACCACGAGCGCTTCGAGGGGGAGGACATCGCCCTCGACGAGGCTCTCGAGGAGCCCCCGACGGGCCAGTTCGAGTCGCCGCTGCCGGTGTTCGGCGGCACGCCTGAGCGACCCACCGGAGCCCAGTCCCGCATTGCGCTGGCCATCGTCGGGGCGCTCGTCATCATCGCGCTGGCGATCGGCATCAACAACGTCGCCAAGATCGGCGACTCGGACAGTCCCGCCGAGGCGCGGCCGACGGTCACGGTGACCCGGACCCGCGCGACCCCGACAACGACCGGCACGACGACCCAGCAGCCGTCCCCGACGAAGACCACGCCGTCGCCGCCCCCGGACGAGCCCGTGAGCATCGTCGGTGGCGTGAGCTTCGACCCGCAGGACGACGGCGAGGAGAGCCCCCGGCTGGTGCCACTCGCCTTTGACGGCGACCCGGACACCGCCTGGAAGTCCCGGTGGTACGGCACCGACACCTACAACCGGAGCAAGGAGGGCGTCGGACTCGTCCTTGACCTCAGCGCCCCGACCGTGGTGCGCGAGGTGGAGCTGACCCTGCCGGCTGCGCAGGACGTCACCGTCTTCCTCACCGACGATGCAGAGCTCGAGGGCGCCCAGGAGATCGGCAAGGTCCGGGACACGAGCGGCACGGTCACCATCAAGGCCCCTTCCGGCATCGAGCCGGGGACGAAGGTCATCGTCTGGGTCACCCGTCCCGCGCCGGACGAGGCACCCGACCACCACCGGGCCCAGATCGCCGAAGTGGTGGTGCGCTGAGTCGTGGGCCCCGCCGCCTCCGTCCCCTTCACTGACCTCAGCGACCGGGACCTGCTCGCACTGCACGTCGCCGGCGACGACCACGCCTTCGGGGAGCTCTTCCGCCGGCACAAGGACCGCATGTGGGCTGTCGCCCTGCGCACCTGCCGCGACCCGGAGGTCGCCGCCGACGCCGTTCAGGACGGCTTCATCTCGGCGTTCCGGCGGGCGGGCTCGTTCCGCGGGGACGCTGCGGTGACCACGTGGCTGCATCGGATCATCGTCAATGCGTGCCTCGACCGCCTGCGGCGGCGCCGACCGACGGCCGAGCTGCCCGACCACGAGCTGCCCGACCGGCACGACCACCACGCATCCACCGAGGTGCGTCTCGACATCGAGGAGGCCCTCGCGCGTCTACCCGAGGGCCAGCGGGCTGCGCTGGTCCTCGTCGACATGCACGCGGTCCCGGTTGCCGAGGCCGCCGAGATCCTCGGCGTGGCCGAGGGGACGATCAAGTCGCGGTGCGCCCGCGGGCGCGCCGCCCTGGCCGAGCACCTCGGTCTCACCGCGGACGGGCGATCGGGGTCCGGCCGGTGAGCGCGACTCCGTCCGGTGAGACGGCAGGTCAGCGCACGACACCGGCCGCCGAGAAATCGCTCGACCACCATGGAACCAACCGCCGACCCCGCACGTCGTAGCACGAGGTCGGTCCCATGACCGGGGGACACGGGCCGGACCCGACCGTGACGCACACCGAAGGAAGACCGTGGACCAACCCGGGCAGACCCCTGGAGCCGGAGACGAGATCGATCCCGTGGTGCAGGCGCGCATCCGTGAGCTGCTCGCGGCTGCGCCGGACCCCGGGCCCATGCCCGAGCACGTGACCCAACGCATCGAGACCCTCCTCTCGGACGAGGTCGCCCTTCGCGTCGACCCGGGCCCCCTGGCCCGGACCGGACACGCTCTGACCGGACCGGACCACAGAGGGCCGAACCGGACAGGACAGGACCAGTCAGGACAGGTCGGCGCCGGCCAGGGCCCGGCCGACCCGGACCACGCCGTTCTCGCACCGCTCATCCGCCAGCGGCAACGCCCACGCCCCCTCTTCGCGGTCGCAGCCGTGGCGGCAGCAGCGGCCGTGGTGGCCGTCGGGGGTTCGGCGCTGCACCTCAACAAGGGCACGAACGGGACGCCATCCCTCGGGGACGCCAACGCGATCGTGGCGACCCCGAGGCCGCCGACGCTGACCCCGACGGGCTCCCCTGCCCAGTCGTCCACCACGGCCGGCCCCATCGCCCCACCGGTTGGGCCCACGAATCCCAGTCTCCACATCCAGCTCTCGTCGACGAACTACACCGCCGCCGACCTGCCGCTTCAGGCCAGGGCGATGCTCACGAACCCTGGCCCACCGGTCCAGGTGCTCGCCGCGGAGGCACCGACCCTCGGCCCCATTGCGACGGAGGTGGGGCTCGAGGACTGCCTCGGCGCCCACTCGCTCCCGACCGATGTCCCGGTTCATGTGGACATCGCCACCTACGAGGGACGGCCGGCCGCGATCATCGTGGTCACCGACGGCGGCCGGAGCACGGTGCGTGTCGTGGAACGTACGTGCTCGACCGGCAATCCGGCGCCCCTCACCCAGGCCACTCCCGTCCCGTGAGACCCACGTCACCCCGCCCGTGTCGTATGCCGCTGAGGAGCCTTCCGCGTGGTGGCGCGTCCCAGCCCGCATCGGAATACGGGAGACCTAGGATCGGTTGAGGCAGACAGCACCGCCCTGCCCGATCAGGCCCCCTGCGGTGCGCCACCCTGTTCGAGGAGCACGCTCGTCATGTCCGATGTCCGCAACGTCATCATCGTCGGTTCGGGTCCCGCTGGCTACACGGCAGCCGTGTACGCCGCGCGGGCGAATCTTCACCCCCTCGTCTTCGAGGGTGCGGTCACGGCCGGCGGCGCGCTGATGAACACGACCGAGGTCGAGAACTTCCCGGGCTTCCGCGACGGCATCATGGGCCCCGAGCTGATGGAGCAGATGCGGGCCCAGGCCGAGCGCTTCGGCGCCGAGCTGGTCACCGACGACGTGACCGCCATCGACCTGACCGGTGACATCAAGACGGTCACCGACGGCTCCGGCACGACGTACTCGGCCAAGGCCGTCATCCTCGCGATGGGGTCCGCCTACCGCGAGCTCGGACTGCCGAACGAGAAGGAGCTGTCCGGACACGGCGTCTCGTGGTGCGCCACCTGTGACGGGTTCTTCTTCCGTGACCAGGACATCGCCGTCGTCGGCGGCGGCGACTCCGCGATCGAGGAGGCGACCTTCCTGACGAAGTTCGCCCGGTCGGTCACCATCATCCACCGCCGCGACGAGCTGCGAGCCAGCAAGATCATGGCCGACCGAGCCCTGGCCAACGAGAAGATCACCTTCGCGTGGAACAGCGAGGTCGCGGAGATCCACGGTGACGGCAAGCTCACCGGCCTGACCCTGCGCGACACCGTCACCGGTGAGACTCGCGAGCTCGCGGTGACCGGCCTGTTCGTCGCGATCGGGCACGACCCGCGCAGCGAGCTGGTCAAGGGCCTCGTTGACCTCGACGAGAACGGTTACGTCCTCGCCGGTCAGGACGCCACCGGCCGCGAGACGCACACCAACCTGCCCGGCGTCTTCGCGTGCGGTGACCTCGTCGACCACATCTACCGCCAGGCCATCACCGCCGCCGGCTCCGGCTGCGCCGCCGCCCTCGACGCCGAGCACTACCTCGCCTCCCTCGGCGACGACCCCGAGATCGTCGACACGACGGCTCCCCCGAGCGACGAGGACGAGCCCGTCGGCGCCACCGCGTAGGGTCGTCGCACCCACCAAGCCCGCAGTACCCCACAGCCAGCCCAGCGGCATACGACACGACAGGGAGACCACCCGATGGCACTCAAGCACACAACGGACGCCAGCTTCGCCGACGATGTCCTCATGAGCGAGAAGCCCGTGCTCGTCGACTTCTGGGCGGAGTGGTGCGGCCCGTGCCGCAAGGTCGCGCCGATCCTCGAGGAGATCAACGAGCAGTACGGCGACAAGATCGAGGTCGTCAAGCTCGACACCGACGCCAACATGGACACGGCAGCCCGCTACGGGGTCGTCTCCATCCCGACGCTCAACGTCTTCGTCAAGGGCCAGGTGGTCAAGAGCATCGTCGGCGCGCACCCGAAGCCGAAGCTGCTTCGCGAGCTCGAGGAGTTCATCTCCTGATCCGGTAGCCGTGCGTGAAGACAGCTGGAAGGGGTGGTCCGCGGGTCGCGGTGCCGCCCCTTCGGCGTACTACAGTGCACAGGGTCCCCGAGCCCGAAGGAGCCCCGTGACGCCACAGCCGATCGTCGTGCTGCGCCGAGGAGACTCCGGGTCAGCGGTCGCCGACGTCTGCGATCGGCTCCTCGTCACCGGCGACCTGCCAGCGACCTGGACCGGTCGCTCCGGCCTTCGGGACGCCGTCGTCTTCGACGAGCTGGTCGAGGAGGCGGTCAAGTCGTTCCAGCAGCGCCGGGGGCTGCTCGTCGACGGCGTCGTGGGCCGGTCGACGTACTCCGTCCTCGACGGTGCTCGCTGGGCTCTCGGCGACCGGGTGCTGCGCTACCTGCCCGACCACTTCCTGGAGGGCGACGACGTGGCGCAGCTGCAGGGTCGCCTCGCCGACCTGGGCTTCACGCCCGGGAAGGTCGACGGGATCCACGGTCCCGCGACGGACTCGGCGCTCCGTGGCTTCCAGGCAGGGGTCGGCCTCCCTCCGGACGGGATACTCGGGCCCGAGACGATGCATGCCTTCGACGCCCTGCGGCGGTCCGTGACGGGAGGGTCGGCCAATGCGCTCCGGGAGCGCGAGCAGCTGCGCCGGGGTGGCTACAGCCTCAGTGGCCGGGTCGTCGTCCTCGACCCCGGGCATGGTGGCGGTGACCCGGGTGCCAGCGGCCACGGCCTCACCGAGGCAGACCTCGTCCTCGACCTCGCGCGGCGCATCGAAGGGCGGCTGACCGCACACGGCGTCGAGGTCGTCTTCACCCGCACCGGAGGACCGGGCGGTGAGGAGGCCGACCGATCGGCCTTCGCCAACTCGCTCGATGCCGACCTCGTCCTCTCGATCCACACCGACCACTCCGCGACCGCGGCCGCCCACGGAGCAGCAACCTTCTTCTACGGCCAGGATGGCCAAGACGGCCAGACCGGCCAGACCGAGGAACGCGCGCGCGGAGCCGTCCATGAGGTGGCGTCCGGTCGGGGCGGCTGGTCCGTGATCGGCGAGCAGTTCGCCGACCTGCTCCTCCGTGAGGTCGTCGCCCGCACCGGGCTCACCGACTGCCGCAGCCACCCGCGCAACTGGGCGCTGCTCCGGCGCACGCGCATGCCTGCTGTGCGGCTCGATGTCGGCTACCTCAGCCATCCGGCGGATGCAGCGGCGCTGTCCGACCCGCACACCCTCGACGCCATCGCGGAGGGAGCCGTCGTCGCGCTGCAGCGCCTCTACCTCGGCGACGCCGACATCGCCGAGACGGGGATGCTCAAGCTCACCGACCTCCGCCGCCACCTCGAGTCGCTGCAGGCCGCAGGGACGCGTTCGGCGCGGCTCACGGGCGGTGGGCCGTCCGAGCCGGAGTGACCCCGTCCGGCCGAGTGTCCGGCACGGGCCGGAGGCCCGGTACCTTCGCCAGGACCTTGCGGACCGCGGCGGCCGCCTCCTCGCGGACCGTCACGACGGTTCGCAGGTCGAGCCGCAGCCGCGGATAGACCGGGTGGTCTCGCGTCACCCGGAAGCCGACGTTCTCGAGGAAGGCCGCCTCGAGCACGCAGGGATGCCGGCTCACCGCCAACGGGCGCGCCGCGATGACATCGATCGCTCGGACCCGGTGGCGGAGCGCCTCCTTGACGGCCGCCTGCACGAGCACCTTGCGCAGGCCCCGGCCCTGCTGGTCCGCGTTGACGCGCACCGTGAGGAGCATGAGCGTCGACGGGTCGGACGGTGCCGTCGGGAAGGCGGCCAGCCGCGGCACGTGCCGCGCCGGCGCGAGCAGGACATTGCCGGCCGGCATGCCGTCGACGTAGGCGATGCGACCGGGCGGACCCCAGTCCGCCGTGACCTCGTGGACCCAGTCGCGCAGGACCTCCTCCGGCGCCCGGGCAAGGACGTGGCCGTTGTGGGGCACCGTCTGCCAGAAGGTGCAGAGGGCAAAATCGCCGGCGAGGTCGGGGACGCGGTCGACGGTCAACGGACGCAGGTCACGCACGGCGCGGCTCCTGCCCTCGGGGGCTCATGGCCCCATTCTCTCCCGGCCCGACGACCGCGTCTCCTCACCCCCGCTCCCCCGCCCCTCCCGACCCGGCCACGCGCGGTGATCGTCGGCGCGGGGAAACCCGGCCCAGCGGCATACGGAACCTATCGTGGGGGCATGACCGAGCAGGGCAGCTACGTCGAGCCGACCTACGAGCGGGACACCCGCTACCTCACGACGCGGATCACCACCGACGGGCGAGACGGGTGGCCGGTCGAGCCCGGGCGGTACCGCCTCATCGTGTCGCGGGCGTGCCCGTGGGCCAACCGGGCGATCATCGTGCGTCGACTGCTCGGACTCGAGGACGCGCTGCCGATGGGGATCTGCGGACCGGTGCACGACAAGCGCAGCTGGACCTTCGACCTCGACCCCGGTGGCCTCGACCCCGTCCTGCGCATTCCCCGGCTCCAGGACGCGTACGTCCGGCGCGACCCGGAGTACTCCCGTGGGATCACCGTCCCCGCCATCGTCGACATCCCCTCCGGCGCCGTCGTCACGAACGACTTCGCCCAGCTGACCCTCGACCTGTCGACTCAGTGGCGTGAGCACCACCGGGAGGGGGCACCGGACCTGTATCCCGAGCGGTGGCGGGCCGAGATCGACGAGATGGCGCAGGTGAACTACACCGAGGTCAACAACGGCGTCTACCGCTGCGGCTTCGCCGGGACCCAGCAGGCCTACGACACCGCCTACGACCGGCTGTGGCGACGGCTCGACTGGCTCGAGGACCACCTCGCCACGCGCCGCTACCTCGTCGGCGAGCACCTCACCGAGGCAGACGTCCGGCTGTTCACGACGCTCGTCCGGTTCGATCCCGTCTACCACGGCCACTTCAAGTGCAACCGGGCCAAGCTCGTCGAGCTGCCGAACCTCTGGGCCTACGCCCGGGACCTCTTCCAGACGGCGGGCTTCGGCGACACGATCGACTTCACCCACATCAAGACGCACTACTACGTCGTCCACCGCGACATCAATCCCACGGGCATCGTCCCCGGCGGCCCCGACCTCTCGAGCTGGGCCTCGGAGCACGGGCGAGAGGCCCTCGGCGGGTCGCCGTTCGGCGACGGGACCCCGCCGGGGCCGGCGCGTGAGATGGTTCCGCCGGAGCACAACCCGGCGCTGGCCCTTCTCGACTGACCTCGGAATGCCGCTGAGTTCCCTTGCAGGACAACGAAATTGGCGTTCCCGGTGCCTTGTTCCTCGGGACGAGGTCAGCCGGCCAGGGCGACAGACCTCGGGTCGGGCAGGGGCAGCACTTGGTGGGGCTGGGCAGGTCAGGTCTGGTCGGGTCAGGTCTGGGCCCGTCTGGTCACGTCAGTCACTGGACGGCCCGGCGGGTGAAGTCGGCGAGGACGGGCGCGAGCGTCGCGGCGGGGACCTCGTGGAAACCGCCCTCGAGCTCCCGATACTCGCCGTTGGGCAATGTGTCGGCGACGGCCCGCGCCGCCGCGGGAAGGAAGGGCATCGCGGTGCCGGTGCTGCTCACCGCGAGGACCGGCGTCGTGGTGGAGGTGAGCCGCTCGGTCGGCAGGGCCGAGTCGGGGCCCATGCAGAGCCCGTCGTAGCGGACCGTGTAGGTGAGCGCGAGCAGGGAGTCCCACATGGGAGTGCCCCGCATGCCGTCGAGCATCTCCTCGGGGAGTCCCACGGCGCGGGTGTGGAAGTAGCGGAGGATGCCCTCGCGGTCGCCCGCGGCCTCGAGTTCCTCCAGCGTCTCGATGTAGCGCTCCGGCCACGGCGGTGCCCCCTCGACCCGGTAGGGCGGCTCGAGGACGGAGGCAGTCGTGATCGGGGCGCCGGCGGCGACGGCCTCGAGGACGAGCGCTCCCCCGGATGAGATGCCGTGGGCGTGGGCGGGCTGGTTCGGCCCCCCTGCTGCGGTGATGACGGCGGTGAGGTCCTCGATCTCGCGCCGGACTGCGTAGGGCTTCGTGTCTCCGCTGGACCCGCGTCCGCGTCGGTCGTAGGCCACGCCGGTGAGTCCGTGCTCGGCGAGGGTCTGCGCGAGCTCCCGGCCGGCACTCCGGTCGTTGAACGCTCCGCCGACGACGACGGCTACCGGACCGGCGCCGTAGGTCTCGTAGGCGATGGGCGTGCCGTCGACAGATGCGGTGGTCTGGATCGCTTCGGTACTGGTCATGTCTGCTCCTGGTGAAGGGTGGGCGTGCAAGGTGACACCCCTGAGTCGACCGGAGGCCGGCAACTTCGACACTCGACTGCCGAGAGAGGTCAGCGCTTCGTCGAGAGCGCAGCGCGGCGCTCTGCCTCGGGGAGCGTAGCCACGTACTCGACGACGGCCTCGTTCAGTGCCGGCCAGGTCTTGTGCTGCTCCACCGGAACGACGGTGCCGACGACCTGGTCGGCGTGGACCTCGATGAGGTTCCAGGACTGAGGGCCGTCGACCCCCATGAGCAGCTCCCGCGGTGCACCCGCGTCGTCGACGTAGCTCACCCCACCCGCAACGAAGACCGGGATCGTGCCCAGCGTCCCGAAGGTCGTCACGTGAAGGTGACCGCTCAGGATCGCCCGGACGTCGGAACCCTCGAGCACCGCCCGGAGGCGCTCCACGTCGTCGAAGTCGAGCAGCTGCATGAGCGGGGACCGGTAGGTCACGGGTGGATGGTGCATGACCAGGATCGTGCCGTGCTCGGCGGGCGCGGCGAGCTCGTTTGCCAGCCAGTCGTATTGGGCATCGGACAGGCCGCCGTGGTGGAAGCCGGGAAGCGCGGTGTCGACGTCGATGAGGCGCAGCCCGCGCACCATGGTGACCGTGTCCTGGGGCTCGTCGGTGTCCACGCCATAGAGCTCTCGCGCCAGCGCCCCCCTCTCGTCGTGGTTGCCACCCGTCATGATGGTCGGCACACCGAGACGGGCGGCCACCGGCTCGAGGAGCTCTCGCAGCAGGGCATAGGCCTCGGGGTCGCCGAACTCCGTGAGGTCGCCGGACAGGACGAGGGCATCGAATCGCTCGCCTGACTGCTCGATCCGCTCGAGAACCTTGCGCAGCTGCGCGCGCGTGTCGATGTGGCCGTGGAGCAGGCCGTCGCCGGCGATGAGGTGCATGTCGCTCAGGTGGGCGATGACGTGGGTCGGTGCTGGGCGGCTCCCCGTGAAGACCATGTGCAGAGCGTATGCCGCTGGGCCGATTCCGGCGTACCGGTTTCCCCGCGCACGGCGTAGCGTGTGCGGTCAGCATGGCCCCGTCAATCCCGCCATGAGGAGGAGCCTCTCCATGCCGATCCCCCACGTCATCACTCGGCTCAACAAGCACGTCTTCAACAAGGGGTTGGTGCGCCTCGCCGGCCACGGGCCGTTCGTCGAGCTCGAGCATGTCGGGCGACGGTCGGGTTCGGTGTATCACGTCCCGCTCCTGGCGTTCCGTGACGGCGACCGCGTCACCCTCGCGCTGACCTACGGCCCCGACGTCGACTGGCTCAAGAACCTCCGGGCCGCCCAGGGTGGCCGCATGCACCTGCGGCGCAGTCTCGTCGTGCTCGGCGCACCGCGCCACCTACCCACGGCCGAGGGTCTGCGCCGGATGCCGCTGGGCCCGCGACAGATTCTGCCGTTGACCGGTACCACCGACTTCGTCGAGCTCGAGGTCCTCTCGGAGAGCCCCTTCACCGGGTGGTGAAGCACCGGGTGGTGAGGATCACCGCTTCCGACGACGCTGGCAGCCCGGACACCAGTAGAGGGTTCGGCCGCCGATGACCTGCTCTCGAACGCGTCGACCACAGCGGTCGCACGCCTCGCCGGTGCGCTGGTAGGTGTGGAAGCGTCGCTCGAAGTGGTCCCCCAGCCGCTCCCCCGTCAGCCGCTCCGTCACGGCGAGCGAGGACCCGTCGGCGACCATCTCGGCTGCGGCGTCCACCTGGTCCTGCATGGTGAGGATCTGCGAGAAGGCCATCCCGAGCGGGAGGAGGGTGACGAGGTCGTCCCAGACCTCGTCCCAGAGCCGTCGCCCGAGGTCTCGTCCGGGGGTGAAGGGGTCGATCCGATGTCGGAAGAGCACCTCGCACCGATAGACGTTCCCGACTCCCGCCACGACCGACTGGTCAAGCAAGAGCTCGGCAATCGCCTTGCGGCTCTTCGTGATCCGCTCCCAGGCCCGGCCGGCTCCGTCGCCCGCGCGATCCGGTGGGTGAAGCGGGTCGGGGCCCAGCTTCTCGAGGGTCATGCGGCGAGTGGCGTCATCGACGAGAGCGCAGATCATCGGCCCGCGCAGCTCAGCCACGTGGTCTGCACCTTCGATCCGAAGCCGCGCCGGCGACGTGGCTCGCGCCTCGTCAGCGCGTGGTTTCACGTGAAACGACCCGATGAGGCCGAGATGGACGTGGAGGACGATGTCGTCGAAATCGACGAAGAGGTGCTTTCCTCGGGCCGATGCCGCCTCGAGGATCCGCCCGTCGATGAGCGCGGCATCAGCGGCGAACCGGCCCTGCGGACTCGAGACGGCTACCGGTCGTCGCCCAAGGGTTCGGTTGAGCCGGGCCGCCAAGGCGTGGATCGTGTGGCCCTCGGGCACGTCAGAAGCGCGATTCGAGGCCCATGATCCCGAGGATCCGCTTCAGGTCCTCCATCGAGGCGAACTCGACCGTGATCTTTCCCCTGCGCTGCCCGAGGGAGATGTTGACCCGGGTCTCCAGGTGGTCGGAGAGTCCCGCCGTGAAGTCGTCGAGCTGCGGGTGCCTGGTGCCGGCGCGGGGTCGGCGCGGCTTCGGAGGGGCATCCCCGTCGCCCAGGGACACCAGCTCCTCGACCGTCCGCACAGACATGCCCTCGGCAACGACGCGCTGGGCCATCCGCTCCATGGCGGCGCCGTCGGACAGGCTCAGCAGCGCCCGCGCGTGACCGGCGCTGAGGACGCCGGCAGCAACTCGTCGTTGCACGAGAGGCGGGAGCTTGAGCAGTCGGAGGGTGTTGGAGATCTGCGGCCGGGACCGGCCGATCCGCTGGGCGAGCTCCTCGTGCGAACAGCCGAAATCGTCGAGCAGCTGCTGGTAGGCGGCTGCCTCCTCGAGCGGGTTGAGCTGGCTGCGGTGGAGGTTCTCGAGGAGCGCGTCACGCAGGAGGGCATCATCCTGTGTGTCCTTGATGATGGCTGGGATCGTCGCCAGCTCGGCTTCCTGGGTGGCGCGCAACCGACGCTCGCCCATGATGAGCTCGTACTGCTTGCCCTCGGCCTCACCGAGCTGGTCCTGCGGTATCCGGCGCACCACGACGGGTTGGAGCACCCCGATCTCCCGGATCGAGTGGACGAGCTCTGCCATGTCGTCCTCGTCGAAGACCGAACGGGGCTGCTTCGGATTCGGTCGGATGAGGTCGATGTCGACCTCGGCGAACTGCGCACCGGGGACCGGCGCCAGACCTGAGGCACCCTCGCCCTCGCCGGGTTGGGTCGCGTTGGACTGCCCGCCGCCGGCCGACTGCCCGTTGGCCGAGCCTTCCGCTCTTGGGGTCGACTCGCCGGAGGTCCCGGATCCCGCCACGCCGGAGCCATCGGTCGCGCCGTCGGGTCGGTCCATCTCCTGCGTCGGCTTCCGTTCCGCGAAGAGGACGTCGACCGGCCGGCCTCCGCTGGACGGTGCGCTCGGGATGAGAGCTCCCAGTCCGCGCCCCAGAGCCCGTCGCTTCTCCGCCATGTCAGCACCCCTCAACATCATCGTCGCGACCCTCGCGCGCGGCCAGTCTAGGTGACGGCGGAGGCGGACCGGAGCAACCTCCCCCCGCACGGGCACCGTGTCGTTGACCGGTTTCACGTGAAACCTTGAGGTGTCGCCCTTCGTCGATTGGGCGCGGACGGTTTCCCATCGACCTGCTGGCCGGTGCGATGAACTTCGCTGCCTCCGACCGGTGGCCACCAGGTTTCACGTGAAACCCCGGTGCCGCGCGCCACCCAGTGCTCACGGCCTGACGACCGGCTGGCTCCCCGGTCTCGAGTGTCGGTCCTGTCGGTCCTGTCGGGCCTGCCCTGTCAGATGTTGCCGGCCGCCCCACGGTCCGCGATCTCTCCCGCGGCTTCCAAGTAGGCCAGGGCTCCGCTGCTCGTCGGGTCGTACGTCATGACGGTCTCGCCGAAGCTGGGCGCCTCCGAGACGCGCACGGACCTGGGGACGGTCGTGCGGAGCACCTGCTCCGGGAAGTGCTCTCGAACCTCATCCGCGACCTGCGCCGAGAGCCGGGTTCTCCCGTCATACATCGTGAGCAGGATCGTCGAGACGTGCAGCGGCGGATTGAGGTGCGCCCTGACGAGCTCGATGTTCTTGAGGAGCTGGGACAGACCCTCGAGGGCGTAGTACTCACATTGGATCGGGATGAACACCTCGGACGCCGCAACCATCGCGTTGACCGTGAGCAGGCCGAGACTGGGCGGGCAGTCGATGAGGATGTAGTCGAACTCGTGCCCGGTCTCGTCGGCCGCGACGATCGCCTTCTGGAGACGGGACTCGCGGGCCACCAGTGAGACGAGCTCGATCTCTGCTCCCGCCAGATCGATCGTCGCCGGTGCGCAGAAGAGACCCTCCACAGTGGTGCACGGCTGCACAACGTCGAGCAGCGGCTCACCGTCGACGAGCACGTCATAGATCGAGGGGACCTCGGCGTGATGATCGATGCCGAGGGCGGTGCTCGCATTGCCTTGCGGGTCGAGATCGATGACCAGGACCTTGAGACCGGACTGCGCCATGGCAGCGGCGACATTCACGGTCGTCGTGGTCTTGCCGACCCCGCCCTTCTGGTTGGCAACAGTCAGCACGCGGCTCTGCACGGGTTTGGGGAACGGGCGACCCGTGAGCTGGATCCGCCGCCGGACGTTCTCAGCGACAGCCTGCTCGTCCTCGATGGAGCCCATCGAGAAGGCGTGCCCTTGGGACTCCGTTTCACGTGAAACCACCCCCGACACCGCCGTCACCGCTCCGTCATCCACACCGTTTTCCCCAGCGTCCCCCGGGGGGTATTCGTGCGGAGCAGGGGCTGAATGAGTGTCGATGTCCACATCCTTGTCCACAGGCGTCGCGCCGCCACCGGCGCCCGTCCATGAGGTGGTCGACTCAGCCAGCGAGCTGGGCGGAGGGACCGGATCCGGTCGATCGACAACGCCGGCGGGGCCCACTGGGCTGTGAGACAGCTCGTCCGTTCCATCCGCGACCACGGTGGACCGTGGCTCAATCCCGTCGGTCGGGTCAGGACTACCCACAGCAGGCTGCGACTCAGCCGTGGAGCCAGCGCTGGGGGGGAGGCCTGCCTCGGCCGGCTCAGGCTCCCAGCCAGGGACTCCCGCGGGGAAGTCCCCCCTCCTCTCGTCGCTGACGACCTCCGCCGAGCCCGCCTCCGGCCGGTCGGAGCCGATAGCGGATCCGGTGTCCACCGGGTCGGCGTCGTCCGTCGACTCGTGAGTCATTCCGTGCTCCGTCCCCGAAGCCGTCCCTGGACCGGCCGACCCCGCGGACGTGAAGTAGATGTCCGCGCCGATCGCGCGGGTGTCCGCGGGCCGCGGTTCCGGGCGAGGCCCGGAGCGCAGTGCCTCACCGAAGCCCGATCGGTGAGGTGCGGGCGCCGAGCCGCTGGAGTGCGGCTGACTCGAGGCGAGCACGGACGTATCCCTGCCCGTTTCGGACGTTGCGCTTGCGTCTGGCGAGTCGGCCCGGGTCCCGCCGCCGTCGGCGGCACCGGCCTGCGACCCCGTAGCGCCGGGGATGGGGGCATAGCCCGGTCCCTGGCCTTCGCTCGGCGCCTCGACCGGGTGTGCCGTGGGGGCGGGCGATACCTCCGCGCCTCGTGGCGCGCCCGTGGTCCCTATGGCCTCGGCGCCGGGAACGGCGAACGGGGAATCAGTGCGACCCCCTGGAGCGATCTCGGGCCGAGTGCCCGCCACCACGGTTGGCGCCCCGACACCGTCCCTCCCAACCCCGACGGGGTCGACACCCACCGGGTCGACACCCACCG
>NZ_JAJJPG010000003.1:52911-65840 GCF_032907665.1 Intrasporangium sp.
ACACCGTCCCTCCCAACCCCGACGGGGTCGACACCCACCGGGTCGACACCCACCGAATCGACACCTGAGTCCTGGCGGTCTGCCTGCCGTGGCTGAGGCGCGGCGTCTGTTGCGCCGTCGCTCGAGGACTCCGTGCCCCCCGCCTTGCTGCTCCCCGCCTCGCTGCTCGCCGCTTCGCTGCTCGCCGCCTCGGTTCCCCCCGACTCGCGGCGACCGGCCCCAGAGGCTCCGTCCACTTCTGGAACGGAAGGCGCGCCGTCGGGCGACTCGTCCGTCTGGCCGACGTTTCCTTCGGCCGTTTCACGTGAAACGGCCTCTGCGACATCGACCCACCCCAAGCGTCGGTGGTCGGCCGTCGGTTCGGGCGTACTGGCTGGCCAGCCGAGGTTGCTCACGGGGTCGTTACCTCCAGGACTGTGACGGCCGCCGTCCTTCCGGAACAGGCTCCGCCAGCGGGGTGGTCTCTTGTCGATCATCGGGCACGCCGGCCCTCATCGCGAGGCGACGAGCCGGACCGCGTGCCACCCCGCCCTCGATCCGCCCGGCGGCGCGCCGACCCGGCGCTGCTCGGGGCCTGCGTGCGGAACCGACGACGGTCGATGGATTCGCCGATGGTCACACGCAGGACGATAGTCGGGTCCGCGACGATCCCCTCGCCAATGACCTCGATCCCTGCGTCGACGACGCCGAGTCGCTCCAGCGCGGCCGAGTGCTCAGCAAGCTCGCTCGCGGCCCGGCTGCCCTTGAGAGCCAGCAGGGAGCCATGTGGGGTGAGCAGCGGTAGGGTCCAGTGAGCCAGCTGGAGAATGCCGGAGACAGCGCGGGCCGTGACCCAGGGAGCCGACAACCGATCCCAGAGTGTCTCGGCCCGGGCCGTGTGAACCACGACGTTGTCGAGCTCGAGGTGCGCGGCGGCACCGGAGAGCCAACCGGTCCGCCGGGCAAGCGGCTCGACAAGGTGCACCTCCAGGTCCGGGCGCGCGATCGCGAGCGCCAGCCCGGGAAGCCCCGCTCCGGAGCCGATGTCGATCACCCGCTGGCCCTGTTCGGCCACCGGGATGAGGCCATGGACCAGCCCACAGTTGAGCACGTGACGCTCCCAGAGGCGGGGTGCCTCGCGCGGCCCGATGAGGCCATGGCTGATTCCGGTGTCAGCGAGCAGGCGCACGAACTCCTCGGCGAGCACGGTGCGCTCTCCGAAGACGGCCACAGCGGCCCGAGGTGTGGGTGGTACCTCTGGGGGCAGGTGCGCTCCGGAGTCGGACATGACCACCCTCCCGCTCTCGAGTATGTGCTGCCGTCACCTCAACGAAGCACCGCGGTGCACCCGCGTTTCACGTGAAACAACGTCCTCGTCAGCCCGGAAGAATGATGATGTGCCGGTTCGGGTCGACGCCCTCCGACTCCGAGACGAGTCCGGCCGCAGCGACGACGTCGTGCACGACCTTCCGCTCGAAGGCGCTCATCGGCTCCAGCGCCTTGCGCTCGCCCGATGCCTGGACTTCCGCAATGGCCGCCTGAGCCAGTGAGACAAGTGCAGCACGTCGCTCGGCGCGGTACCCGGCAACGTCCAGCATGAGCCGGCTCCGCTCGCCGGTCTCGACCTGGACTGCAAGGCGCGTCAGCTCCTGAAGAGCCTCGAGGACCTTCCCGTCCTCACCCACGAGTCGGCGGGGGACCCGACCCTCCTCGGAGTCGACGATGGCGACGGCCGCACGGTCGCCGTCCACGTCGACATCGAGGTCGCCGTCGAGGTCAGCGATGTCCAGCAGCGTCTCGAGGAAGTCGGCGGCCACTTCGCCTTCACGCTCGAGCTGCTTCAGCCGAGCCGCTCGGCCTCCATTCGCAGCCCGGGCCGCCCCCGCCTCCGCGTCCGCGTCCGCCCGGTCCGTCCCGGCCTCGTCCGGCGCGGGCGTGCTCGCGCCCGCCTCGGAGTCGCGGTCCACGTCTGTCACCGGCTCTGCGCCCATGTCCGTGGCCGGCTCCGATGCCGAGTCGTCGGCGGACGGCGTGGTCACAGCTGCCGACCGGTCCGCAGTCGGGGCGTCGACGTCGTCCTGCATCACCGCCGAGGGCACCGCATCCGTCACCTCATCGGTCACCGCCTCATCGCCCGCAGCCGCTGCGGCCGCGTTGATCTCTGGGGTCGTGTCGCTCATGGGGAAGTTGCTCCTTTATTCACAAAGTTCCCACAACCTGTGGATAACCCGAGATCCTGCGGTTGCGTCTGTCAGTTCGGTGGACCGCCTGGGACTTCGGGCGCCCCCGTCGGCGCACGCCAGGCGTCCTGGACCGGCTCGTCGGTCTGGTCGCGGGCGCTAGCCACGATCCTTCGCGGACGACGGCTTCTTGGACTTCTGCTGCTTCTTGCCCGGCTGGGACGGTCCGCCGGCGCCGCTCGCGCCGCCGCTCTTCGCGCCTGCCGGCTTCGACCCCCCGGCCGAACGCTGACCGCCTGACCCCTTGGCCCGCTTCTTCCCCTTGGGCTGCTGGCGCTGCCCCGACTTGGGGGCCTCGGTCTCCGCCTCGTTGGCCTCGACCTCGAGGCCGGGGACCGTGACGTGCTTGGTGGTGCGGCCCTTGCGGCGGTCGCGTTCCTCCATCTTCTGGTAGGCGAGCGAGCCCGGGGCGGGCATGTTGCGGATGACGTAGAACTGCTGGCCCATCGTCCAGAGGTTCGTCGTGGTCCAGTAGATGAGCACGCCGATGGGGAAGTTGATGCCGGAGATCGCGAAGAAGATCGGCATGAGGTAGAGCAGGACCTTCTGCTGCTTCGCGAAGGGGTTGTCGAGCGCAGCCGCCGGCATGTTCTTGCGCATCAGCTGGTGCTGCGTCGTGAAGGTCGTCGCGGACATCAGGACGATGAGCACGGCCGCGAGGACCTTCGTGCTCAGCCCTTCCGTCGTGAGGAAGGCGTCGGAGAGCCGGGCGCCGAAGATCGTCGAGCCCTCGATCGCGCGCGCGACATCGTTCGTGATGGGCCCGATCCCCTCGGCCTTGCCCTCCGCTTGGGCTCGCAGATTGTTGAGCAGCTGGAAGAGGGCGAAGAAGAAGGGCGACTGGAGCAGGATCGGCAGGCACGAGCTGAACGGGTTGGTCCCGGTGCGCCGGTAGAGATCCATGATCTCCGCCTGCTGCGCCTTCTGGCTCTCGGGGTCCCGCTTGCCCTTGTACTTCTTCTGGATCTTCTGCATCTCGGGCTGGATGAGCTGCATCTTGCGCGACGAGTGGATCTGCCGCACGAAGAGCGGGATGAGCAGGATCCGGACGACGACGGTGAGGCCGACGATGGAGAACGCCCAGGCCCAGCCAGCCAGATCGCCGCTGAGCCCGACCTTGTCGAAGACCCAGTGGAAGGCCCACATGACCCAGGCCTCACCCAGCTTGATCGGGTAGAGCAGGGCGTTGAAGAAGTCGATCAACGTGTGTCCTCTGTTGTCGGGCGGCGGGTCGCGCTACCGCTCAGCACTGATCGGCACATCATGCCGGATGGTCAAGTCGAGTCGTGCGGCCAGGGGCGGGGCCCGGGTCGTCACGGTTGCCGTGCCCGTCCGCGCCGCCAACACCGGCAGCTTCTCCGGCGCCGTCAGGGTCACTCGGCGGCCGGTAGTCCTCTGGCTTCCAGGAGTTGCGCTCGGCCCAGGTCAGCGGGACGGGGTCGACCCCACCCGGGGTCCAGGGGTGGCAGCGGCCAAGTCGCCGGATCGCCAGCCAGCCGCCCTTGAGCGGGCCGAACCGCTCGAGCGACTCCACCGCATAGGCAGAGCAGCTCGGGTGGAAGCGGCAGGTCTGGGGTCGCAGTGGAGACACGAGACGCTGGTAGAGCCGAACCATCCACACGAAGGGCAGAGCGAGCGCCCGGCCCAGCGAACCGGCCGTCCCCGATCCCCGACCCACGGTCACGTCGACGCCTTGGCAAGTGAGCGGCATACGCGATCCAATTGCGCCGCAAGGGAATCCGCGAGCTCATGGTGCGTTGCTTCGGCGGCGGCGGGGTTGGCGCGGACGACGACATCAACCCCGAGGGGTATGCCGCTGAGCTGGGTCGCGACGATCGCGCGCAGGCGCCGTCTGGTGCGGTTGCGGGTCACGGCGTTACCGACAGCCCTGGAGACGACAAAACCGACGCGGGGCGGGAGGCCCGCACGCGCATCGGTCCGGTTGGCATGCACGACGAGGAGTCGTCCGCCTGCTCTGCTGGCGCCTGGTCCACGAACTGCCGACGTGAAGTCCGCCCGCTCGCGCAGACGGTGACGTGCCGGCAGCACGCCGGGTCCTCAGGCGGAGAGCTCGGCGCGGCCCTTGCGACGACGGGCAGTGATGATGGCGCGGCCGGCGCGCGTGCGCATGCGCAGGCGGAAACCGTGCGTCTTGGCGCGGCGGCGGTTGTTCGGCTGAAAGGTGCGCTTGCTCACGAGGTTCTCCGTTGCTTGCGGGCCGGTCGTCGAGGGACGAGTCGATCCCGAGTCCAATCGAGTGGTTCAACTGCAGGGTGCAACTGCGCTGCGACCGCAATCGGCAAGCCCATGGACCGACGCCACCGCGGACGGTCCGACCTCGAGACCATGTCGAGAGCCGCACCACGGTGGAGGCGCGCCACGGGCATGCGAAAGAGGTCGCGGACACGCTCGGTCAACGATACGGGAGCGCGGGAAGGGGGGTCAAACCGGTGTGGGCCGCTGGCCCCCTCCGGCAAATCTCCCATCGTCGACAGTTCGCGTCGGAATGCAACTCGACACGCCGAAGGGCACGGGTTTCTACGCCGTTCAGGTTGTCAGCCGGACCCCGAGTTGTTAGGTTTTCGAGTCTCACGATGCTCGCTTCGGTGCCCCCTCCGCCATGATGCACAGGGTGTGGACAATCGTGTGGACAACGTCGGCACCCAAGGTCGACGGGATGACAGGGTGAGCGCCACCGGCCAGCAATCCAGCGCGTCGGGGATGGAGTGGCACCGGGACACAGCAGTCAGGGACGGGTGGAGCAGTGGCGGGCGCAGACGTTGACTATGGCCAGATCTGGCATCGCACTCTCGCCTCGCTGGGCACCGCCGGCGTGACCGCGCAGGAGCGAGCCTTCGTCCGGCTCTGTCGGCTCGTGGGCGTGCTCGACGAGACAGCGCTCGTCAAGGTGCCCAACACCTTCACGAAGGACTTCCTCGAGACCCGCCTCAAGGGGCAGGTCGTGGCGGCCCTGTCGGAGCACCTCGGCCACCCGGCCCACCTCGCCGTCAGCGTCGACGAGACGCTCGACCAGGACGACCTCGGCCTCATCACCGACGAGCCCACCGGCCAGCCGGCCCTGTCCGAGACCGGTCGCGTCGCCCACGCCTTCGGGGTCGGCGACCCGGGAGTGGCCCGCCCTGTATCGGGCAGCTCCCCCGCCACGTCCCCGGTCTCGCCGACTCAGCCGAGCAGCGACCCGCTCAAGGACCTCGAGGCGAGTGCTCCTGACCTGCTTGCCGCCGACTTCGACGCCGCGGTTCCGGTCACCTTCTCCCCTTCGGTGAGCCCCAACGGCTCCGGCCCGCACTCCGACGGGCGCCACGCGGGCCACCCCCCGGGCGGCGAGAGCGGTCCGTTGCGCCAGCAGCGCCCCGAGCCGGCCCAGGCGAGCGACACGCGCCTCAACCCCAAGTACACCTTCGACACCTTCGTCATCGGCGCGAGCAACCGCTTCGCCCATGCCGCCGCGGTCGCCGTCGCGGAGGCGCCGGCCAAGGCCTACAACCCGCTCTTCGTCTATGGCGAGTCCGGACTCGGCAAGACGCACCTGCTCCATGCGATCGGGCACTACGCCCGCACCATGTTCCCCAACGTGCGGGTGCGCTACGTGAACTCCGAGGAGTTCACCAACGACTTCATCAACAGCATCCGGGACGACAAGGCGAGCGCCTTCCAGTCGCGCTACCGCAGCGTCGACGTCCTGCTCATCGACGACATCCAGTTCCTCCAGGGCAAGCTGCAGACGCAGGAGGAGTTCTTCCACACCTTCAACACGCTCCACAACGCGAACAAGCAGATCGTCATCACCTCGGACCTGCCTCCCAAGGAGCTGTCCGGCTTCGAGGACCGGATGCGGACCCGATTCGAGTCCGGCCTGCTCACCGACGTCCAGCCGCCCGACCTCGAGACGCGGATCGCGATCCTGCGCAAGAAGGCGATCCAGGAGCGGATGTCCGTGCCTGACGACGTGCTCGAGTACATCGCGAGCAACTTCAGCACCAACATCCGCGAGCTCGAGGGCGCGCTCATCCGGGTCACCGCGTTCAGCAACCTCAACCGGCAGGCGATCGACCTGCCGCTCGCCGAGGTCGTCCTCAAGGACGTGCTGCCCAACGAGACGCCCAACCAGGTCACGGCCGCGACGATCATGGCCGTCACGTCCGCGTACTACGCCGTGACGATCGAGGACCTCTGCGGCTCCTCGCGGTCGCGGCAGCTCGTCACCGCACGCCAGATCGCGATGTACCTGTGCCGGGAGATGACCGATCTGTCGCTGCCCAAGATCGGCCAGCACTTCGGCGGCCGCGACCACACGACGGTGATGCATGCCGACCGCAAGATCCGCGAGCTGATGAGTGAGCGGCGGGCCATCTACAACCAGGTCACCGAGCTGACCAACCGCATCCGCCAGCAGTCGACCTGACCCTTCGCGTCCCGCCCCAACCGGCAGGAGGACGTATGCCGCTCAGCCCAGGAGGCCGGCCACGGTGGCCTTGAGAGCGACCTCCCACGCGGTCGGTTGCAGCCCGAAGGTCTCTTCAGCGAGCGAGGAGTCGAGGACGAAGGGGCGCTCGAACTGGTGCCGGGTCTCGCGCAGCTCCCGCATGAGTGGCACGACCGCTCCCAGCGCCGTGCCGAGGGGGCGCGGCAGGACGCGCACCGGTCGCGCGGTCTGGCCGGTGAGTCGCGCGACGTCGGCGGCCACCTCCCGGATCGTCTTCGCCGCGCTGCTCGGCACGTGCCACACCCGACCCCAGGACCGGTCGTCCGTCGCGAGCGTCGCCGCCAGGGCACCGATGTCGTCGAGGTAGGTCCACGTGTGCGGCGCATCGGCGCGACCCAACGGGAGGAAGGGGCCCTTCCCCGTGGCCGCCCGCTTGATGACGAACTCGTTGAGGATGCTCGTCCCTGACTGGGCCTCGGGCCCGAAGTAGTCGCTCGCTCGCAGCTCCGTCGCCCGGATCCGTCCCTGGTCGTGCAGGGCCACTGCGTCACGCCACATCGCGGCGCGCAGCCGGCCCTTGTGCCCGTTCGGTCGCAGCTCGAGGTCCTCGCGCATCGGGGCCTCGACGAGGCCGTAGGCGTAGAGGTTGCTCACCGTGACCAGCCCGGCGCCGCTGCGCTCCGTCGCGACGAGAACCGCCTTCGCCACGGGCGGCCAGTCGGTGTCCCACGTCGTGTACTTCGGCGGGTTGATCGCGTTGACGATGCTGCTGGCTCCGGTGGCGAGCTCGGTCAGCCGAGCCGCGTCGGCCGCGTCGGCGGCCTGGCGAGTGACCCCCGGAAGGGCCTCGCCGCGCCCGGACCGCGAGACGAGTGTGACGCTGTGTCCCCTCGAGGCGAGGTGGGCTGCGGTGGTGCGTCCGATACCGCCGGCACCGAGGACGAGGTGGTGGGCCATGGGGCTCTCCTGAGGTCGTGGAGGATTTGTGAGCGCTGCTCTCCTTTCAGTGTGCCAACTCCCTCGACGAAAAACAAGAGCAGTGCTCACATTCCCAGGACTTCTGTGCGAAGGTAACGCCATGGGAGTCCGCGAGCAGCGTCGCCTGGCCACCGAGGCCGAGATCCTCAGAGTCGCCCGGGCGCACCTCACCCGTTACGGCGCGGCCGCCCTCAGCCTTCGGGCGATCGCCCGCGAGCTCGGCATGGTCTCCTCGGGGATCTACCGCTACGTCGACAGCCGTGAGGAGCTGCTCACCAGGCTCATCATCAGGGCCTACACCTCCCTCGCGGAGGCCGTGACCAGGGCTCACGACGCCGTCGACCCGGCCGACCTCGACGCCCGCTGGGACGCCATCGGCAACGCCCTGCACGCGTGGGCACTGGCCAACCCCCAGGACTTCGCCCTCGTCTACGGCTCGCCGGTCCCTGACTACACGGCTCCGGCCGAGCGGACCACCGGCCCTGGCACGGCAGTCCTGGCCTTGCTGACCAGGCTGCTCGACGAGGCCTGCCGAGCAGGTCGGGTCCCCCGCTCGGAGGGCGACGAGCACGGCGCGCTCGAGGCGGCGGGGGCCTTCCTCGACGACGACGAGTTCTTCGCGGGGACCTCGCTCGACGCCGAAGCGCTCGCCCGAGGTCTGTCGGCCTGGACGCTGCTGCTCGGAGCGGTCACGAGCGACGTCTTCCACCAGCTCGGTCCGGTGCCGGACACCCGCGCGCTCTTCGCGTGGCACCTGGCCCGCGCGCGTGAGCTGTGCCTGACGCCCGCTTCCTCGATCGAGTCCCGGTGAGATCCGACGACCGACCCGAGCCACCGACGACGACGTTCACCGGAGCCGAGTGCCCGTGCGTCCCCAAGGGGTGGACAACGGCGCCGGGCCGCGCATCCACACGGACGTCCACAGCTGAGTGCACAGGTGACAGCAGCGGAGGAGGGCGGGTCTGCGCACGCACCCGGGGTTTGTCCACTGCCTGTGGATAACTCTGTGGAGACACGTCATCCACAGCACCGTCCACACTGTGGTGTGGACAAACCGTGACAAGTGCGGCGGCCGATGGCTTTGTCCACAACCTGCTGTGGACGGATGTGGAAACTGGGGCTGTTGTTGCGGAAAAGAGCCCCTGGGTCTGTGACCCTCCTGTGGACGCCCGATCCGTCTTCCACAGGGCATGGAGGTGAGGCTGCGATCCGCCCACAGCTCAGCCACAGGCCCACGTAGGCTGCGAACTGGGCGGATGCCGGTTGTCCACAGTGTCCACAGCACCTACGACTATGACGAGACCCCCAATGAGAGAGATCCGCCCCGAGTACACCGGTGAGAACGACCCCGAGCGAGAGAGGCTCCGGAGGGCACGGAGTGGCACTGGGGGCCACCAGAGGCACCACGCGGTGGGGACCGGACACGATGGAGGCCGTTGACCTCCGTGACGTCGGGGCTGTGGTGCAGAATCGCCTGCACGGGCTAGTGTCTGAGGCCCCAATGTCCATCGTCGCGAAGTGAGTCCGTCGTGAAGTTCCGGGTTGAGCGAGACGTCCTGGCCGAGGCAGTGACCTGGGTGGCCCGGGGGCTTCCCGCCCGTCCGCCCGTGCCCGTGCTGGCCGGGGTCCTCGTCGAGGCCGCCGAGGACGGGAGCCTGACACTCTCTGCCTTCGACTACGAGGTCTCGGCACGCATCACCGTCCCGGCCGACGTCGCCGAGGCGGGGCAGGTGCTCGTCCTGGGCCGCCTGCTCGCCGACATCTCTCGCAACCTTCCGGCCAAGCCCGTCGACGTCAGCACCGACGGGACCAAGGTCAACGTCACGTGCGGCTCGTCGCGGTTCAGCCTGCGCGAGATGCCCGTCACGGACTACCCGACCCTGCCCAACCCCCCGGAGTCGAGCGGCACCATCGCCGGTGACGTGTTCACCCAGGCGGTCGCCCAGGTCTCCGTCGCGGCCGACCGTGGCGACACCCTGCCCATCCTCACCGGGGTGCGCATGGAGATCGAGGGCGACAAGGTCACCCTCCTTGCCACGGACCGCTACCGCCTCGCCATGCGCGAGCTGAACTGGACTCCTGCCGTGCCCGACGCCAGCCACGTCGCGCTCATCCCGGCTCGCCAGCTGTCCGAGACGGCCAAGTCCCTCGGTGCATCCGGCTCGGTCACGCTTGCCTTCAGCGGCGGTGGAGAAGGGCTCATCGGCTTCGAGGCCGGCCAGCGCCAGGCGACGACGCGGCTCCTCGACGGCGAGTACCCCAAGGTGACCTCGATCTTCCCCAGCTCGGTCGACACCGAGGCAGTCATCGAGACTGCCGCCCTCGAGGAGGCCGTCAAGCGGGTCGCCCTCGTGGCTGAGCGCAACACGCCGGTCCTGCTCAAGTTCAGCGAGGGGCAGGTGGCGATCGAGGCCGGCACCGGCGACGACGCCCAGGCGAGTGAGGCCGTCGAGGCCACCCTCCACGGCCCGGAGATCCAGATCGCGTTCAACCCGCAGTACCTCCTGGACGGGCTGCACGCGGTCGGACAGCCATGGAGCAGGCTCGCCTTCACCCAGCCGAGCCGTCCCGCCGTCCTCACCGGCCAGGCGGAGGCCGACAGCGACGCCGACCAGTCCTACCGCTACGTCCTCATGCCGGTTCGCTTCGCCAGCTGACCCGCACGGTCGCCGACCCCGCAGTGGAGCCGGCCGGAGGGGATCCGGACGTCCTGCGGCAGCCAGCACAGCGGCATACGACAGTGGGTATGGCCAGGACGGAGGGTAGGGGAATCGGCAGCACACAGGACGATGTGAGCCCACTAACCTCAGAGCCAGGCACCCCACGGAAGGCATCCGACATGCAGCTCGGTCTCATCGGTCTCGGCAAGATGGGTGGCAACATGCGCGAGCGGTTGCGCCGCGCCGGCCACGAGGTCGTCGGCTACGACCGCAACCCCGACGTGTCGGACGCACCCTCGCTCGAGGCCATGGTCGAGGCCCTGGCCGCGCCACGGGTCGTGTGGGTGATGGTCCCGTCCGGTGATCCCACCCGGGACACCGTCGCCCGCCTCGCCGAGCTGCTCGCGCCCGACGACCTCGTCATCGACGGAGGCAACTCCCGGTTCACCGACGACTTCGAGAACGCCAAGCTGCTCGGCGAGCGGCGGATCGGCTATGTCGACTGCGGCGTCTCGGGGGGCATCTGGGGGCTGGAGAACGGCTACGGCCTCATGTGCGGCGGCGACGCGAGGTGGGTCGAGCGCGCCATGCCGATCTTCGACGCCCTTCGTCCCGAGGGGCCCCGCGAGGAGGGCTTCGTGCACGCCGGTGAGGTCGGTGCCGGCCACTACACGAAGATGGTCCACAACGGCATCGAGTACGGCCTCATGCACGCCTACGCGGAGGGCTACGAGCTGCTCGAGGCCAAGGACATCGTCAAGGACGTCCCGGGAGCCTTCCGCGCGTGGAGCCGCGGCACGGTCGTGCGGTCCTGGCTGCTCGACCTCATGGTCGACGCGCTCACCGAGAACCCGCACCTCGACGACGTCTCCGACTACACCAACGACTCCGGTGAGGGCCGGTGGACGGTCGAGGAGGCGATCGCCCTGGGCGTGCCGATGCCGGTCATCTCGGCCTCCCTCTTCGCCCGGTTCGCATCACGACAGAAGTCCTCGCCGGCCATGCAGGCCGTCGCGGCCCTGCGGGGCCAGTTCGGCGGCCACCAGGTCATGACGATCGCCGAGGGCCAGGAGCTGCGGGAGGGCAAGGTCCCGGGAGCGCCGGCCAAGCAGGCTGACGTCGAGCACGAGGAGCGGTCCTTCGAGGCGAAGGGTGAGGCGAGCGAGCGCGCCTACGAGCGCGCGTCCGAGGCCAACGTCCAGACCGCCGAGGAGGCCGTCGAGTCGGGCGCCCCGCCTGCCACCGAGGGGACGGACGCCGCTGACACTGCGCTCGGCACCGAGCGCTCGAAGCACGCTGACTGAGCGGCGAGTGCACGTCCGACACCTGACCCTCAAGGACTTCCGCAGCTATCCGGATGCCGACGTCGCGCTGTCGCCCGGGATCACGACACTGATCGGGCTCAACGGGCAGGGCAAGACGAATCTCGTCGAGGCGATCGGCTACCTCGCCACCCTCGGCTCCCACCGGGTTGCGACCGACCAGCCCCTCGTCCGCTTCGGGGCGAGCCAGGCCATCATCCGTGGCGCCGTCGTGCGCGACGGCCGCGAGACGATGGTCGAGCTCGAGATCACGCCCGGCCGCTCCAACCGGGCGAGACTCGGCCGGGCGCCGGTCGCGCGACCACGAGACGTGCTCGGAACCCTGCGCACGGTGCTCTTCGCCCCCGAGGACCTCGCCCTGGTCAAAGGTGACCCCTCAGAGCGCCGACGCTTCCTCGACGACCTGCTCGTGCAGCGGCAGCCCCGATGGGCCGGCGTCCGGTCCGACTACGACAAGGTTCTCAAGCAGCGCAACGCCCTGCTCAAGTCGGCGGCACCAGTGCTGCGCAGGAGGGGTCGGGCTGGTCGTGAGGGACGAGGCGGCCCGGGTGCTGGACCCGTGCGCCCGGGCGACCCACCGCTCGACGAGGCTCGCGAGACCGCCCTGCACACCCTCGATGTCTGGAACGAGCACCTCGCCACCGTCGGCTCGCAGCTGCTCTATGCCCGGCTGCGCCTACTCCGGGACCTGCTGCCCGACGTGGGCGAGAGCTACGACGCGGTGTCAGCCAGCCAGGCACGGGCTACTGCGCGATACAAGAGCTCGCTCCACGAGGAGTTCGCCGAGCGGATAGCGGCCGGTGAGGTCCCCGAGATCGCCGAGCTGCGCCAGGCGCTGCTCGACAGCCTCGCCGCCGTGCGGGGCGCGGAGATCGAGCGTGGCATCAGCCTCGTGGGGCCGCACCGAGACGACATCGTGCTCACCCTGGGCGACCTGCCGGCCAAGGGCTACGCCAGCCACGGCGAGTCCTGGAGCTTCGCGCTCGGACTCAAGCTCGCGGCCTACCGCCTCCTGGCCCGGGACCTCGGTGACGACCCCGTCCTCGTGCTCGACGACGTCTTCGCGGAGCTCGACTCCGGTCGTCGCGAGCGACTCGCCGAGCTCATCGACGGGTGCGAGCAGGTGCTCATCACCGCCGCCGTCGGAGACGACGTGCCTCAGCGCCTTCGCGACCAGGGCCACACCTACGAGGTCGAGCTCGGTCGGGTCCGTCACGAGGCGGAGGATCACGAGGCGGAGGATGATGAAGGGGATGTCTGACGATCCCGCCGCTCCCGACCCGGTGGCTCCCGACCCGGTGGC
>NZ_JAJJPG010000003.1:65940-77762 GCF_032907665.1 Intrasporangium sp.
GCTCCCGACCCGGTGGCTCCCGACCCGGTGGCACCCGAGGCGATGGCACCCGAGGCAGCCGGTCCCGGGGTCGTCCCGGCCGGGGAAGGGTACGAGGGCCGGATTGCCGAGGCCGCAGCTGCTGCGCTCGCTCGGGCCCGAGCGGCCGCCCGCACGAAGGGGCTGCGGCCCGGGATGAAGCCCCGGAGGCGGCCACGCGCCGGGGACTCGCAGGAGGCGCGGTCCGGTGCCGGTCGGGACGGTCGTGACCCGGCCCTGCTCGGGGACCAGCTCGACCGCCTCCTCGTCGACCGCGGCTGGTCGCTCGACGTCGCGGTCGGGTCCATCATGGGGCGCTGGTCGGAGATCGTCGGCCCCGACATCGCGGCGCATGTCGAGCCGGTGGCCTTCACGGACGGGGTCCTCACGGTGCGCGCCGACTCGACGGCGTGGGCGACCCAGACGAAGCTCCTCGCGTCGTCGGTCCTGGCCCGGGTCGAGGAGGAGATCGGAGGCGGCGCGGTGACCCAGCTCAAGGTCCTCGGGCCGGGTGCGCCGTCCTGGTCCCGTGGTCGGCACCGCTCCCCTGACTCCCGCGGGCCCCGCGACACCTACGGCTGACCTCGAGTGCTGACCTCCGGGGGCTGACCGGGCCACCCGCCACTAGGGAGAACGCCTGATGTGGGGGCCACGCCCTTACTCGTAGCTTCGACCTGTCTCGAGAGGGAGGTCAGGCATGGGGGACATGGCCAGAGATCGACGTCAGCAGACGACGTGGGAGCTGCTCCCGTTCTGCTGCGCCAGCGCCGCGCTCATGGCGCTCGAGGACGTCACCGGCGCGGCCGGCCGGGCCCCGAAGCGGGTCCGCTCGCCGCGGTGGCGGATCACTGCCGGCCCGGCTGCGCGGTTCCGCGCCCGGTGGAGAGATCGTTGACGCTCACCACTCTGCTGGCCGTGGCCGGTACCGGCCTCGCGGCCGTGTTCCTCCTGCCCCAGCTCCGGCGCCTCGTCGTCGCCGGGGACCCCAGAGGCGTCTCGCCGACCTGGGCGGGCTTCGGAGTGGTGACCAACTCCGCGTGGATCTGCTACTTCACCACTCACCGACTGTGGACACCCGCCGTGGCCCCGGCACTCGCGGTCGTCACCTACGGGGCCCTCATCGCGGTCCTGGCACGGATCGGGTGCGGGCATCGCTGGGCCACGGCGACGGTGGGCTATGCGTGCGTGCTGGCCGCGGTGTTCCTCGCGGCCGGTCCCACTGGCCTGGCCGTTGCTCTCGTGGTCACCCCTGCCATCCAGCTCCTGCCTGAGGTCTCGGCCGTCTACCGCCATGCGGCGCCTGCGGGGGTATCGCCCGCCACCTGGGGTCTGGGGCTGGCAGAGGCCGTGTGCTGGGGGTGGTTCGGCCTGCTCGTCGGCGACGGTGCCCTCGTGGGCTACGGGACCGTGACCAGCGTGGGGTCGGCTGCGATCCTGCTGCGCTGGCGGGTCACCTGCGGGACCCGACAACTGCGCATACCTCCCGGTCGGACGTCAGCGAGGTGGCGGATCGGCGAAACCGACCAAGCCTTCCTTGACCGCCTTCGCAGCCGCTTCGCTCCGGTTCGAGGCCGTCAGCTTGCGCAGGATGTTGGAGACGTGCACGCTGGCCGTCTTCTCGCTGATGTACAACGCTTCCGCGATCTGACGATTGGTCGCCCCCGACGCCACCTGCGCGAGGACCTCCCGCTCTCTCCCGGTCAGCCCGTAGGGCAGGAATGACGTGCGGTGGTCGCCGTCGATGCGGGCGCGCCGCGCCAGGGCCACGACATCATCGAGGAGGGGCTTGGCGCCCAGATGTTGGAGGTACTCGCGCAGCTCCTCGATGACCGGCTCAACCACGGAGCGATCGACCCCGGAGGCGAGTGCGTCCTCGGCCCAGCGGAAGCGGCACCGGGCTGCCCGGTAGGGCATCGAGAGGGCGGTCCAGCAGTCGTCGGCGCGCATCCACGCCGCGGGGTCGCGGCGCCCGTGGAGGCGGGCCAGCTCCGCGTCTCCTTGGGCGGCGAGGCACCCCACCTCACGTTTCCAGCCGTTGGCGGGGCCGGGTCGCGAGATCACCTCCGCCATCCGGCCATGGAAGGCCTCGCCGACCTCCATGGCCTCGTGCACCTGAGCGCTGAGATTCCTCAGGCGTGCCGATCGAGCCAGGTCGGCCGCGGCCCTGAGCCCGACGACGAGACCGTGGCCGATGTAGATCGGCTTCTCCACGTCTCGGTACAGCTCGAGGGCCCCCGCAATGAGCTCGATCGCCCGTGAGGGGTTGCCCTCCGCCACCTCGACCTCGGCCTGATGGACCATGTTGAGGACCCGGCCGGTGACATCCGGTCCCACGTAGCCGACGAGTGACAGCGTCTGTGCCTCGACCAGGGCACGCGCCTCGTCCAGCTGCCCCCGCGCCACCAGGAGCTCCCGGATGCCGATGCGGTCGGCCATCGTCGGGTACTCGCGACGAGCCGTGGCGATGACGGCATCCGCCTCGTCCCATCGTCCGAGCATCTGGAGGGCGTCCGCGGTGTCGACCAGGTGGTCGAGGATCCAGTGCGGCTGCGTGATGCGGAGGGTCTCGATCGTGGACCCGGCCGTGTCGACGAACTCGGCGAGGCGCCCGCCGAAGAACCGATTGGCCTGCATGTTCCACAGACTCCGGGCCTGTTCGTGGGCGTTGCCGGTCTGACGGGCGAGCTCCAGGGCCTCGCCGATCACCGACAGACCACGGTCGAGGTCCTCGAGGATGCAGATCGTCTCTCCGAGGGTGTTCCGCGCGCGCGTCTCCGCTTCCCTGGCTCCGGTCTCGACGGCGACCTCGATGGCCTGCTCGCTGATGTCCCGTGCCTCGCGGTACCGGTTCTCGTACTGGAGGATCAGTGCCAGGCCGGCCAGCACCTCGGCGCGCTCGGGTGACGAGGGCGACTCCGGCACCAGCTCGACTGCCCGCTTCTGGAGGGCGAGTGCGTCTGCGTAGTCGTCGGTGTTGCGGACGTAGCGGGCCAGCCGGTGATGAATCAGCCCTGCCGTGACGGGATCGTCGACCTCGTCGACCTCGTCGAGCGCGGCCCGCGCGGACCAGCAGGCCACGTGGGGATCGCCGGCGAGGAAGGCTGCATCACCGAGCCGTCGCAGCAGCTCAAGATGGCTGAATCCGGCCGCAGCGTCAGGCTCCTCGACCTCGCGCCACAGGTCGAGGGCGGACTGGTATCCGTGCTGTGCCTCAGCGAACGCATACTGCCCCGTCGCCGCCTCGGCTGCCCTCACCCACGCGGTCAGGGCCTCCCGGGAGCGGCCTGCCTCGGCCTGGTGGGACGCCAGGGCACCGGCTGGCACCGGGTCGTCGCCGGCGACCAGGGCATCCGCGTAGGCGGCGTGGTACTCCCGGTGCTCGGCAGGCAGCAGGTCGCCGTGCAGGGCCTCGGCGACCAAGGCGTGCCGGAACCGGCACCCCCGCTCGTCGACGACGAGCAGCTGCGCGCTGATGCCGGCGCGCAGCAGGGCTCGGGTGTCGGCGAGGGTCAGGCCGGCGACCTTGCTGAGCAGACGCTCGTCGATCTCCGTCCCGGCGACCGACGCGATCCGCAGCAGCCGGGTCAGGTCCGCGGACAGTCCATGGGTGCGCCGCAACAGCAGATCCCGCATCCGCTCAGGAGTTCCTACCGCTCCCGACCCTGCCGCGACGAGCTCCTCGATGAGGAAGGGGTTCCCGTCCGCGCGTTGCACCAGCCGCATCGCCTGCTCCCGAGTCATCTCCGGCTCCGCGAGGAGCGCAGCGACGAGGCGCATGCCGTCTTCCGGGGAGAGCGGCTCGAGACCGAGCCAGCGGACGGAGGGGCGTCGCAACCACTCGGCGACGTCGGTTCGCAGCGGGTGGTCGGGAGGCAGGTCGTCGGTGCGGATCGAGCACAGCAGGAGGATCCGCTGGTCACGCAGCAGGGCGATGAGGAAGTCGAGGAGATCCAGGGTCGAGCGGTCAGCCCAGTGCAGGTCCTCGACGACCACGATCAACGGAGCGCTCGCGGCGAGGTCCTCCAACAGTTCGAGGACGGCCTGGAACAGATGGGCCCGGCTGCCCCCTGCGTCGCCCACCACCTGCCGACCCCTGGGGGCGATCGCCTCGAGGACGGGGGGAAGGGTGTCCCGGACGTCGTCGTCGAGGGAGCGGATCATCTCGATCAGTGGCAGGTAGGCGACACCCCGCTCGCCGAGCGGCAGGCAGCCGCCCCACAGGGCGCGCTCGTCAGACCTCGACACGAGTTCGGTCAGCAGACGGGTCTTGCCGATGCCGGCATCACCGGCAACGAGCAGTGCGGTCGCGCTGCTGTCTCGCGCCGCCTCCAGCCCCTGTTGCAGAACTGCCATCTCCCGGTCGCGACCCAGGAGTCCCCCCGACGGCGGGTTCAAGACGATCCCCATTTGACTCTCCAGCGTACGGACCGGCGAAGTGCCGGTCCAGAGGTCGGACCGGACGCAGGTGCTCCCCAATGAGGAATCCTCCCCATGTGGGAGGACCCCCCTTAGCCGTAATTTCGCATGGGTCGGCGTAGGCCGTTCATTCCCTGAGGAGTCCGCGTGGACTCGCTGAGAGGTCGACTCATGTCCAAGACCCGTATGCCGTTGATCGCCGTCCTGGCCTTCTCGGTCCTCATCTCCGGTTCTGCAGCACCGGCGTCTGCCCAGGCTGTCGACACGTTCGAGATCGCCTACGGGGACACCGTCTCCGACGGGGTGCCCGCTCCGGGAGCCGGCAATCTCGAAGCCGGGGGTTCGGTCGACGTCTACACCTTTGCGGCCACCGCTGGGGATGCCGTGATCCTCGACGCTCTCGTCGGCGCCACCGTCTCCTTCCGCTGGCGTCTCGAGGGGCCGGGTGGAGATGTCGTCTTCGACACCGCCTACGTCGACCGGCCGGCGGAGCTGGCTGAGACGGGAACCTACTCATTGACGGTGTACGGCACGTCGCCGACCGTGGTCGGGACCTACTCGTTCCGACTGCTCGCCGTGCCACCCGCCCAGCACTTCGCCATCGCCTTCGGGGACACGGTCTCGGACGGGGTGCCGGATGCGGGAGCGGGCAACATCGAGTCGCCCGGCGCAGTGGACGTGTACTCGTTCGAGGGCCAGGTGGGGCAGACGGTGGTCCTCGATGCGCTCTCGGGCCCGACGAGTGGTCTGCGGTCGATCCTCACGGCTCCGGATGGCACGGAGCTGCTCAATGCCATCTACACCGACCAGCAGGTGCTCCTTCCCGAGACCGGCACGTACACGCTGACGGTGCAGGGTCTGGCCGTGGCCGGTGTGGGCACGTACTCCTTCCAGCTGCTGGCGGTGCCGCCCGACGTGGACGAGTTCGCCATCGCGCTCGGGGACACGGTCTCCGACGGGGTGCCGGGTGCGGGGGCGGGCAACATCGAGTCGCCCGGGGCAGTCGACGTGTACTCGTTCGAGGGCCAGGTGGGGCAGACGGTGGTCCTCGATGCGCTCTCGGGCCCGACGAGTGGCCTGCGGCTGATCCTCACGGCTCCGGATGGCACCGAGCTGCTCAATGTCATCTTCGCCGACCAGGAGGTGGTCCTTCCCGAGACGGGCACCTACACGCTGACGGTGCAGGGTCTGACCGTGACCGGCGTGGGCACGTACTCGTTCCAGCTGCTGGAGCGTCCGACCAACGGCGACCCGGTGGCGGTCGATGACGCGGCGGAGACCGACCACGGCGTGCCGGTCGTCGTCGACGTCCTCGCCAACGACAGTGACCCGGACGGGGACTCCCTCGGTGTCGAAGCCGTGACCCAACCCACGCACGGGACCGCGAGCACCGATGGCACCCACGTCACCTACGACCCGGATCCGGCCTTCTCGGGGTCCGACGCCTTCACCTACACGGTCTCCGACGGGAAGGGGGGGCTGGCGGAGGCCACCGTCTCGGTCACGGTGCACCAGCCGGTCAACAGCCCACCCACCATCGCAGCGGTGCCGGATCAGGAGAGCACCGTGGGCGATGACGTCACGCTGCTGCTGGAGGCCAGCGACCCCGACGGCGACTCGCTCACCTACTCCGCTGACGGGCTCCCTCCCGGCCTCGCGCTCGATGCGGGGTCAGGCGAGGTCACCGGCACCATCGAGGCAGGCGCGGACGCTGCCAGTCCCTACGCGGTCGTGGTCACGGTCACCGACCCAGCGGGTGCCTCCGCGACGGCGGAGTTCTCCTGGGTGGCCCATCCGGCGGACACCGGAGCGGTCGAGGTCGAGGTCGACATCCTGTTGCCGTGCCTCTTCGTCAACGGATTCGGGACCATCCCGGTGCTGGTCCATGGCAACGACCGGATCGACGGGGCACAGATCGATCTCGCCACGGTCGAGCTCGAAGGCATGCCCGTGATGCGCCTGTGGCGCCATTACCTGGCGGTCGTCGATGACGTGAACGGGGACGGGATCGATGACCTGTTCGTGCTGATCCGCGACACCGGAGAGGTCCAGCGAAGTGCCGAGAGTGCCACCCTGACGGGAGCGCTCCGTGACGGCACGACGTTCTCGGGCAGCGACGACGTGTGCACTTCGGGGGAGCACTCGTGACCGTGCGGGTGTCAGCGGACTGGCGCAGGATGGGCCCATGGACCACGCGACCAGGTGCTCGATCATCCCGCCCTACATCCTCGAGGCGCTGGCCCGAAGCGACGAGCCACAGGTCGCCCGGTCGGCACGGGAGGCCCTCGCCCACGACGCGCACTTCCGGCAGTCGCGTCGGTCCGGTGGCACCGTCGTCACGCCCCGGCGCGGCGCCGGAGAGCCGGGGCCGTCCGCGCCCATCGAGACGCCGTCAACGGAGCCCGCCGAGCCCCTTGCTCAGCCCACCGAGCCCGCTGAAGCCCCCGAGCCCGCTTCTCCCGGCGGCCGCGGCCCGAAGCGGACCATCGGCGATGCCAAGGGCCGCCGGACCACCCCGGGGGAGCCGGTTCGCGTGGAGGGCGACCCGGCCACGGGCGATCCCGCAGTGGACGAGGCCTACGACGGGCTGGGCGCGACCTGGGAGCTGTGGTCAGCGGCATACGGCAGGGACTCCCTCGACGGGAAGGGGATGGCGCTCCTCGCGACCGTCCACTACGGCGAGCGCTACGACAACGCCTTCTGGGACGGGACCCAGATGGTGTTCGGTGACGGCGACGGGGTGATCTTCGACCGGTTCACCAAGGCCCTCGACGTCATCGGCCACGAGCTCGCCCACGGGGTCACGGCGCACACGGCCGGCCTGCTCTACCAGGGCCAGCCGGGCGCCATCAACGAGTCGGTCTCCGACGTCTTCGGCGTCCTCGTCAAGCAGCACCTGCTCGGCCAGACGGCGGCCGAGGCCGACTGGCTCGTCGGGGCCGAGCTGCTCCTGCCGACGGTCCAGGGCCGGGCGTTGCGCGACATGCGCAACCCCGGCACGGCCTACGACGACCCCACTCTCGGGACCGACCCGCAGCCGGGTCACATGGACGACTACGTGGAGACGACGAGCGACTTCGGCGGCGTCCACATCAACTCCGGCATTCCCAACCGGGCCTTCGTCCTCGCGGCCCTCGCGATCGGTGGGCCCGCGTGGGCGGACGCGGGTGCGATCTGGCACGCGGCGCTGACCGGCGAGGGGATCCGCGCGGACTGCGACTTCGCGACCTTCGCCGAGCTGACCACCACCGCGGCCGCCGCCCTGCACGGCTACGGCTCCGTGCAGCACTCGGCGGTCCGCGACGCCTGGCGCGAGGTGGGGGTGCAGCCACCGGGGGAGGTCCCCACACCCGGGCACGACCGATCGGCGGAGCGTCACGGTCCCCCGAGCGGGCCGGCCCAGGGCGAGGTCCCCGGGGTCGACGCCGAGGTCCTCATCCGTCGGACGGGCGGTTTCGCGGGCCGGGTGCGCGAGCGACGCGTGAGGATCGGCGAGCTGCCCGAGCGCGACGCCCGGGACTGGCAGCACCTCCTTGCCGCACCGACGCTCCAGCAGATCGCCGCCACGGCGGGAGAGTCCCACCCGGACGCGTTCTGCTACGACGTCGTCTGCGCGCAGGTCCACGTCGACGTCACCGTCCCCGAGCCACACCTGCCCGAGGCGATCCACCAGCTCTTCGAGCGCACCCTCGAGGACGGCTGACCTCCACGGTGCCGTATGCCGCTGGGCTCGCAGGGTGCCCGGTGGCAGGGTGCGTCGCCGCGTCAGTGCGCCGACAGCAGGTATGGGGCGACCGGTTCACCATCGATATCGAGCGGCGCCGTCGGGTCTGTGACGACGGCGCGGGATCCGTCGAGCTCACACCGCTGAAGAGCCACTCCTGCGGAACTCGACGTCACGACCGTCAAGGAGCGGTCGAGGTCAGGAGGCGGGTCGGGGGGATCGAGGACGTCGAGGACGTGGCTGCCGGCCGACTCCTTGCGTGCGCCACGACGTACGCCGTGAAGTCGGCCGTCCGTTCCGCGTCGTCCATCGCGTCTCCCCTGTGATCGCGCGATACCGCTGTGGCAGTCACACCAATCTGAACTCGCGCGTAGCGCGGGAGGTTGTCACGTCCCGGGACGACGTGCCCGAAGGTCAGATCGAGCCGCCCCCGCCGGGCGTCGCGCTCCAACCCCCGAGACTGCGGCCCTCACGCACTGACCCGTCTGGCGGGTCAGTGCGTGAGGGGCGCCGACCAGCGCGTCAGGCGTGCCGACCGCCGGGCGGGCGCCCCCAGCAGGTGGGGGGTAGGCCTAGTGGACGCCACAACTATATGTGCCATCCTGTATGGATGTCATTACGGCACGCAATTTTGGGACTCCTGTCAATCCGCCCGATGAGCGGCTACGAACTGAAGAAGGTCATCGATGCGAGCGTGGGACATTTCTGGTCTGCGGACCAGTCGCAGATCTATCGCACCTTGAACGCCCTCGTCGAGGACGGGATGGCCTCCCGGACCACGGTCGCCCAGGATGACCGTCCGAACCTCCACCTGCACGACATCACTCTGTCGGGGGAAGCGGCGCTCGAGGCCTGGCTCGAGTCTCCTCTCGACCCAGAGGTGACACGGGAGCCGTTCTTGGCCAGGGTGTTCTTTGCAGACCGACTCCCCATACCCGGGATCGTCGCGTTGCTCGAGGCTCGCTGGAACGACGTGAGCCGGACACTCGCGTCGCTGGAGGCCGTCGAAGCGCCCGTCCAGAATCACAGCACCACGCAGATGTTGCGGACGGCCACGCTTGAGAATGGCATCGCCCACGCACGCACGGAGCTCGAGTGGATCGAATCCGTCCTCAGGCGCCTGAATGCGTACACGTCATGATCGACCGCATCAGCGCGCGTCTGGACCGGATCGCCGGACGGTACGCCGCGAAGCCGGCCGTCTCGAGGATGAGCTTCGCTGTCTCGCAGCCTCGAAGGAGGTTCGCCTGGACATTCGGAGCCGCTGAGCAACCCTACTTCATCGCGAGCATCACCAAGCTGTTCACCGTCGCGGTGATCATGCAGTTGCGTCATGAGGGTGCGATCGGTCTCGAGGACCCGGTGGCTGACGTCCTGGGCACGGAGCTGCTGCGAGGGCTCGTCGTGCACGATGGTGTCGACTACGCGTCCGTGATCACGATCCGACAGCTCCTTTCCCAGACCTCCGGGATCCCGGACTACTACGAACAGCACGGTCCGGACGGCAGCCCCCTGGCCGAGCAGATGCTGACCGACGATCGGTTCTGGAGCTTCGAGGAACTTCTGGAGCGAGCACGCGAGCTGCCCAGCCCGTTCACCCCCGACGCCTCTGGCCGGGCGCACTACAGCGACACCAACTACCAGATCCTCGGACGAATCGTCGAGACGTGCACGGGCATGTCCTTCGTCGACAGCGTTCGGCGCCGCATCATGGGTCCTTTCGACCTGCAGCACACGTGGCATCTCACTCGGGAGAATCTCGACCGCTACGACGAGGTCACACCCGTGCTGCGCAGACGACGGAGACTCCAGATCCCAGCCACCCTGGCCTCCGGTCCTTCCGATGGAAGCATCGTCTCGACGACGGCCGACCAGCTGCGGTTTCTCCGAGCCTTCATGAGTGGCGAGCTGTTTCCAAAGACCTATCTCGCAGAGATGACCGAGCAGTGGAAAAGGCTCACCACCGACTTCGGTCCACTGCGCTACGGGACAGGACTCATGCGGTTCACACTCCCGCGCTGGCAGACGCTCCCGGCACGAATGCCCGCCATGGTCGGTCATTCCGGGTCCTTCGGCACGGTGCTCTACCACGCGCCCGACATCGACCTCTACGTCGCCGGCACCGTCAACCAGACCTCCCCACGCCACCTGCCGTACCCACTGCTCGCTCGGATCACGACAACGCTCCAGCCGTAACCGTCCGGACCGGTGAGGGCAGCCGCATGGGCTGGTGGGGAGGACGTGTGAGCGCGGCACTGCCCAGTGGCAGACACACCCGTACGACCAGTGAGTGGGTGGGGTTGCCTCCCCCGGAGACCCTGTCTCGGGGTCAGATCCAGCCGCGACGGGCGGACTGCCAGACGAGCTCGATTCGCGTCCTGCAGTCCGCTCTCGCCATGAGCGCGGCCACGCGCCGCCGGACCGTCCGCACGCTCACTCCCGACCGCGTCGCGATGGCCTTGTCCGGCAGGCCGGCGGCGACGAGCGAGAGCAGGTGTCGCTCGGTCTCGGTGACCGGGCCTGACCGGTTGTGGGCAGCCGGGCCGGCCTCGTCGCTGCAGGCCGGGTGCAGCGGTACTCCGCCCGCCCAGACGTGGTCGAAGAGAGCGAGGAGAGCCTGCAGGAGCGTGCTGTCCTTGATGATGGCCGCAGTCGGCTCGGTCACGCCTGGGTCGACCGGCACGAGGGGACAGATGGCGACGCGGCGATCAGCGATCGCCAAGCGGACCGGCACCTCCTGGACTGCCCTGGCCTGCTCGCCCGCAGCCGTGCTGAGCTCCACGCTGTCGATCATGCCGGGCTCCTCGAGCAGGGCCCGCTCGTAGACGACGCGGTAACGCACGCCCCGGGCGAGCGCGTCCATCTCCTCGGTGTTCTCCGCGGAGGACATCGCCACCTGGCCGGCGCGGCACAGCCACAGCATCTCCGTGGCGGCGTTCTCCTGGAGGGACCGGAGCTGCTGCCGGATGGCGAACCGACCGCGCACGATCTCGATGAGGTCGGCTCCGGTGCTCGTGCGGATGGCGGCGCGGTGTGCCTCGACGAGGTGGATGAGGGACTCACGGGCGAGGTCGAGCTCTCGTTGGTGCGCGCGCAGCCGACGCCCCACGGAGAGCTCCGGTGGCAGCGCGGCGACGACGCGAGTGGGCGGCGGACTGGCGGTGACCAGTCCAGCGCTCACCATCCGGTCGACGAGGTCGTCGCCCTCGTCGACCGTGAGGCCCAGCTCTGCGGAGAGGTCACTGATTCGCAGCTCCCCCCAACGCAGCAGGGTCCGGAGCGCGCACTCCTCGAGCGCGGACACGCCGGCCGCCGCGAGTGTCAGAGGACCCGCAGCGCGCGGGACCGTGACATCAGGTCGCTCAGCTGTCGCATCCATCACGTCTCCCATGCCCCGGCACGGCCACGCACGCCGCGCCGTCACCCCTGCCCCATCCGAGGCGTGGCCCGAGCGTGCCACGGCGGCGGCTGCCCAGACGATTCCTTTTCTCGTATGCCGCTGGGCTTGGGTCACGTGCTCAGCCGGGTCCCGCACATGGCCAGTGGGTGTCATGGCAGGAGCGGGACGGCGCCCGACGCGGGCTGACCAGTGACCTTGCCAGTAGGACGGGGGGATGAGTCCCAACACACACGTGAGACGCCGCGGCGTCGCTGCCGGCGTCGC
>NZ_JAJJPG010000003.1:77862-81411 GCF_032907665.1 Intrasporangium sp.
GGGGGATGAGTCCCAACACACACGTGAGACGCCGCGGCGTCGCTGCCGGCGTCGCGGCCGTGCTGGCTGCGAGCATGCTCGGCGCCGTGCCGATGCACGCCGCGGCCGTGCCCGGTCCCACCACCACCGTCATCGTCCAGTTCGACGCCGAGCCGGCGATCTCGGCCGCTCCCCCTGGCGGCACGCTGGATGCACAGGTCGAAGCCCGGGTCGCGCAGGCCAAGCAGCAGGTCGCCCGAGCCGAGAGCGCCGTGCTCCGGACCGCGGCTCAGGCTGGGATCCAGCTGAAGCCGCGTCGCTCGTACGACGTCCTGCTGTCCGGCATGTCGGTGGAGGTCCCCGCAGACCAGGTCGACGACCTGAGGCGACTCCCCGGGGTGACAGCCGTCCATGAGAATGCGGTGTTCACGACCCAGACCGTGGACAGTGTGCCCCTGGTGGGGGCACCAGAGGTGTGGCAGCGGACGGACCCGGCGGAGGTCCCGGCGCGTGGCGCCGGGATCACGGTTGCGGTGATCGACACCGGGATCGACTACACGCACCCCGCACTGGGCGGGGGCTTCGGGCCGGACTTCAAGGTGGTCGGTGGCCACGACTTCGTCAACGACGACAAGGACCCCATGGACGACCACGCCCACGGCACCCACGTGGCCGGCATCATCGCCGGGAGCGGCGCGGGTGGGGCCAAGGCGGTCACGGGGGTCGCGCCGGACGCCAGTCTCACGGCGTACAAGGTGATGGACGAGTTCGGCCGCGGCACCACCGAGGACATCGTCGCCGGCATCGAGGCGGCAGTCGACCCCGAGAACCCGCATCGGGCAGACGTCGTCAACATGAGTCTCGGTGGATACGGGGACGGGACGGACCCGCTCGGGCTGGCATCCTCCCGTGCGGCGGAGGCCGGCGTGGTGGTCGTGGCTTCGGCCGGCAACAGCGGACCCGGCGACCGGACGGTCGGCACGCCGGCGGCGGCGGATGGCGTCCTGGCCGTCGGTGCGTCGGCGAGCGGTCTGCGGCTTCCTGCCGTGGAGCTGGCGAGCCCCGTGCGGCAGCCGGTGCAGACCTACCGCACCCCGTCGTCGGCCAATGCCCCTGCGAAGCCCGTGACCGCTGACGTCGTCGACCTCGGCCTCGGGACGAAGGAGGACTTCGACAAGGCCGGCGACATCCGGGGCAAGGTGCTGCTCGTGTGGGGCCCACCCAACCCCTATGAACCCGACCCCTACGACATCGAGCGGTTCCGCATCGCGGAGGAACGAGGAGCGCTTGCCGTCCTCGGCCACTGGGGCGTCCGTCCGCACGTCGAGGGTCAGCTGGACGCGACGCCGTCACAGTCGCTCGGCGCATCCGACGACCTGAGGTTCGACTCCCTCGTGGTGCTCGGCATCCCGGACCAGGGTCACTACGAGGAGATCAAGGAGCTCATGGCGGACGGGCCGGTCACGATGACGGTCTTCGGGCAGGACGTCACCGACCAGATCGCCAGCTTCTCGTCGCGCGGTCCTGACCTGCGCTGGGGACTCAAGCCCCAGATCGTCGCACCCGGTGTGGAGATCCGGTCGTCGGTCCCGGTGGGCATGTACGACCCCGGCGTGTTCCGCTTCAGCGGGACGAGCATGGCGGCACCGCACGTCGCCGGTGCGGCGGCGCTCCTGCGCCAGCTCAAACCGGACGAGTCGGCGGAGCGGCTCACCGCGGCCCTGATCGGCTCGGCGAAGCCGCTGCCGGACGTCGGCCCCGTCGCCGGCGGAGCAGGTCGGCTGGACATCCCTGCCGCCGCCGACGCGCTGATGACCGCCGACCCGCCCGCCCTGTCGCTGGGCCTGGCCGACCTGTCACGCGACCGGGTCGAGGCGTCCGGGAAGGTCACGTTGCGCAATGCCGGCGAGACCGCCACGAGAGTGAAGCTCAGCGTGAAACCAGCAGTGGGCAGCGCCGGAAGCGCCAAGGTCACCCCGAGCACGGTCACGGTGCCTGCGGCAGGCTCCGTCACGGTCTCCGTGAACCTCACCGTCGATGCACCGGATCAGCTTCGTGCGGACGTCTCCGGGTGGCTGGTCGCAGACGGTCCCGACAGCGCCCTGGATGTCCGGGTGCCCTACGCCTTGGCCGTGCGGACCCCAGACCTCCACATCACGCCTGACCCGAGTGGCGGCCAGACCGAGGCGTTCATGTACACGGTCGTGCCGGCGTCCGCCCCGCCACAGCTGGTCATCGACCCACCGGTCGGTCCGAACGTGGAAGTCGTGGCCACTCATGACCACGGCCTGTGGTGGCGCGCCACGCTGAAGGGCGGGGCACCCGGCATCTACGGCGTGACGGCCAAGGTGACCACGGCGACCGGGCAGGTCCTCGTGGGACGAAACACCTTCGAGGTCGGCGAGAAGGTGGACGGGGCCGGGTGGCAGCTCGTCGGTCCGAACAGCACCGGCGGCGAGGCCCTCACGACACCCGCTGACCCACACCGGATGGTGGTGACCCCGCCCACGGGTGCGGGCCTCTGGATCACCGAGGACCGTGCCCGCACCTGGCGGCATGAGCGAATCGACGCCGTCGCGGCTGGCTTCCCCGTCGGCACGGTCATCGACCCGAAGCACGCCGACCGGATGTGGGTGGCGCTCGCCGGCGGTGAGGACCCGACCTACCAGGGCAAGGTGGTCCGCACCGAGGACGGCGGTCGCACCTGGCAGGTGCTGCCCTTTCCCGACGTCCCCATCGGCGGCCTGGCCCTGTCGCCCTCGGGAGACGCGCTCCATGTCGTGGGTGACGGGACGAGCATCGTCAGCAGGGACGGAGGCGACAGCTGGACCTCGACGCCGGCGCCGTGGACCGGCGTCCTCGACCTGGCCTTCTCCGGCGAGGACCTCTACGTGGTGTCCCAAGAAGGCCTGTGGCGCTGGCCGGGGTCGTCCGGCAAGCCGGTCCTCGTCCGCCCTGCCACTGATTTCGACACGAGCCCGGCGATGCTTGCGGTTGCGGGAGACCTGGTGGTCATCGGCCAGAAGGACAACGCCGTCTACGGAAGCAGAGACGGCGGGAGGACGTGGACGCACCTGTTGCAGACGGCTCCCACAGGCAGCTTCGACCTCGCTGAACTGCGCGCGCACGGCGACACCCTGCTGGCATCGGGGATGTGGCACACCTTCCTCAGCGAGGACGCCGGCAAGACCTGGACGGAGATCGAGGGACCGCTGGCCAACGCGCCAGTCGACAGCGTGGCGCGGTGGCCCGGCGACGACGAGACGCTCCTGCTCGGCCTGGACCGCGCGGGGGTCTACGCCACGGACGACGACGGCGCAAGCTACGTCAGGCTGGGCGTCCCGGGAGCAGCGGTAGACCACCTCGCGGTCACGGGAGACCGCCTCCTCGTCGGCACCCCGTCCGAGGTGTACGCCACGACGCTACCGGCCGACCCCACGCGACTGGAGTGGGGAACGAGTGGTGGTGAGGACAGCATCGGTAACAGGGTGCGCGGCCTCGCCGTCGCGCCCGATGATCCGCACACGGTGTGGAAGGTCATCGAGACCGGCTTCTTCGGGTCCCGACTGC
>NZ_JAJJPG010000004.1:0-36833 GCF_032907665.1 Intrasporangium sp.
GGCCCACGAGCAAGCCAGCTGCATCACGCACACGAACCACGCCGAGCACACGCCGAGCACACGCCGCCAGCACCGATATCACGGGACCGCATCGTTCCGTCCGACACGCACAGACAGCGTCCCACGGATGTCACCGCGCAGGCGGATACTCGAATGGTGGGGAGACCAAGGGAGGTCTGATCATGGCACTGAAGACCGATGCCGCGAAGCCGACGACGCGGCTCACCTGCTCGTCGTGCGGGACGACGCCCGCCGACGAGGAGCAGGGCACCGCCCGGCTCACGTGGAGTCGCAGCGTCGAGGGCGGCCGGACGACCTGGACGTGTGACCGCTGCAGCCGGGACAACATCCGCTCCATCGAGAGCAAGCTCGACCCCGAGTGGTGGTAGGTCCGCGAGGGACCGAAGAGCACCTGGGCTGGGAGGTCAGGCGTCCGGCTCGGGCCGGCCCAGCGGCATACCCCTGACTCACTCGTCGGTGGGGACGTCGTGGATCGGAGGGAGATCCGCGCCAGGCAACAGGGCGTCGACCGCCTCCCTGCCGCGCACGCGGCCGCCGAGTTGGCTCAGCACACCGATCCCGCCACTCCACACCCGGTGGATGAGCAGGTACTCCGGCGGGAGGTTGAGTTTGTACGCGAGGACATAGTTCGGTTGCCGGGGGTCGTTGATGTGCGCGAACACGCCTCGCAGCCATGCTCGGGTGAAGGTGAACTCGTCGCTCCGTAGCGGGTCGATGAAGGGCGCGAGGTACTCGAGCAACCGGTCGGCGTCGATCTCGATGTGCGGCTTGATGAAGCCGGCCTCCCGGAGCCCGGACAGGACGGCGTCAGCCCCGCCCTCGAGCCCGGCCGTGAGCAACCGCCCCATCTCCGGGGGCATGCCGTCCGGGAGGCGATTGACCGCCCCGAAGTCGACCACGCCGAGACGGCCGTCGGGGGTGATGCGGAAGTTCCCTGGGTGCGGGTCGGCGTGGAGGAGCCCGGCGTCGGCGGGGCCGGCGAGGAGGAATTCCATATAGAGCTGGGCGGCCTCGTCGCGCTCGTCCTGGGTGCCGTCGCGGATGATCTCGCTCAGCGGCCGACCGTCGACCCATTCCGAGACGATCACGTGCTGCGTGCCGCGGACGAGCTTCGGGATCTGGAAGTCGGGGTCCCCGTCGAAGGCCTCTGCGAACGCCGCTTGGTTCCGCGCCTCGAGCCGGTAGTCGAGCTCCTCCGCCATCCGGTCGCGCAGCTCGTCGAGGATGGGCGCCAAGTCGATCCCGGGGATCCAGCCGGCCGTCATCTTGGCGACCCGCGAGACCTGGCGAAGGTCACTCATCAGCGCTGCCCCGGCGCCGGGGTACTGGATCTTGACAGCGACGTCCCGGCCGTCCTTCCAGACCCCGCGGTGGACCTGCCCGATCGACGCGGAGGCCACCGGTCGGTCCTCGAAGGCACGGAAACTCCGGCGCCACTGCGTGCCGAGGTCGGCGCGCAGGACGCCGTGGACCGAGCTGGTCGGCATCGGGGGTGCGCTGTCCTGCAGCTTGGTGAGCATGGCGCGGTACGGCCCGGCCATCTCCTCGGGGAAGGCGGCTTCGAAGATCGACAGGGCCTGCCCGAACTTCATGGCACCGCCCTTGAGCTCGCCGAGCACCTGGAAGAGCTGCTCGGCGGTGCGAGTCTGGAGCTCGGCCGCGACGAGCTCGGCCGGCCGTCCTCCGAGGCGCTTCCCGAGCCCGAGGGCGGTCCGCCCCGCGAAGCCGAGGGGCACGGTGGCGAGCTTGGCCGAGCGCACGACGGCCTTGCGCGGCAGCTCGGTCACGTGGTTCACCCCCAGATCGGTCACCCTGACTCTAGACGCCCGCGCGACCGCTTCGGCACTTCCCACCGGAGACGCCACGGACACCGTCAGGCGACACCCGCCCCCGCTTCGTCGTGCCCGCGACGGCAGTGGGGGTGGACGACCCAGCGCCGGTGGTCCATGCGGGGCCAGGGGAGGCTGACCTCCACCGAGACCCCGGCAGGGACCGGGGCCTCGGTGAGCAGAAGCTGCGCGAAGAGCGTGACGCATCCGGCGACGAGGTGGGCCAGTGCGGGGTCGGTCTCAGCGACGATGTCACGTCGCACCACCTCGCCCGGTGCGCCGCACACCTGCGCCAGGAGTCCCGGCCACGATGTGTCCCGGTCGGTGCGATGCAGGTCGAGGCACCAGAGGCAGGGGCCTCGGAGGCCCGGCTCGATCAGGGGACCGATGGACGCCCGCGGCCCCTCGACGACGACGGGCAGGTGGGCGATGCCTCGGCGCAGCCACGGGTCACCCGAGCGCGGGTCGAGCGCCACCGGCCCGACGAGGACGGCGAGCGCGGCAGCGGCTTGGCGATCGCGGTCGCGAGGCCCCACGGCACGGGGACCGTCCGCGCCGGGGGAGTCGGGCCGGGGCGGACGGCCGGCCACGGCATGCAGCGCGAGGTCCGCGTCCGAGGCGGGGGCGACGAGCGAGTCGAGGCCGCCACGGCGCAACAGCAGGCACACCTCGTCGAGCAGCGGGCCGTGGCCCTCGAGAAGGATCGTGGTCGCCGGACCCACATCCGGGACGTGCTCGATCACCCCGAGGCCCTCCACGAGGTCGAGGAGCGTGCGCCATCGATGAGCTGGGATGCCGACGTCCGCGGCAAGGCGATAGGACGTGGGAATGGGCAGGGAGCCGTCGAGACGGGCCAACGCATGGGCCTCGGACTCGCTCACACCGGTGACGATGGCGCCGCCAGGACTCACACCGAACTGGATCTCGCCCGTGTTGCGCCGGATCGGGCGGCGCCACGGCGGAATGCGCGGATGCCGCCCTGCCGCGCCTGCTGGTTCATCCGGCTCGGCCGCGGGCCCGGCCGCGCGGAGCTCGCTCCTGCCCCGGCCCGGTGGGCCGCCGTCTGCTGACCCCATGGCTCTTTCGCGCCTCCCCAGTCTGCTGTGCACCGCCCTGGCCGGGCGGACGCAACCGTCGCCGTGTCGCGGACGCCTCGTCGCGCCGTGGCTCGAGGGTTGCAAAGAGCGGGTGCTGCGCGCGGCGGCCATCCACAGGGTCCATCGCGACTCCAGGGAAGCAACCCCATGGAAGCACTTCCAGCGGAGCACGGTCGCGCACGGCACAGCACGGCAGAGGTTGCAGCAGACATGGGCGAGGGGCGGAACCAGGCTGGTCCCGCCCCTCACCCGCGCGTCACGGGAGGACGCGCACCGGACCTGTCAGGCCTTGCCCAGGATGCGGTTGAGGTTCGTGCCGCAGACGGGGCACTGGCCCTTGGCCATCCTCCGCCCGTTCTCGGACACGACGACCTTGCCCTCGGCCTCGCGCTTCTCCTTGCACTTCACGCAGTAGAACTCGCCCTTGTAGGTCTCGTCAGCCATTGGTGTCTCCTTGTACTGGCACCCCTCTGATGGGTGCCTCGGCTCGTTCAACCCTAGAGCACGCTGAGCACGAGATCACGCTCATCCCTGCGTGGGCGCGTCCGTGCGTCGGGCGGTGGATTCCCCCACGTCGGGGTCCGGGGGTCGGACACCCGGCCGTGCTGGGTCACGGGAGTCGCCCCTTCGGCCTACCCTGCCGTCATGGCGAGGTCCCGGCACGAGCTGCGGCGAGAGGTGGTGGAGACGGTCGTCGACGGGGTGACCGTCGAGGTCCGGCGCAGTTCGCGGCGTCGTCGCACGGTGTCCGCCTATCGCCAGGAGGGGCGTCTCGTCGTACTCGTTCCCGCCCGGCTCACGAAGGCGGAGGAGGGCGAGTGGGTGCGCACGATGCTCGCTCGGGTGACGGCCTCCGAGAAGCGGCGCCGCCGGTCCGACGATGACCTGCTCACGCGAGCCGCTCGCCTCTCGGCGACCTACCTCGACGGACGAGCGAGGGCCACGAGCGTGCGGTGGGTCTCCAACCAGGAAACCCGTTGGGGTTCCTGCACACCGGCGGAGGCGTCGATCCGGATCTCGGACAAGGTTCGTGGGATGCCCGACTGGGTGCTCGACTACGTCCTTCTCCACGAGCTGGCGCACCTCATCGAGCCCGGGCACGGCGCCGCCTTCTGGTCCCTTCTCGACGGTTACCCGCGAACAGAGCGGGCGCGCGGCTACCTCCAGGGCGTGGCCGCAACCGCAGGGCTGACGCTCAGCGACGAATGACCTCGTGGGCGGCCCGCACGAGCGGCTGGAGCTCATCGCGGGTCTCAGCGGGGAGCGCGTCGGCGGGCCACCAGCGCACATCGAGGGACTCAGGGCTCACGGTGTGGACGGCGTCGTCGGCTGCGACCGCCGCGTAACGCACGTCGAGGTGCTCGCGGCACCGGCCGAAGCCGTCTCCGAGGGAGTGCCGGTCCAGCTGGATGATCTCCGGCAGGGTGACGAGCTCGGCGATGCCCGACTCCTCCCGGGCCTCCCTCACGGCGCCGTGCCGCATCGTGAGGTCGCCTGGCTCGAAGTGCCCTCCGAACTGGAACCAGCGGCCGGCCTTCTGATGGAGGGTGAGCAGGACGTGGTCGCCCGACGTGTCGAGGACGAGGACGCTGCCCGTGAGGTGCGCGGGTGGGCCGCTGCGGGCCATGGCGTCGGCGTGGTGGGCGAGGTGGGTGAGGAAGGCGCGGCGGAGGTGTTCCTGCCCCGGGTCGGGCGCCTGCCATTCGCGAAGTCGCGCGATGGCGTCGTCACGGAGTGGGCCGTATGCCGCTGCGCCACTCCCGGGGCCACTGGCCTCCGCGGGTGGCCGGGTCCGTGGCTCGGTCACTCGCGCTCGTCGCCCCCGTCATGGGTAGCGTCCTCGCCCGCCGGGTCGCTGCCCGCCGGGTCGCTGCCCGCCGGGTCGCTGCCCGCCGAGTCGCCGGCTGCCGCCTCGTCGAGGATGTCACGCAGGACGGAGTCGAGATCCGTGCCGAGGTCCTCCGAGCCCAGCGCGCCCTCGGGCAGGCCCTCGAGCTGCTCGTCCGCATCCGTCCGGCCCGCGGCTCGCTCGACGTAGCCGATGATGTCGTCGAGGTCGTCGGAGGTCGGCGCGAGGTCGGGGTGCGACCACCGGCCGTCGCGCAACGCCGGACCTCCGGCGTTCTCGAGGGCGGCCCAGAGGTTCGCCCCGTCGCGAAGTCGGCGCGGCCGCAGCTCGAGACCGACGAGGCCCGCGAACGTCTTCTGAGCAGCGCCCCCGACCCGTCGACGCCGCACGGTCTCGGCGAGCGCAGCGGCTTGGGGGAGATGCGCAGCGGTGGCGCGATCGGTCACGTGGTCGACCCACCCCTCTGCGAGCGCGAGGAGGGTCTCGAGCCGGTCGAGGGCTCGGCGCTGGGCGGCGGTCGGCTGGGGCCGGAAGAGGTTTCCCTGGAGTGCTGTGCGCAGGGCATCGGGGTCGGTCGCGTCGATCGTCGAGAGGGCCGTCTCGATGGCGTCGGTGTCGATGGTGATGTTGTGGGCGTAGTCCGCGACGGCGGACATCAGCTGTGGGCCGAGCCAAGGCACCTCGGCGAAGAGGCGGACGCGCGCCGCCTCACGGACGGCGAGGTAGAGCCGGACCTGTGGGAGGTCGATCTCGAGCGAGGACGCCAGCTCCTCGACGTTGCCCGGCAGGAGGGCGACGAGACCCGGCTCGGTGAGCGGCAGGCCGACCTCGGTCGCGCCGACCACCTCGGTCGCGAGCGTGCCCACGGCCTGCCCGAGCTGCGCCGCGAACATCTGGCGGCTGAGGTTCGAGAGCATCGGAGCCCACTGCTCGAGCATGGCGGCCGGGTCGAAGCCCGAGCCGAGCATCCCCTGCAACTCCGGCGGAAGCGCGTCGCCGAGGGCCTCGGGGCCGAGGTCGCCGAGCTGCTTGCGGATTGCGTCGGAGGTCGCCTTCGTCACCCCATCGGACACGGGCTCGACGAGGTCGAACCACCGTGGCATCGTCGCCTCGACCCACTCGGCACGGCTCAGACCCGTCGCGCGCCACGCGGGCGTGCCCAGCGCCGTGACCTCGTCCAGCCACAGCATCGCCACGGACACCGCGTCCGCCACTTCGCGCGCGGCGCTCGTGTCATGCGTGTCGTTGCCCTGCGCGGCCAGGACATGCTTGCGCGCCACGTCCGTCGCGAGGTCCCGGGCGCCGGTGGGAGATTCCTGCGCGGACATGAAGGTGCCGAGCTGGGCACGCATCGCCGCCTGGGTGGCGGGGTCGCTCGGGTCCACGCCCATGCTGCGCATCGCGGCTGCGAGCTCCGGGTTCTCGGCCGCTTGGCCGAGAACCTGCTCGAGCATCGACCCGAGATCGCTGGGGTCGAACCCGGGCATCCCGCTCGCGGGAAGTCCGCCGCCCGGCCCGTCGCCGGACTGATCCGGTCGGTCGTCGTCGCCGTCGAAACGACCCTGGTCGTCGGGGTCACGGTCGGACATGGTGCTCCTCGGATCGCTGGCCTGCGCGGCGGTGGCCGCCCTTCGAAAAGACAACCACGAGACTCTCACGATCGTTCCCTCACGACGAGCACGCCACTGGTCGTCTGGCACGACACCCAGCCGGGCCGCATACGATGTCGGGCGTGACCGTCACCCTTGCCGAGATCCGAGAGACGCCGCTGTCCGTCGACGAGGTGCTCTCGAGCGTGGCGGATGCGCGCGCGGGTGGCACTTGCCTGTTCGTCGGCACGGTGCGCAACCACGACGCGAAGGATGGCTCCGAGGCCGGAGTCACGCAGCTCGACTACAGCGCCCACCCGCAGGCGGTCGAGGTCGCTCGCGCTCTGGCAGAGCGGCTCGCCGCCGACGGTCGCAGCGTTCGGATCGCCGTGGTCCACCGCATCGGCCGTCTCGAGGTCGGCGACCTCGCCGTGGTCGTCGGCGTGAGCGCAGAGCACAGGGGCGAGGCCTTCGAGGTCTGCCGGGAGCTCATCGACGAGTTCAAGGCGACCGTGCCGATCTGGAAGCACCAGCGGTTCGCCGACGGCACGGACGAGTGGGTGGGCCTTCCGTGAAGACGATTCGTCGCCTTGCGGGGGACGAGAGCGCGGCACCACCCCTGTTTCCGGCCCCAGCACGCCAGCCGGCGCCGCTGAGTCGGGGCAACGTCATCTTCCTCGTCGGCTTCTTCCTCGGTCTGGCGGTGCTCGTCGTCGGCAACCTCGTCCACGTCCCCTTCGCGATCATGAGTCCCGGACCGACGATGAACACCCTCGGCGAGGTTCCCGGGGAGGCGGACGGCACCTCCCTCATCAGCATCGACGGGCTGCCCACCTACGAGGCCGAGGGCGAGCTCAGCTTCACCACCGTCTCCGTGCTCGGTGGGCCCGGGTATCCCGTCGACGCGTTCGACGTGCTGTGGGCCTGGATCGACCCCTCGCAGGACGTGCTCCCCGTCGACGAGGTCTTCGACCCGGAGGCGAGCGAGGAACGCATCGCCGAGGAGAACGCCATCCAGATGGAGGGCTCCCAGGAGGAGGCGACAGCGGTTGCCCTCCGCGCCCTCGGCCAGAAGGTGACGACGCACATCGCGATCGTGGAGATCCTCGACGACTCGCGTGCCCGGGACGCCCTGCGACCGGGGGACCGGATCGTCCGTGTGGGGGACACGAAGGCGACGACCGCCGACAGCGTCCGCGGCGCCCTCCAGGCGGTCCGCCCGGGCGAGGAGATCGAGGTCGAGGTGACCCGCTCCGGCAAGCAGGTCGTTGCCGACGTGCCGACGACGGCGGGCGCGGAGGGCCGGACGGCGCTCGGCGTCCTCCTCCAGCTCGACTACGACTTCCCGGCCACGGTCACGATCAACGCCGGTGACGTCGGCGGTCCGTCTGCCGGCCTCATGTTCGCGCTCGGCGTCTACGACAAGCTGACGCCCGACTCGCTCACCAACGGGCGGGACGTCGCCGGCACCGGCACCATCGCGGACGACGGCGCCGTGGGACCCATCGGTGGTATCAAGCAGAAGATGGCCGGCGCCCGATCGGGCGGCTCCGAGTACTTCCTCGCCCCTCGCGACAACTGCCCCGAGGTGGTCGGCAACGTCCCCGCAGGCCTCGAGGTCTTCGCTGTCGACTCGTTCGCCGAGGCCACCCGCGCCGTAGAGGGCATCGCGTCCGGCAGGACGTCCTCGCTGGGGCGCTGCTAGTCCTCGAACGTCGCCAGGAGCGCGGCGACGAGCCCGGGGGCGATGTCCTTGCCTGTCGCGACAGCGTCGTCGGAGTCGTGCTCACGCTGCCGGAGAAGGCAGATCGAGGAGCCGTCACGGAGCACGGCGACGAGCAGGCGCACGTCGCGGCGGTCCGGATGGGACGCGAGCGCCTCGACCGCCGACTCCGGGCGCTCCGGGAGGTCACGCTCGGCATCCGGCGGCACAACGATGCGTTCGATCGCGAAGGCGCACCCGTCGACCTCGTCGGGCCAGGCGATGCGGCCAAGGAGGGTCTCGAGGGACGAGGTGGCGGGCAGCCCCTCCTGCTCGATCGCCGTGAAGGTGCGTGCGGCCCGGTCGGCCGGCCCGAGCTGGTCCCGCAGGTGCGGTTCGCGCGCGAGGAGGGCGGCCGTGCGGACCAGGGCGAAGAGGCGTGCCGGCTGGTCCCACCCGGCCGAGGCGACGTGGCGCTCCGTGTCGAGCGCGGCGACGGTGAGAGGGTCGGCGGCGAGGGAGGTGACCGGCTGCTCATCCACGGGCCCATCCAACCACTCGACCGGGCCTTGCCGGCCAGCGGCGCCGGGTACCCACGCGACGGCCACATCTTCGCGGCGGAGCCGGCACAGCGGCATACGGCATCCGTTCCGTCGTCATCGCGGCTCGGCCCAGCGGGGGCCCGCGGGGGACGCGGCACGGAGTCCCAGCCCGTTCGGGTTATTGTTGCCGGAGCGGTACTCCAGCGCGGCGAGACCGGCCCGATCCGAGCATTTCGAGGCGACCCAACGTGAGCGACAGCGACTTCGGCCCCCCCAAGGGCACCTTCGGCGACGGCGAGGAGCCCGGCGCGGCGCGGAGAGCGGCGCCCATGCCGCCCAGCCGCAGCCCTCTCGTCACCGCGCTCGTCGTCGCGGGCGCCCTGCTGCTCGTCGTGGCCACGCTGGCCACCTTCTGGACCGAGGTGCTGTGGTACCAGTCCGTCGACTTCTCCGGAGTCTTCGCGACCCAGCTCGTGACGAAGGTGGTCCTCGGCCTGATCGGAGGGCTCTTCACGGCCGCGGTGGTCTGGTCGAGCATCCACGTCGCCTTCCGCAACCGCCCGATCTACGCGCCGTCCCCCGACACCCAGGCGATGGAGCACTACCGCCAGCTCGTCGAGCCGATGCGCCGCACCGCGACGATCGCCGCACCGCTCGCCATCGGCCTGTTCGCAGGACTGTCCGCGGCCACCCAGTGGGACACCTTCCTGCTGTGGCGCAACGGCACCACCTTCGGCACCACGGACCCGGAGTTCGGCCTCGACATCGGTTTCTTCGTCTTCGACCTGCCGTGGATCAACTTCCTCGTGTCCTTCCTGACGATGGTGCTCGTGCTCGGCTTCATCGCGGCCGCCTTCACGCACTACCTCTACGGCGGCATCGTCGCCGGCCAGCGGACCAGGTCGACCCAGGCGGCGAGGGTGCACCTGTCGGTCATCGCGGCCGCGCTCGTTCTCGTGCGGGCCGTGGCCTTCTGGGTCGATCGCTACAACCTCGCCAACGCGCAGTCGACGCGCATGACCGGCATCCAGTACACCGAGGCCCACGCCGTCATCCCGACCAAGGGGATCCTCGCGATCGCCGCGCTCATGTGTGCGGTGATGTTCGTCAGCACGATCTGGACCCGCTCCTGGCGGCTGCCGCTGGTCGGCGTGGCCGTCCTCGCTGTCGTCGTCGTGGCCGTCGGCGGCATCTACCCGGCGTTGGTGCAGTCCCTCAAGGTGCGGCCCTCGGAGAAGTCTCTCGAGCTGCCCTACATCGAGCGCAACATCGCGGCGACCCGAGCGGCCTACGGCTTCGACGACGTCAAGGTGGAGCCGTATGACACGTTGACGACGGCGAGCCAGGGCCAGCTGCGTGACGACGCGGCCACCATCCCCGGCATCCGCCTCATCGACCCCAACGTCGTCAGCCCGACGTTCAAACAGCTCGAGGCCTCCAAGGGCTACTACCAGTTCGCCGACGTCCTCGACGTCGACCGCTACAACCTCGATGGCAACCTCACCGACACCGTCATCGCGGTGCGCGAGCTCGACCTGACCGGCGTCCCCGATGGGCAGCGCAACTGGCTCAACGACCACACCGTCTACACGCACGGCTACGGCGTCGTCGCTGCCAAGGGCAACACCCGCGAGGACGACGGCCGCCCCACGTTCTTCGAGTCGCAGATCGGCACCACGGGCGTCCTCGGCGAGTACGAACCGCGGATCTACTTCGGCGAGTCCTCACCCGAGTACTCCATCGTCGGGGCGGGGAAGAAGGAGTTCGACTACCTCTCCGACGGCAACGTGCAGGTGACCAACAGCTACGCCGGCAAGGGCGGGGTCGAGCTGGACGCGCTCCGCCGGATCGCCTACGCCTTCAAGTACCGGGAGATCAACTTCCTGCTCTCCGACGCGGTGACGAACGACTCCCGGTTGCTGGACCACCGCACCCCCCGCGAGCGCGTCGAGCGCGTCGCCCCCTGGCTCACCCTCGACGGCAACGCCTACCCGGTCGTCGTCGACGGACGGGTCCAATGGGTCCTCGACGGCTACACGACGACCGACATGTACCCGTACTCCGAGATGGCCACCCTCGACGCGGCGACCTCCGACTCAGTGACCCGCACGCGGGACTCGGTCCAGGCCATCCGCTCCGGCCAGATCAACTACGTGCGCAACTCGGTGAAGGCCACCGTCGACGCCTACGACGGCACCGTGACCCTCTACCAGTGGGACGAGGAGGACCCGATCCTCGCCGCGTGGATGAAGATCTTCCCCGACGCGGTGACACCCCTCTCGGAGATCAAGGGCTCCCTCATGGAGCACCTGCGCTACCCGGAGGACCTCTTCAAGATCCAGCGCCAGCTGCTCACCAAGTACCACGAGACCGACGCGGGCTCGTTCTACGGCGGCCAGACCTTCTGGCGGGTCCCGCTCGACCCGACGCGGGGGGCGAACGCGGAGCAGTCGCTCCTCCAGCCGCCCTACTATCTGTCGCTCGCCATGCCGGGCCAGGAGGAGCCAGCCTTCTCGCTCACCTCGACCTTCATGCCGGTCGGTGACCGCAACCTGCTCACGGGGTTCCTCGCTGCCGACGGCGACGCGGGCTCCGAGGACGGGAAGAAGAAGCCCGGCTACGGCCAGCTGCGCCTCCTCGAGCCGACGAACACCACGGTCAAGGGCCCGGGCCAGGTCTACAACGACATGCGGTCGTCGCAGGTGTCGTCGACCGACTCGGGCTTCGGCACCCTGGCCCAGTTCATCTCGACGACGGCACTTCAGGGCGCCGAGGTGACTTTCGGCAACCAGCTCACCCTGCCCGTCGGCGGCGGAGTGCTCTACGTCCAGCCCATCTATGTGCAGGCCTCGGGCGCCGGCGCCTATCCGCGCCTGTCCGCGGTGGCGGTCGCGTTCGGCGAGAAGATCGCGTGGGCGGGCTCCCTCGACGACGCCCTCAACGACCTCTTCGGCGGATCGTCCGGGGCGGCCGCTGGTGACCAGGGGACCGACACCCCGGTCACCCCGGATGGCACGCCGACCGGCACCCCGACCGGAACGCCGACCGGCGCCCCGACGGCGAGCCCGACCACGTCGGCCCCCGCCCCGACGGGCACGCCAGACGCAGATGCCCTCCGCCAGGCCCTCGCCGACGCCGACGCGGCCTTCCGAGACGGCGAAGAGGCGCTGCGCAACGGCGACTTCGCCGCCTACGGCGAGGCGCAGGAACGGCTCGAGGAGGCCCTGGCCCGGGCCGCGGCCGCTGCCCCCGAGGCACCCTGATCGGGGTCCAGACGGCCCGACTGTCGTTCCAGGAGCGGTGCACTCACGATTCGGGCACCTCCGACGTCGCTCATGTGGCGTCCGAGGTGCCCGATTTGGCCGTCCGGACAGATTCCCGTAAGGTTGTCCATGCCGACGCGGGGTGGAGCAGCTCGGTAGCTCGCCGGGCTCATAACCCGGAGGTCGCAGGTTCAAATCCTGCCCCCGCTACGAAGAAGGTCCAGGTCAGCCCATGGCTGTCCTGGACTTTCGCTTTGGGGCAGATGCAGTCGTCACGGGAGCCCCGCGCGGTCGAACTCCTGCTGTAGTCGCGGACGGCGACGGTGGGTCTCCCGAAGATCGGCGATGAGCCTGTCGACCTCGACCGCTTGATCGGACCCGTTGGCGAGTTCCTGCATCTTCGCCAGCCGTTCGGCAGCGAGTCGGTAGTGCTGAGCGCCGGCCTCGACCAGTTCGTTCTCGACGAGGCGCTGGTGGATCGGCAACACTGCGAGCGGGTCGACGTGCTCGTACACCTTCACCAGCTCGCTCCATGTGTGGTCGCTGTCGAGGACGAGGGAATGAGCGAGGTTCCACGCGAGCTCGGGCTCCTTCAGGGTCAGGAGTGCGAACAGCACCGCGTCGCGGGGGCTCGCCGCGAGCGTGGCCATGACCTCATCGCGGTAGTCGGGCCATTCCTTGCCAGTGGCCTTGTGCAGCCGGGCTGCAGTGGTCGAGGACGGCCAGCGCCGGAAGACGACCAGCCGCGCGTCCAGCGCTTCGGCGGCCCGGTATTGCTCGAGGAGTCGGCACCAGTAGTCCGCCGCCTTGAGTGACTGGTGCCCGCGGTCGAAATCGGTGGCCTGCTTGGCCCAGTGGATGGCCAGTTCGATCTCGCCGATCTCCTCGAACGCCTCGGCGGTGTGCTCGAGCCAGGCCGCGACCTTCCGGTCCCTGGCATGGGTTCGGATGATGGCGTCGATGTCCTTGTCGAGGACGGCGAGTCGCTGGGCATTCCAGTCCAGGGTCAACCAGTGGTGGGAGTGGCTGGACGACCACCGATCATCATCGGAGGGACGGGGCCCGAGGCTGGCTTCAACGACGTGCAGTCGCTCGCGATACGCCTTCATCCCGCTCTCGCCGAGCGCCGGCGCGTACGCCACGGGATCGAGCTCGAAGTAGTCGACGTCGCCTTCGAACTGGAACTGCATCATCCAGTCGATCAGCGTTCCCCTCGGGACGCGCGCGGCGATCGCCACCCTCGGGTGGAGATCGAGAAGCCGACGGCACGCGTCGCCGATGATGCCAGTGGAGTCGTCAGCCCGGGCGATCACCTTGATCGCGCTGGCCAGCGCCTTGTGAGTCACGGCGTACACCTCGGCCGGGTCGGTGGTCGGAACCGCCGTCTCGAGGATGTCGACGGCGTCGTGCATGTCGCGCCCATGGGCGTTGGCGGTTGACCAACGCCAGAGCTCGGCACGGGTCCGGATCAGCGGCAGTACGGCGTCGGCCAGGAAGGTCACCCGCTCATTCTTCACGCCCCGGGCCCAATACACGCCGCCCCACGTCATACACGCCGCCCCACGTCCCGTCTGTGCCAACCCCTTGCCTCGTTGATCCCGCCACGTCGCGTCTCGATCCACGCCGTCTGCACTCATCTGGCTACCTCCCGTGGCCCGAGAACGGCTCCGTCGATGTGCCCCACCACCTGCCATTCCCACCGTCCCGTTGACGGAAATGTCGTCCCGGATGTCACGGGGCGAGGCGCTGTCTTGTCTAGATACCGAAGAGGAGTCCTGAGAGGACCCACTCGCGAGAGAAGGAAGTGCGCATGAACGAGCAGAGCACACACCAGCGCGTCGCGTTGGTCACGGGCGCCAACAAGGGGATCGGTCGTAGCGCGGCCGAGCAGTTGGCCGAGCTGGGCATGACGGTCCTGGTCGGCGCCAGGAACCCGGTTCGTGGGGAAGAAGCCGCGGCTGCGGTACGGGCGGCTGGCGGCGACGCGCATGCTGTCACCCTGGACGTCACCGACCCTGCGACAGTCAAGGCGGCCGCGACGCAGATCGACGAGCACTACGGTCACCTCGACGTGCTGGTCAACAACGCCGGGATCACCGGGTCAGGCCAAGTCTCTCCGCAAGACGCCCATGATCAGATCCCCAGCTCGGTTGACCTGGACATGGTTCGTGCGGTGTTCGAGACCAATGTCTTCGGAGTCATCGCCGTGACCAATGCAATGCTCCCGCTGTTGAGGCGGTCGCAGTCGCCCCGCATTGTCAACGTCGCGAGCCACGCGGCGTCCGTGTCGCTCATGAGCGACCCTGACGGCCCCTTCGGAGCACTGTTGCCGTCGGCGGCCTACACGCCATCGAAGTCTGCGTTGTTGGCCCTGACGGTGCAGTACGCAAACGAACTGCGGAAGGAGGGAATCCTCGTCAACGCCGTGGCCCCGGGATTCGTCGCCACCGACAGCAACAACCACACCGGATTCGTGCCCGTCGAGCAGGGAGCCGCCGTGCTGGTCCGTCTGGCCACCATCGGCTCGGACGGACCCACGGCAGGCTTCTTCGGCGAAGAGGGGCCGGTGCCGTGGTGACGGAGCTCGCGCGCGGCACGCACTTTCTGGCTCCGGAGCAGAAGGCCTGGGATGACTTCAACATCGTCGACGACGGGCCAGCTCCGAGTGGACGGCGGCGGGTGGACCGGCTCAGGTGACCCTCGCTAGTCTGCGAGGCAGCGTCGCGTGTCGGTGGCAGACCGTGTCAGGCATGGAGGCGCCGGATCAGAAGGAGCACGACGATGAACCCGTCGTTTCCTTCGCCCTCGCGTGACTGAGGGCGAGAAGACCAGGCTGACTGCCTGGGGCCACGAGCTGCGCAGCGTGCACAACCGTCTGCGTGAAGCGTTGCAGGTGACGCGCACTGCCCTGGTCAAGGGGGAGGCGACGGAGTTGGCGACGCGTGATCTGCTGCTGTTCTGTCACGGGTTCTGCACTGCACTGACCCGTCACCACGAGGGCGAGGACCGTGAGCTGTTCCCGGCCATCGGCGCAGCCCATCCCGAGCTCCGGGACACCCTCCTCAAGCTGCAGCAGGACCACTCGATGATCGCCCACCTCGTCGCCGGGATGCAGGCGACAGTGGAGCGGCGCGGGTCACCGGTCGAGCTCGACCGGCATCTCGAGGGGATCGCCGCCATCATGGAGTCGCACTTCCGTTACGAGGAGCGGCAGCTGCTCACCGTCCTCGACACGCTGGCGTTGGATGCCAACCCGCAGGAGGTGCTCGGCCCCTTGTGAGCGGCGGCGGTCGCGATGGTGCCGACCGTGAGACCGGGCAGCAGGAATGCGCCGAGCACGATTGCCTCGTAGGGTGACGGGAGGGTCCGCCCATCGGTGGGGGACCGGGCGGAGGCGGCGACATGGACTTACTCACCAAGACGGACCTGGATCAGCTGGCCGAGCGCGGGCGTCCCGACCTGCACGTGTCGCTGTTCATCCCCACCCATCCATCGGGCGCCGGCACCAAGGCCGACCCCATCCGGTGGAAGAACGTGGTCGGTCGGGTCGAGCAGCTCCTCGTCGACCGAGGATGGCGCGAGCCCGAGATCGCAGAGCTGCTGGGGCCGGCCCGGGAGCTGCGTGACGACCGCCTCGCCTGGAACTACATGAGTGACGGGCTGGCGATGTTCCTCAGGCCGGGGTGGCACCGGATGTTTCGCGTCCCGGCTGGAGTTCCCGAGGTCGCGACGGTCGGCGATCGGTTCGTCGTCGGTCCCCTTCTCCGGATCGTCACCGGGGACAGCCACTTCCTGCTGCTGGCGCTGAGCCAGCGCAACGTGCGGCTGCTCGAGGGCAGCCTGCAAAGGGTGGAGGAGCTCGAGCTCGGGGATGTCCCGACGAGCCTGCGGGAGGTCATCGAGCCGTCTGAAGGACGGTCAGAGACTCTCGCCATCCCCCTCAGATCAGGGTCGCGCGGCGGGGGTCTGGCCGTGTTCTACGGGCACGGCGCGGCGGGCGACGACCTCAAGCAGATCCAGGTCCGCGACTTCTTCAGGCAGGTTGCTGACGGACTGCGCGACTACCTGACCGGTCAGACCCTTCCCATGGTGCTCGTTGGCCTGGACGAGACGCTGTCGCTGTACCGCGAGGTCAACGGCTATCCGAACGTCGTCGAGGATGCCGTCCGGCAGAATCCCGACCAGCTCTCCGCGGAGGAGCTGCACGCCGCGGCCTGGCCGTTGGTGGAGCGGGGACTGATCGACCTGCGTGATCAGGCAGTCAGCCGCTTCGAGGAACGACACGGCACGGGCCTCGCGTCGAGCAATCCGGCGCGGATCGAGGAGGCGGCCGGCCAGGGACGGGTGGAGACCCTGTTCCTCGCCACCGAGCCGTGGTGCTGGGAGCAGCTGGGCGAGCCTGCGTCGGTCGTCGAGCTCGGCGCCGACGACGCCTTCGCGCACTGTGAGCTGCTCGATCGGGCGGCCGTCGACTCCCTGTCCGCGCAGGGGGACGTCTACGCCATGCCTGCTGCGGAGGTGCCTGGTGGGGGCGACGTGGCTGCGATCTTCCGCTACTGAGGCGACCGCTCGCTCGGCGAGCTCGGGTCAGGTCCGGATCGAGTCCTTCGGCAGGTCGAACCAGCGCAGGTGGTCGAAGTCGGGGTTGACGCTCGCCGCCTCGCCACCGACGGGCATGGCCTCCTGCATGATGCGGGCGCCCTCCACGAGGTAGTCCTCCAGCGCGGACTCAGGTGCCCGGTCGGCATGGCGCGGGTAGGTCATCCGGCCGTCCTCGAAGCGGACCTGGTCGAGGCGCAGGGGCGGCTCGACCGGCCCGCGCTTGTGCGTCCAGCGCCCGGTCGCCGGGTCGAAGTCGTAGTCGCCGAGCAGGCGCCAGCCGTGTCGAGCGACGAGCCGCACGGCCTCGACGATGTAGGCGAAGACGGTGTCCGAGATGAAGTAGTTGAAGTTCACTCGGACCCACCCGGGTTTGATGCCCTCGCAGCCCCGCGTGGTCTCGCGCTCGAACTCCTCGGAGCGGTCGAGGTCGATGCCGAGCAGATGGTGGCCGTAGGGTCCCGCACATGAGCACCCACCGCGCGACTGGATGCCGAACAGGTCGTTGAGCACCGCGACGACGAAGTTGTGGTGGAGGAACCGCCCTCCTTCGGCGCGGACGGTGAAGGACACGATCGAGAGTCGCTCGGCGTCGACGTTGCCGAGGATGTCGATGGAGGGCTCGGTGGACCAGGCGGCGATCGCGCGGCGGAGGAAGTCCTCCTCCCGGGCCCGGATGACGTCGACCCCGACGGCCTCCTTGAGCCGGAAGACGAGGCCGGCCCGGATGGCCTCGATGATCGCGGGAGTGCCCCCCTCCTCCCGGTGTGCCGGGTCGGTGAGGTAGTCGTGAGTGGCTGCGCTGACGAAGGCCACCGTCCCGCCTCCGACGACGTCGGGCACCCGGTTCGTCAGGAGCTCCCGGCGCACGACGAGGACCCCGGGCGTGCTTGGCCCCCCGATGAACTTGTGCGGGCTGAGGAACACGGCGTCCTTGCGTGCGAGGTCCTTCCGGGTGGGGGCGTATGCCGCTGAGCGGGCTTCCCCGGCGCCGGTGATGTTCGCGCCCTCCCGACCTTCACTTCCGCCGCGCCCGGCGTCCGCTTCACCGTCGTCGCGGCCGTACATCGAGATCTCGACGTACGGGCCTGCGGCAGCGAAGTCCCAGAACGCCAGGGCGCCGTGCTCGTGGAGGACCGTCGAGATCGCGTCGGTGTCGGTGAGGATGCCCGTGACGTTGCTTGCTGCCGAGAACGACCCGATCTTCAACGGACGGTCGGCATGGTGCTGCAGGAGGCCGCGCAGGGCCTCGATGTCGACATGGCCGTCGAGATCCTGGGGGACCACGACGACGTCGGCGACGCACTCGCGCCAGGCTAGCTCGTTGGAGTGGTGCTCATAGGGTCCGACGAAGACGACGGGCCGCTGGTGCGCTGGGACGAGCGTGCTTGCCTGCCAATGGTCCTCGAAGGCGGAGGGGACCCGGAGGCCGAGGATTCCAATGAGCTTGTCGATGGCTCCGGTGCAGCCTGATCCGGCGAAGATGACCACGGTCTCGTCATCGCCCCCGACTGCGTCCCGGATGGCCCGTCGTGCGTCCTCGCGCAGCCGGGTCGTCTGCAGGCCCGTCCCCGAGGACTCGGTGTGGGTGTTGGCGTAGCGAGGGAGGACCTCGTCCCGGATGAAGTCCTCGATGAAGGAGAGCGCTCGTCCCGAGGCGGTGTAGTCCGCGTAGGTGACCCTGCGTGGCCCATAGGGGCCGGGCAGGACCTGGTCCTCGCCGATGACGGAGTCGCGGATCGTTGCGAGGAGGTCGGGTGGGGTGACGTCGCCGCTCATGACGCCAGCATATGTGCGGGTTATGTGAGGCGCGAGATGGATAACGCGGCGTTACGCTATCCCAAGAGTGCGCCACAGTCCGAGGCGACCCCCGCCGACTTCACGTAGGGTCATGCCGTGACATCGATCGCCTATCCCCTCGTCGAGCGGACCCTGGCCAACGGCCTGCGGGTCATCGTCTCCGAGGACCATGCCGTTCCCAACGTCGCCGTGAACCTCTGGGTCGGCGTCGGCTCGCGCCACGAGGCGCCGGGGCGGACTGGGCTGGCCCACCTCTTCGAGCATCTCATGTTCCAGGGCAGCCGCAACGTCGCCTCAGGGGAGCACTTCAGCGCGCTGATGAACGAGGGCGCCCGGCTCAACGCGACGACGTGGTTCGACCGGACCAACTACTTCGAGACGGTACCGGTGGGCGCCCTCGACCTCGCCCTGTGGCTCGAGGCCGACCGTCACGGCTACCTCCTCGACGCGGTGACGCAGGAGAACCTCGACAACCAGCGCGATGTCGTCAAGGAGGAGAAGCGCCAGCGTTACGACAACGTCCCCTACGGTCAGGCGCTCATCGACATCTACGCCACGGTCTTTCCCGAGGACCACCCGTACCACCACCCGACGATCGGTTCCATGGAGGACCTCGACTCGGCGACCCTCGAGGATGTCCACGCCTTCTTCCGGGCGCACTACGGTCCCAACAACACCGTGCTCACCCTCGTCGGCGACCTCTCGCCCGAGCAGGGTTTCGCTGCGGCCGAGCGCTACTTCGGCGACCTGTCGCCGGTCGAGGTGCACCACCGGGAGCGGCTGCCCCAGCTGCCCCCGATCGCCGACCCGGTCCGTCTCGACCGGCCGGGAGACGTCCCGAACGACCGTCTCTACATCTCGTTCCGGCTCCCGGTCGACACCACCCCTGAGTACCACGCCTGCTCCATCGCCCTCGACGTGATGAGCGGCCTGGCGAGCTCTCGGCTCATGCGCCGCCTCGTGCGGACCGACGAGACGGCGACCTCGGTCGCGGGCTGGTCGATGGGCCTCGTCGACGGGGTCGGCCTCGGCACGATCACCGTCGACATCGCCGCCGGTGCGGACCCGGAGCAGGTTGAGGCGACGGTCTGCGAGGAACTGGCCCGGTTCATCTCGGAGGGCCCCGACGAGGGCGAGCTCGAGTCGGTCATCGCCGACACCGAGCGCTCGTGGCTGAGTGCGCTCGCGAGCATCGAGGAGCGGGCGGACCACATCAGTCACCATGCGATGCTGAGCGGGGACCCCGCCTACGTCAACACGTTCGTCGAGCAGGTCAGGGCGGTCACGGCCGGGCAGGTGCGGGCGGAGGCGGCACGGTGGCTCGATCCCGGATCTCGTGCCGTCGTGCGGTACCTCGCCGAGGACGAGGCGGAGGCCGCGGCATGACCGCCACTGCACGACCTGCTGTCGCCCCGCCGCCGCAGTGGTCCTTCCCGGAGGCCACCAGCCACGACCTGCCCAACGGCATCCGTCTCGTCGCCTACGACGTGCCCGGGCAGTACGTCATCTCGCTCCGTCTGGGCCTGCCCGTATCGGTGAGCGCGGAGCCACGTCAGGTCGAGGGCGTCGCGACGATCATGGCCCGGAGCATGGACGAGGGCACCCGGGCGCACTCCGCCGAGGAGCTCGCGCGCCTCCTCGAGCGCAAGGGCGTCAGCTACGGGGCGGCCGTGAGCGAGGCGGGCATCACGCTCGACCTCGACGTCGTCAAGGGAAACCTCGAGCCTGCCCTCGACCTGCTCCGGCAGATCCTCACGGAGCCGGTGTTCCCCGAGAACGAGGTCGCCCGACAGGTTCGCACCCGCCTCGCCGAGATCGAGCAGGAACGCTCCATCCCGGGCCACCGTGCGGCACTGGAGTTCGTCGCCACCTTCTATGCCGAGGACGAGCGGGCATCCCGGCCCACGGGAGGTTCCCGCGAAACGGTCTCACAGGTCACGAGGGACGACGTGGCGGCCTTCCACGAGGAGCACGTCATCGCGGCGGGGACGACGATCGCGATCGCCGGTGACCTGTCCGGCCTCGACGTGCGTGCGCTCGTCGAGGAGTCGCTCGGTGGCTGGCGCAGTGGCGCGGACCGACCCTCGTCGCTCCGCCGTGCCGCCACGCTGGCCGACGATCGCGGCCGTATCGTCGTCGTCGACCGCCCGGGGTCGGTGCAGACCGAGATCGTCGTCGGCGCCCCTGGCCCGGATCGCTCGGTCGAGGGCGGTTGGGCGCCCTATCCCGTCATCGGTTTCGTCCTCGGTGGGTCACCCAATGCGAGGATCGACGCGGTCCTGCGCGAGGAGAAGGGCTACACCTACGGCATCCGATCGAGCTTCCGCCCGCGGCGCACGGGCGGGATCTTCCTCACCTCCGGGTCCGTTCGCGCAGACAGCACCGCGGAGTCCCTCCGTCTGCTCGTCGAGATCCTCGAGAGTGGGCGGGAGGGCTTCTCCGAGCAGGAGGTCCGCTCCGGGGTCGACTTCATCAGCAAGACCGCTCCCGGTCGATACGCCACCGCGGATGCGGTGGCGGACGAGGCCATCAGCATGGCGCTCGACGGGCGCACGACGGAGTTCACGACGGCGAACCTCCGCGACCTCGAGGGCGTCGACCGCGAGCGGCTCGATGCAGCATTCCGACGATTCGCCTCGACGGCCGGGGTGGCACAGCCCGACAGCGCGCCCGGCAGCGGCTGGACAACGGTCCTCGTGGGCGATGCCGAGGCGCACCGGGCCGCCATCGAGCACCTCGACCTCGGCGCAGTCACTGTCGTCTCCGACTGAGCGACCGAGACCAGACCACCCGCCGACTCCGGTTGCGCCGGAAGGTGGCTCAGCGGCATACGGTCAGCGTGGTTGTCTGGTCAGTGGGGTCAGTGCTCCGCCACCGCGGCAGGGGCGCCGATCCGGCGGAGAACCTCGTCATGGAGCAGGCCATTCGTCGCGACGGCGTTGCCGCTCCAGCACCCCTCACGGCCGTCCAGCCCGGTGAAGCGGCCACCCGCCTCCTCGACGATGGGCACGAGCGCGGCCATGTCGTGGACGGCGAGCTCGGGCTCGGCGGCAATGTCCACGGCGCCCTCCGCGACGAGCATGTAGGACCAGAAGTCGCCATAGGCCCGGGTCCGCCAGCAGTCGTCCATGAGGTCGAGGAAGTCGTCGCGGCGACCGCGCACCCTCCAGCCCGCCAGCGAGGAGTACGACAGGGACGCGTCGCCGAGGCGGCCGACCTGAGAGACGGAGATCCGCTTGGCCGCACTGATCGAGCGACCGCTCCACGCGCCGGACCCGATCGCCGCCCACCAGCGTCGCTGCAGCGCCGGCGCAGCGACGAGGCCGAGCACGGGGTGGCCGTTGTCGACGAGGCCGATGAGAGTGGCCCAGACCGGGACACCGCGCACGAAGTTCTTCGTCCCGTCGATGGGGTCGATGATCCAGCGCCGGGGGCCGTGTCCGGTCGTCTCGAACTCCTCGCCCTCGACCGCGTCGCGCGGGCGGGTCCGCTTGAGCTGAGACCTGACGAGCTCCTCCGCTGCGCGATCGGCATCGGTCACCGGGGTGAGGTCCGGCTTGCTCTCGACGATGAGGTCCGCCGAGCGGAAGCGTGCCATGGTCACCCGCTCGACCGCGTCGGCGAGGACGTGGGCCAGACGAAGGTCGTCGTCGTAGGAGGTCACTTGGCGGAGCCTAGCGCCAGCACGCCCGTCGTGACCGGCAAGGGCGCCACCGGCCCAGCGTCTTTGTATCTGGCCGTATGCCGCTGTGCCGGGTTGCTCTGTCCTGCAGACGATTCGGCGAGAACGGCAGACGAGCCGCCCGCCGCTGACTTGACACGGCCCCGGGTCCATCGGGGAGTGTGGAGGAGTCCGAGGCGTGTGCGCACTTGCCCCGAGAGGTGGTCGTAGGCGTCAACGCCGGCTCAGCCCGGCGACCGCACGAAGACAGGAGTCTCGAATGCTTACCGTGACCGAGAACGCCCAGGCCGTTGTCAAGGGCCTGACCAGTGACAATGCATCACCGACAGCTGGACTGCGCATCGCCCGCGACCAGGACCAGCTCGCCGTGCGGGTTGTCGCAGAGCCGCAGCCGAGCGACGTGGTCGTCGACGCTGGTGAGGCGCGTGTCTACCTGGCCGAGGACACGGCCCCGACACTGGAGGACCAGACCCTCGACGCCACCCAGACGCCCGAAGGGATCGGGTTCACGCTGGCCGGGAGGTCCTGAGTCCTGAGCCCGGCGCCGGCCGTCCGTCGCACCACGCGTCGGGCGGCCTCGCCATTCTCCGGGGTGCGAGCCGGAAGGGGCGCGGGCGGAGTCAGTACTCAGCCGGACTGGACCGGCTCTGCAGTAGTCGTCGCAGCGACTCGAGGCGCGCCGGCCCGGCCGGCCCCGCGTGGCCCTCGGCGACCCAGTCGTCGAGCGCGCACTCCTCCTCGTCATGGGTGCAGCCGCGCGGGCACTCGTCGGTGCCCGCCGCCAGGTCGGGGAAGTGGTCGATGATGCGGTCGACGTCGATGTGGGCCAGGCCGAAGGAGCGCACCCCCGGCGTGTCGACGACCCAGCCGTCGTCATCGGGCAGCCGGAGCGCCACGGCGCTCGACGACGTGTGACGGCCTCGCCCAGTGACGACATTGACGTCGCCGATGGCCCGACTGGCACCGGGGACGAGGGCGTTGACGAGGGTGCTCTTGCCGACTCCCGAGTGGCCGACGAGCACCGTGACCCGACCGGCGAGCCGGGCCCGGAGCTCCTCCAAGCCCTCGATGCCACCGTCGTCACGGCGGGTGACGACGTGGCCGACCTCGAGAGGGGTGTATCGGGCGAGGAACTCCGCCGGGTCGGCGAGGTCTGCCTTGGTGAGCACGAGGAGCGGCTCGAGGCCGGCATCGTAAGCGGCGACGAGGCAGCGGTCGACCATGCGGGAGCGTGGCTCCGGGTCGGCGAGGGCGGTGACGATGGCGAGCTGGTCGGCGTTGGCGACGATGATGCGCTCGACCGGGTCGGTGTCGTCGGCGGTGCGGCGCAGGACGGAACGGCGCTCCTCGACCCGGACGATCCGGGCCAGGGCGTCCGCACCGCCGCTCGTGTCGCCCACGAGCGCCACGTCATCGCCGACGACGATCCGTGTGCGACCCAGCTCGCGGGCCTTCATCGCCGTGACGAGACGCTCGGGCTGCTTGCGCCCGCCGGCGCCCTGAGGGAGCAGGCAGGTGTACCGCCCTCGGTCGACCCCGATGACCATCCCGACGAGGGCGTCCGCGTGGGCGGGACGGTCCTTGGTGCGGGGCCTCGAGCCCTTCCGGGTCGGACGGACGCGCACGTCCCCCTCGTCGAGGTCCCGCCAGCTCATCGAGCCGGCACCTCCACGGCCGCGCCGGTCGCGGACCCTGCCGGTCGCGTCCCGTCGATCATCCGTGCCCACAGGCCCGGGAAGTCGGGCAGTGTCTTGCCCGTCGTGGCGATGTCCTCGACGAGGACGCCCGGGACCCTGAGGCCGAGGATGGCCCCCGCGGTCGCCATCCGGTGGTCGTGGAAGGTGCGGAAACGTCCACCGTGCAGCTGAGCCGGGGCGATGCGCAGGCCGTCGTCGGTCTCGCTGACCGCGCTGCCGAGGGCGCCGAGCTCGCTCGTGAGGGCGGCCAGCCGGTCGGTCTCGTGCCCCCGGATGTGGGCCACGCCGTGGATCCAGGACGGGGTGGAGGCGAGGGCGGCGAGAGCGGCCACGGTCGGCGTGAGCTCTGCCGCGTCGTGCAGGTCGATGTCGATGCCGACGAGCTCGCCGGTGCCGATGACCGTCAGGCCGTGGCGGTCGAGCCGGACGTCGGCTCCCATCGTGTCGAGGATCTCGCGCATGAGGTCGCCGGCCTGGGTGGTGTACTGCGGCCAGCCGGGCACGCGCACCGTGCCGCCCGTGACGAGCGCGGCGGCGAGGAAGGGGCCGGCATTGGACAGGTCCGGCTCGATCCACACGTCGAGGGCGTTGACCTCCGAGGGCTCGACCCGCCACGTGTTGGGCTCGGAGTCATCGACGACGGCGCCGGCGTCGCGCAGCGTCTCGACCGTCATGAGGATGTGTGGCTCGCTCGGCACGGGCTTGCCGTCGTGGTGGACGGTGACGCCCTCGTCGTAGCGCGGGCCCGCGAGGAGCAGCGCCGAGATGAACTGCGAGGAGGCCGAGGCGTCCATCGTCACGGCGCCTCCACGAACTCGACCTCGGCCGTGGACGGTGAGGGGCAGCGAGCCGTTGGCATCCTCGACCTCCACTCCGAGCACTCGCAGGGCATCGACGACCGGCCCCATCGGCCGGAGCCGCGCCTGGGCGTCGCCGTCGAGGCGGACCGGCCCGTCGGCGAGTGCGGCAACCGCCGGCAGGAACCGCATCACCGTCCCGGCGAGGCCGCAGTCGATGGTCACCCCACCGCGCAGCGTGGACGGCGGCGTGACCAGCCAGTCCGGGTCGGACCCGACCGCGTCCGCCTCAGGTGCGACGTCGTCGATGCCCACCCCCAACGCCCGGAGTGCCTCGGCCATGAGGAGCGTGTCTCGGGACCGCAGTGGCGCCCTGAGCCGCGACCGGTCGCTGGCGAGGGCGGCGAGGACGAGGTAGCGGTTCGTCAGTGACTTGCTGCCCGGGAGAGTGACAGTCGCGTCGACGGGCCCTCCCGGGGTGGGGGCCGACCAGTCTCCGAGAACTGTCGTTGCGCTGGTGCCGCTGGCCGCGGCGTCGGTGATGGAGGAGTGGTCGGCGGGACTCAAGTCAGCTCACGATGTCCTGGGCTCGATGGGCGAGGAGGCGGGCCTCCCGGGCAGCTGCCCGCTTGGCGTGACGCGCCTCGCGGCGGGTGGTGTGGGTGGCGTGCTGGGCTCGCCAGGCGAGCCCGGGCTTGCCGGCGGTGTCGACACTGGCCAGCAGGAGGCCGCCGAGCAGGCCGACGTTCTTGAGGAACAGGCTACGACTCTGCGCGCGCTTCTCGGGATCGGTCTCCTCCCAGAACGCGTGCTCGATCGCGGTGGTGGGGACCACCGAGGCAGCGAGCAGCGTCGAGGCAAGGCGTGGCATCCGCCCGGTGGCCAGCAGGGCGCCGCCCCCCACGAGCGTGGCGCCGTTGACGCGGACGAAGAGGTCAGGGTCGTCCTGGACCGCGGGCGGTGCGGACACGGAGTCGAGCAGCTGCGCTGCCCGCTTCGATCGCGCTGCCGGGTTGCGCAGGGCTTCGACGCCGGCGGCGATGAACACGGAGGCGAGCATGGGACGGGCGATTCGACGGACGATCATCGGGATTCCTCCTGGGGTGGGGCCTACGTTATCGACATACCCACACCCTCGGCTGCGTTCGTGCACGCCGTCCGACCCACGCCCGACCGCCGCCACCTCGGCTGGACCGGCAACACGCCCGGTAATGCACAACTGCGCCGCGAAATATCAGGGGCGAGCAGCGAAATGCCGGGCGTGTTGCCTGGAGGGAGGGCGGGGCCGGGAGGGCCGGGGGGCCGGGAGCGCAGCTGCATCGGGAGTCAGCGGAGCGGCATACGCTGAACCCCATGTGTGGGAGGTATGCCGCGAGCGCCAGGCCCGACGAGCTCATCGAGGCCTTCGACATCGAGGAGGACCACTCCGGGGAGCCCGGGCGCAGCATCCTCAAGAACCCGCAGAACCCTCCGCCCGGCCAACCCGACTGGAACATGGCGCCGTCGAAGCAGGCGCCGGTCGTCGTCACCCGGGCACCGCGCACGCCGGAGACCGCCGAGGCGGGTGAGCCCGACGAGGCGCAGGCCACCCGGCAGCTGCGCCTGCTCACGTGGGGCCTCGTGCCGTCGTGGGCCAAGGACGTCAAGCTCGGCCAGCGGATGACCAACGCCCGCGCCGAGTCGGTCCTCGGCAAGGGAGCCTTCGCGAGGGCGGCGCTCTCCCGGAGGTGCATCGTCCCGGCGGACGGCTGGTACGAGTGGCAGAAGTCCCCGACCGCCGTCGACGCCAAGGGCAAGCCCCGGAAACAGCCGTTCTTCATCCACCGCGCCGACGGGGCGAAGGTCGGCTTCGCCGGCCTCTACGAGTTCTGGCGCGATCGGGAGCTGCCCGACGGGCATCCGGACGCGTGGTTGACGACCTTCACCATCATCACCACCGCGGCCGATCCGGGGATGGACCGCATCCACGACCGCCAGCCGCTGGTCCTCGAGCCCGAGCAGTGGGAGCAGTGGCTGGACCCCGCCGAGCGGGATCCCGACGTCGTCCGGGGGCTGCTCGAGTTCGCTCGGCCGGGCCGCTTCGAGGCCTATCCCATCGGCCGCTCCGTCGGCTCCACGTCGCGCAACGGCCCCGGGCTGCTCGAGCCGGCCCCGCGGGAGGAGCTCGTCGGAGTCGTCGACCCGATGACCGGTGAGGTGATCGGGGGATGAGCGCAGCCGCGCGCGTGGCCGAGCGGGTGCGCGACCTCGACACCCCCGAGGGTCCCGGACGGGCGCACGTATGCCGCCCAGCTCGCTCCCACGGCACCGTCGTCCTCGGCCACGGGGCCGGGGGCGGGCTGCGCTCCCTCGACCTCACGGTGGCCCGGGACGTCCTCGTCGGGGCGGGCTGGACCGTGGCCCTTCTCGAGCAGCCCTGGCTCGTCGCCGGACGGCGGGTGGCCGGCAGGCCGCCCACGCTCGACGCCGCGTGGGTGCCGATGGTCACTGACCTGATGTCGGGCCGGGGACGACTGCCCCGCCCGCTCGTCGTCGGCGGCCGCTCCGCCGGCGCGCGCGTGGCCTGCCGGACCGCTGCCGAGCTCGGTGCCGATGCCGGGCTGCTGCTCAGCTTCCCCCTCCACCTCCCGGGGCGCCCCGACCGCCTGCGTGACGCCGAGCTGGCCCTCGCTCCCGACCCGACGTGGCTGGTCCACGGTGCGCGTGATCCGTTCGGCACGCCGGAGGAGCTCGCCCCCTACCTCCCGGCGTGGGCGACGCTCATCGAGGTCGACGGGGCCCACAGCTTCCCCAAGGGCTCCCGGCCGGCCCTCGTCGAGGCGCTGACGCGCATCGCGGGAATGCTGCCCCGATGACCGACGTTTCAGGGGCATGGTCACCTGTCTGCTGGAGGCGCCCGCACGAGCGGCGGCTCCGGCCACCCTCCCCTCGGGTTTAGGGTGGGAGACGATGAGCAAGGACAAGCAGACCGACCCGGCCTCGGCGATCACCGTCGTCGATGCCCCGCCGAGCCCCGAGGGCCAGGCACCCCTGGCCGAGGGCGGCACGGTGACGGGGCACGAGCCACCATCCGCGACCGTCGACCTCGCCGCCGAGACCGAGGAGGAGCGACGCGCCCGCTTCGAGACCGAGGCGATGCCGCTGCTCGACCAGCTCTACAGCGCCGCCCTGCGCACGACGCGCAACCCCAGCGACGCCGAGGACCTCGTCCAGGAGACCTACGCGAAGGCCTACGGCGCCTTCCACCAGTACAAGCCGGGCACGAACCTCAAGGCCTGGATGTACCGCATCCTCACGAACACCTACATCAACAGCTACCGCAAGAAGCAGCGACAACCGCTCGAGTCCGACTCGTCCGACATCGAGGACTACCAGCTCGCGCGGGCCGAGTCCCACACGTCCTCGGGGCTTCGGTCCGCGGAGGCGGAGGCTCTCGACCACCTGCCCGACAGTGACGTCAAGCGCGCCCTCCAGGAGATCCCCGAGGAGTTCCGGCTCGCCGTCTACTTCGCAGACGTCGAGGGCTACTCCTACAAGGAGATCGCGGAGATCATGGACACGCCGATCGGCACCGTGATGAGTCGGCTGCACCGCGGACGCCGCCAGCTGCGGGAGCTGTTGACCGATTACGCCGTGGAGCGCGGGTTCGCCGCTGCCGGCGGAGCGGGAGGAAGACGGTGATGGGCAAGGGCGAGCGCGACGACGCGCCTGCGGCGGGTCAAACCGACTGCTCCGAGGCGCTCCTGCGCGTCTACGAGTTCCTCGACGGCGAGCTGGGCCCGTCGGAGTGCGCGAAGATCCAGGCGCACCTCGACGAGTGCGGCCCCTGCTTCAACGAGTACAACCTCGACACGACCCTCAAGTCCCTCATCAAGCGCTCCTGCGCCAACGAGCACGCGCCCGACACGCTGCGCACGGCCATCATGGCCCGCATCTCGCTCAGCGTCTTCCGGGTCGAGGGTGGCTGACCGGTAGACGGCTGGGCCACCACGCCGACCCATCACGCTGAACCCACACCACGCCGACCCACCCGGTCGGGACGGCGGGGGAGGCAGGCTCCAGGGCGGGCTCCGCCCCGAGCCGTGGACCGGCACCATCTCGGACGCCGACGACGAAGGCCCGCGCCCGAGTGTCGGGGCGGGCCTTGGCTGCCGGTGCGTGGCGTGCGCTGCACGCCACGCGCTCAGGCGTTGGGCTTGCGGCCGTGGTTGGCGGCGTTACCCTTGCGGGCGCGGCGCTTGCGGGCGCGCTTGCTCATCTCGGCTCTTTTCGTCGATGGTGCTGGTCGCAGTGCCCGTCCGGGCACGAGCACTGATTCTCCCACATCTTCGCCCACGCCCTCACCGAGGTCCCCGCGACATCCTCCGCTGGTCCCCCTTCCCGTCCGCTCCACCTGGGGCCGTGGCACCCCACCTCGTGCCGATCGCAGGGTGAGACCACGGGTTGGAAGGTTAAGAACTTGGTAAAGAATGCGACTGGACGAGGTCCCGGCCCCGAAAACGCCCGGAAGTTTGGGATCCTGTAACTGACGCAACTGCTGGCGCCTTCCCCCGGGCGCCAAGGCGCCCGTGTCTGAACATAAGGAGCCCCCGAAATGCTGCGCAAACTCCTCATCGCCTTGGCAGCGAGCCCATTCATCGTGAGCCTGACGACGGTCCTTGGCAGTGACACGTGGTCGTGGGGTGGCTGACGGGTCCGGTCGAACGCACCTGCCCTGACTGCATCGCCGGCCCTGTCGCTCGCGGGCGGTCCCTGACGAGAGCAGCGGGCTCCCGAATGCGAGCGAGGTGAGCACCAGCTCTCGCCGACCGGGGCTTCGTGACCGGCGCCTGTATGCCTACATCGGCGTCGTCTCCCTCGCCGCTGCCGGCGTAGGGCTCGTGGCGTGGCAAACCGACCCGCGTCTGGATGTGCCAGCCCTGCTGCTGCTGTGCGGCATGGGCATCCTCAGCTTCCAGCTCCGGGAGCCCGACGTCGGGTCTCGGGTCGGCTTCTCGTTCCTCAGCATCATCCTGCTCGCTGCCGCCGTCATCGTGGGCCCGGTCGGCGCGTGGATCGTGGGTCTCGTCTCGATGGCCACCGACCGGGGTCGACCCCGCTTGGTCCAGACGGTCTTCAACGTCGCCATGACGGGGATCATCGGCGCAGTGGGTGCTCTGGCCTACCTCCTGGCCGGAGGGCAGCGCGAGCTCGCGGGGATCTCTGGTGCACTGACGATCTCCAGAGACGTCGGCTTCCCGATCCTCGTGGCCGACGTCGTCGGCTGCCTCACCAACGCCGTGCTGCTCGCCGGAGTCATCCACTTCTCCCAGGGCGTCCCCTTCATGGTCATGGTGCGCCGCGTGCTCAGTGGATCGGGATGGGCCTACGTGGGCTACGGCATCATCGGCTTCCTCTTCGTCGTCCTCTGGTACCCCGCCGAGCTCGGGCCCTTCAGCGCCCTGCTCGTCCTCGCCCCGCTCCTCGCTGCACGCTGGGCGTTCATCCAGTACGGCGACGAGCTCCGGTCCCACGAGCGAACCCTGGACACCCTCGTCACGGCGCTCGGCAAGAAGGAGCCTGCCGCCGTCGAGAGAAGCCGCCGAACGGCCCGGTTGGCGGAGTGGATCGCCGAGGACCTCGGGCTCGGGCCGCACCAGATCGTCACGGTCCGCCATGCCGGGACGCTCCACGAGATCGGCCACCTCGCGGTCCCGGCCCGGATCCTGCGTCGTGCCCCGGAGTCGCTCACCATGCAGGAGCAGCGAATGCTCGCCGCACACGGGGTCGTCGGTGCGCGCATGATCGAGGGAATCGACTTCCTCGACGAGGCACGGGCCGGCATCTGCCACCAGCACGACCACTTCGACGGCGACGGTGAGGGCCCGCTGAAGGGGGCGGACATCCCGGTCTCGGCGCGGATCGTCGCGGTCGCCGCGGCGTTCGACGGCCTGACCCAGCCTGACGGGTGGGTCGAGCCGAAGACAGCGGAGCAGGCCCTGCGTGCCCTCGGTGCTGACACCGGCCGCTACGACCCGGCGGTTCTCGAGGCCCTGAGCGCCGTCGTCGCGAAGCATGGGTGGCCACCCCGCGAGGAGGCGACGTCGTGACCGCCGTTCTCGGCCCCCGACGCTACGTGCCGCTGGGGGCCGGCATGGCAGCCGTGGTGTGCTCCGCGGCCCTCGTGTACGTGTCCGCCGACTCCCCGCAGTGGGGCGACTCGGGCAGTGTGGCACTCGTCGGGACCTTTGCCATCGCGATCCTCGTCGGTGAGTGGTTCCAGCTGTCCGGCTCCCGCGTCCGCGGCTCGGCACCGATCGCCACGGCGGCGGCGCTCGGCTTCGTCTTCACGGCGGAGCTGCCAGGCGACCGAGTGGTGTCCTACGGCTCGGTCTTCGTGCTCGCGGTGACCGGTGTGGCCATGACCGTCGCCGCGCTCACGAGGCATCTGACCGGTCGACCCGTCAACGTCGCGGAGACGGTGGGCCGGTTCATCAGCGTCGCCGTGGCGGCCCTGTTGTACCGCGTGATCCACCTCGGCCAGGTCGGTGGTGAACCAGTGCGGGACGACGGCCTCGAGCCGTGGCGGGCCGCGGTCCTCATGCTGGCGATTGCCGTCATCGGCCTGCTCGCCGACGCGTTCGTCACCTCAACGGCACGCGCTCTGCTCCGGGCCGCCTGGTGGCAGACGCTCAAGGACGAGCTGCGCTCGAGCTTCGCCATCTCGGTCGCCCTCGCCGTGACGGGAGTTCTCATCGCCCTGGCCGTGCCCCCGTTGGGTGCGCCCGCCGTCCCCCTCTTCCTCAGCCCGCTGGTCCTCACGCTCTTCGCCTTCCGTCGCTACGTGAGCATCAGGGCGACCTACCTCCAGAGCATCCGCACCCTCGCACGGCTCACCGACGCGGCCGGCTACACCCCGGCGGGCCACTCCGAGCGGGTCGCGGCCACGGCGGTCGCGGTGGGCCGGGAGCTCGGTCTCCCCGAGCGGGAGCTGCTCGACCTCGAGTACGCCGCTCTGCTCCACGACATCGGCCAGGTCGCACTCGTCGAGCCCATCCCGGGTGGCGCAACCGTCCTCGCGGCTCCGGCGGACCAACGGCGGATCGGGGAGGACACCCTGGCCATCGTGCGCGAGACCGGAGTGCTCGACGACGTTGCACGGATCCTCGAGCACCAGGCGACCCCGTATCGGCAGCTGCGTGAGCTCGGCGAGGAGATCCCGCTGACGAGCCGGATCATCAAGGTGGTCAACGCCTACGAGGACCTCACCGGCGGCTCCCGGAGCCGACGCGCCCGGGACACGGCGGTGGAGCGCATCTACCTCGGCCTCGGCTACGAGTACGACCCACACGTCGTCGATGCCCTCCTGCGCTTCCTCGGCACGGCCGAGCCACCCGCGTGAGGCGTGAAGCGCGGGGGAGAGGCCGGGGAGGAGCACGTGCCCCCCGTGTGGCACGGCTGGGCGCCGATCCGGCACGGCCCGGAGCTGCCCTGACGCCTGCCGGTGACCGGTTCCATACGAAAACGCCGGCCCCCCTTGTCGGATCGGGCCCCGGCCATGGCAGAATGACGACGTTCGGGCAACCCCCGTCTCGCATATCCGTACTTGAGGCCAGACCCGCGGCCCTTGCCATTTCCGCTAGGGCGCGATGCCCTGTCGATGCGAACGAGGTTCCTCTCATGAGTGCGTTGCCCGTCAGTCAGCCCTTCGACGCGAATGACCCGGTCTTCCGGGCGCACGAGGGCGGCAAGCTGGGGGTACACGCGACCTCCCCGCTTCGAGATGCCGACGACCTGTCGCTGCTGTACACGCCGGGGGTCGCCGAGGTCTCCCTCGCGATCGCGGCCGACCCCGCCCTCGCCACCCGCTACACGAGCCGCCGCAACACCGTGGCGGTCGTCAGTGACGGCACTGCCGTGCTCGGACTCGGCGACATCGGCCCGCTGGCGGCGATGCCGGTGATGGAGGGCAAGGCGGTGCTCTTCAAGCACTTCGCCGACGTCGACGCCGTCCCCGTGTGCCTCGAGACGGGCACGGTCGACGAGATCGTGGACGCCGTCGCCCGGTTCGCCCCCACGTACGGCGGGATCAACCTCGAAGACATCTCGGCGCCCCGGTGCTTCGAGATCGAGCGCCGGCTCAAGGAGCGCCTCGACATCCCCGTCTTCCACGACGACCAGCACGGCACCGCCATCGTTGCGCTGGCCGCGCTCTACAACGCGGCGCACGTCGTGGACAAGCGCCTCGAGGACCTCACCGTCGTGGTGTCCGGTGCCGGCGCCGCTGGCGTGGCGGTGTCGTCGATCCTCGTGCACGCCGGCGTCGGGGACGTCATCGTCGTCGACTCGTCCGGCATCATCGGCCCGGACCGCACCGGGCTTCCCGCGCACAAGGCGTCGCTGCGCGACCTGACGAACCGGACCGGCCGCGTGGGCCTGCTCGGTGACGCGCTCGAGGGCTCCGACGTCTACATCGGCGTGTCTGGCGGAACGGTGCCGGAGCGTGACCTCATGCGGATGGCCCCCCGGGCAGTGATCTTCGCGCTCGCGAACCCGGACCCCGAGGTCCACCCGCGCGTGGCGCAGAAGTTCGCCGAGGTGGTGGCGACGGGCCGGTCGGACTTCCCGAACCAGATCAACAACGTGCTCGCCTTCCCGGGCATCTTCCGCGGAGCCCTTGACTCCGGCGCCCGGTCGATCACCGAGGAGATGAAGCTGGCTGCCGCTCGAGCCATTGCCGGGCTCGTCGAGGAGCCGACGGCCGATTGCGTCGTCCCGAGCGTGTTCGACGAGCGGGTCGCCCCCACGGTGGCTGAGGCGGTCTCGGCCCTGGCCCGCTGCTGCGGCTGAGTCGCTGCCCTCGACGTATGCCGCTGGGCCGGCCCGACGTATGCCGCTGGGCCGGCCCGCGGGTCGCCGTTCCTGTCGAGTGGCCCGATTGTCCACACGCTCCCCTCCGGGAGGTGGAGTCGGGACTCAAGTGGGCGCCGCTCCTGTGGATCCGGGGCCACTCGAGTTGCCCGGGTGGACATCGGGCCACTCGGGTGGGCTCCGGCGCGGGACCGTGAGGTCGTGCGGTGTGCATCACGTCTCGCGTCGGAGGCGCCCCCGGGTGGGGATCGTTAGGGTGCTGACATGCTCGCCGTCTACGCCGCCAGCCAGTCGCCCACGGACCCGCTCTCCGGTCTCGTCGTCGGGGAGCGGCCTGATCCGGAGCCGCGCGACGGATGGGCGAGGGTGCGCCTTCGGACTGCCGGCCTCAACCACCACGACGTCTGGTCCCTCCGGGGGGTGGGTCTGCCGGCCGACCGGCTGCCCATGATTCTTGGCTGCGACGGTGCGGGGGTCGACGACGACGGCAACGACGTCATCGTCCACGCCGTCGTGGCCTCGGAGGGGTGGCAGGGCGACGAGACGCTCGACCCGCGGCGCACGCTCCTTTCCGAGCTGCACGACGGGACGCTCGCCGAGTACGTCCTGGTGCCGCGCGGCAACCTCGTGCCGAAGCCTGCCGATCTGTCCTGGGACGCGGCGGCCTGCCTGTCGACGGCCTGGCTCACGGCCTACCGGATGCTCTTCACCAACTCCGGGGTCAAGCCCGGGGGCACCGTCCTCGTGCAGGGCGCTGGTGGTGGCGTGGCGACTGCCCTCGTCCAGCTCGGGGCCGCCGCGGGATATCGCATGTGGGCGACCTCACGCGACGCGGCCAAGGCCGACAAGGCCCTGAGCATCGGCGCCGACCACGTCTTCGAGTCGGGGGCGCGCCTTCCGGAGCGGGTCGATGCCGTCATGGAGACGGTCGGGGCCGCCACCTGGTCGCACTCGGTCAACTCCCTTCGTCCCGGCGGCACCATCGTCATCTCCGGCGCGACGTCGGGCGACGCCCCGAGCAAGGCGGAACTGACCAAGATCTTCTTCAAGCAGCTCCGAGTCGTCGGCTCGACGATGGGGACGCGGGAGGAGCTCGGCAACCTCTCGCGGTTCATCGTCCAGCAGCGCATCGAGCCCGTCATCGACACGGTCCTGCCGCTCGCCGACGCCCGGGAGGGCTTCGCGCGCATGGTCGAGGGCGACGTCTTCGGCAAGGTCGTCTTCACCATTTCCTGACCCGAACCCTGTCCTGTCCGACGGGATCGCGTCAGCCGGGTGAGTGGTGCGCCGTCCGGCCGGTCCGGCCTGCGATCCTCACCACGACCGAGAGTCCGCTGGCGCTCGGCTCCTCCGGCTGGCCCCGAAGCTCCTCGGACCACAGGGCTGTCTCGAGCCGGGCCGTGAGCCGCCCCAGCTCGAAGGGCGTCGCCGCGGTCAGGGTGACCGACCGCTGGCCGATATCAGCCGTGCCGGAGTCGACCTCGTGGAGTGCTGCCCGAACGGCACGCCCCACCGCCTCGAGTCGTGTCGAGGTCTGAGGAGAGACCGGCGGAAGGCCCACCTCCACCGCGTCCGCACTGCCCGGCTCGACCCCCAAGGCCGCGCGCACGGCCTCCACGCGGCCGTAGGCGAACCAGTCCTCCGGACCGGACCGGACCAGGTCGCGACCCCGTGGGGCAACTGGGTCGTCAGAGGAAGGCACGAGCGCTGCGAGCCCGCGGACGAGCGCGGCGGGGACCGCATGGACCTTGCCCTTGGCGAGGTCGGCGGCCGAAGCGATCTCGTCGGCAACCGCGCGGGTCGTCACCTCGAGGCGCCGACCGTCGGCGTCCGTCCCTCCCCGAAGGTCATCGGTCACGCGCACGCCGTGGACCCCGAGGGCGAAGTCGACCTGCCCGATGCGCCACGCGCGCCCCGACGTGTCGCTGAGGATGACGCCGATCCGGACCCGGTGTCGCCGGCCGAGCTCGTCCCGGATGCGCTCGCACACCCCGTCGGCGTCGTGGGGCAGGAGCAACCATCCTCCCCGCTCCCCGGTGTTGGACCCGTCCACGCCGGCAGCGGCCATGATCGGCCCGGCCTTGGACCGGACGATGCGCGCCACGCGACCGGGCAGCGCCCGCTCGGCCACGACGTAGTCGGTCTCGGCCTCGACGACCCGGTCCTTGTCGGGGTCGTGGGTGACGAGTCCGAGCGACTTGCTCGCGATCTTGCTCGACACGACGAGGACGTCGCCGTCCTCGAGGCGCACGCCGGAGCGATCGAGGCCCGCATCGATGACATCGGCGAGGTCGTCGCCCTCGCGCACTTCGGGGATCCCGGTCAGTGGCGTGACCGTGATCGTGGACGGCGACTGCAGGCCCTCCGAGGAACGGCTCATGGACGTACCTCCCCACCGCCAGACGCCGTGCCGAGCCGCTGGGCCAGCTCGAGCGCGCTCGCCGCGATCTCCGCAGCAGCCTCGACCGAGCTCATGAGGAGCGGGCGGCGGACCAGCGCCGGACCCGAGGATCGTGCCGTCTCCGGCATGGGGTCCTCGGGGTCGACGAGCCAGCCGTCGAGGAAGTCCGCGTAGAGACCGGCCACGGCCTCGCTGGTCGTGTCCACCCCGATGGTCCGCAGGCAGACGTCCGCGTGGCCACGCACGGGTCGTCCCCCGACGAGGGGAGAGACACCGACGACGGGGGCACGTGTGCCCCGGAGCGCATCTCGCACGCCGGGCACGCCGAGGATGATCCCGATGGACACGACCGGGTTGCTCGGTGGCAGCAGGACGACGTCGGCGGATCGGATCGCCTCGAGGACGCCCGGGGCCGGTGTCGCAGCGTCCAGCCCGGCGACGACGAAGCGCTCCGCCTCGAGCGCGGCCTGGTGACGAACCCACCACTCCTGGAAGTGGATGGCCCGCTGCTGCCCGTCCTCCGTGACCACGACGTGCGTCTCGACGGGGGTGTCGGTCATGGGCAGCAGCGTCACGCCCTGCTCTCCCAGCCCCCAGCGGCCGGCCAGCCGCGCGGTGACCGCGCTCAGCGGCATACCGTGTCCGAGCAGTTGCGATCGATAGATGTGGGTTGCGAAGTCCTTGTCTCCCAATGAGAACCACATCGGTGTCGCTCCGAGTGCGGCGAGCTCGGCGATGACGAGGTGGGACTCGTCTGCGCGGCCCCAGCCCTGCCCGTCATGCACCCCACCGCCAAGGGTGTAGAGGAGGGTGTCGAGGTCCGGGCACACGCGCAGCCCGAAGAGCGTGATGTCGTCGCCGGTGTTGCCGATCACGGTGACCTCCGGCCGCTCGCCCGGACGTGTGCCGCTCAGGTGGTGCAGGAGACCGCGGACGAACCTGGCGCCGCCGACTCCACCGGCGAGGGCTGTGATGCGCATGCCAAGGATCCTCTCAGGACCGCGCGGAGGGTGTGCAGCGCGGTGCCCGGGAGGTGGCCGTGCAGCGGGTGAGGAGGGGGTGAGGAGGGGGTGAGAAGAGCGATCGTGCGGGTAGGACACCTGCCGTGAGCGGGT